>JASJCV010000220.1 GCA_030065275.1 Desulfobacterales bacterium | reverse complement strand
ACACAACATGGACCTGTCCGGAAAAAATTGAAGACCGCCCGTGCGGTCATGGGGGAGAAAACAATGGCGATTAAGACAATTCTTTTGATGGCCCAGACCCTTGATGGCAAAATCGCCAAGCATTCGGATCATTTTCCGGATTGGACCGGAAAGGCCGATAAGCGTCTTTTCGTCGAAATCACCAAGGCGGCCGGTGCTTTGATCATGGGGTCCAAGACATTCGATACCATCGGCAAACCGCTGCCGGGCAGGAAGAATATCGTCATGAGCCGCGATCCGCGGCGAATATCTCGCTGGGACAATCTCGTTTACACGGACCTGCCGCCGCAGGCGCTGCTCGACGAACTGGAAAGCGAAGGCTTTCGTGAGGTGGTGATTGCCGGTGGGACGCGCATCAATTCCATCTTCATGCGGGCCGGCCTGATCGATGAACTGATCGTAACGATAACGCCGATGATATTCGGCACCGGCATCGCCCTATTCGAGGAGGGCATCGAAGTCGAATTGGACTTGAAGGCATTCAAGGCGCTGGATGAAGCCTGCGTGTGCCTGCATTATCTCATTGTTTGAATGCGCGTAAAAAACCCCGCAGGTGACCGGCATGAAGAAATGCGGCCACGGCCGCCACGTCAGTCTGAAATCGTCTTTTTCAAATTGGGCAGGGTTTCAGGACGATCCCGGTGGACAAAGCGGCTGTCACCATCGCGGGCCGTTACATTTTCGTAGACCCCGTCATCCCGTTTGACCAATTTTGTAAAACCCAGGTCCTTGAGTTCGGTATTGGTTTTGGGTGTGCTGATATTGGAGCGTGAGAGTATCTTGCGAACCGGCGCCTTGCAGTATGGGCAGGTTTTCAACTCCGGATCGCTGATGGATTGACGGATCTCAATAATCTTTCCACGTTCGCAATCGGTCGTCTGATGTTCGTATTCATAGATCGGCATGTTTAGGCCTGTGTCCTCGTGTAAATACCTTGGGCTTCTTCTTGTGCGGCACTCAAATGTTGATCGGTTGCCGCCGTCCGATCCTTCGAGCCAACTGCTTTTAGTCGATTTCGGCCGGGGTCGTCAACCGTCGATCGACTCAAGGCTGTGTGCACGCCCAACCAGATCATGATTCGCTGGTACAGGTAGGCCAGCGTCCGTGTGCGTGACGTTGCACCCTCCGACCTTCCATGCCCCTTGCATTTTATTTGGCCTGGACGTTTTAATCCACAATCTCCTTGATTTTAATGGTCGGTTTTAGGCGACATTCAAGCATTAGCACGCTACGGCCAGAGTCAACGCACCTGGGTGATAGGGGGCGTATCGAATGGGGGCCTAAATCGAAACAAGGGGCCACGCCGTGAAGCGTAACCCCTCGTTTTTATATGGTGGGCGGTACTGGGATTGAACCAGTGACTTCTACCGTGTGAAGGTAGCACTCTCCCACTGAGTTAACCGCCCAATATTTTAATAGTCGACAAGTTCCTTGAGTTCTTTTCCCACTTTGAAAAAGGGAAGTCTTTTGGTTGGGACGCGGATCTGGTCGCCGGTTTTGGGATTGCGGCCGAGATAGGATTTGTAGGTGTTGACCGTAAAACTGCCGAATCCCCTGATTTCCACACGCCCCCCGTTGCAAAGCGAGTCTTCGATCGAGCCGAAGAAAACGTTGACAATTTTTTCCGCTTCCTGACGGCTGAGATCATCCTTGTCTTTGAGGGCTGTCATCAAATCTGATTTGTTCATTAAGGCTCCTTGTGCCCTGGTCCGCATCCCGAAAAGTAAAACCCGAGGGGTCTTTATAATCGGCGGGCCTAAACGAAGTCAAGTGATTTTTTTGGGGGCTTAAAGAAATATCCAAATTATTTCGATAAGTTATATCTGCAACAACCATGCCTTCCAAGACTGCGGCAGGGCGCTGGTGGAACCTGGCTACCAGGCTATCCCGGTGTATGGCTCTGGTCCGAATCGTCATCAGGCGAGGGCGGGGGCGGGGGCTCTGTCTCGCTTTGAGACACATTGGCATCCTCTTCCCGAGGGGCGGCCATCGATGGCTGCCCCCCTCCCGAACCGGGAAAGGTTTCGTCCGGATGGGCCTCCGCGCCATCGGCCGCGTCCGGCGATGCCTCGAGGATTGACGACGCCGGGAGCACATCCGTCGGCGCACCTGTTTCGATTGAGACATCATCGCCCGCGGGGGCTGCGGCTGAGGCCGCCGCCAGCTGACGGGCATCCTCCAGTTCGATTTCATCGGCTTTGTCGGCCAGGCCCAGAGATGATATTTCTTTGGGGGAGGGTAGATCCCCCAGATCCCTGAGGTTGAACAGTTCAAGGAAATCCTTGGTGGTGCCGTAAATCATGGGTCGTCCGGGGATGTCTTTGCGGCCCAAAACGCGAATGAGCTTTCTCTCGAGCAGCAGGCGCAGCACGCCGCCGCTGTCCACGCCGCGGATATGCTCGATATCGGCCCGGATGATGGGCTGCTTGTAGGCGATGATCGCCAGCGTTTCGAGGGCGGCGCGGCTCAGACGCGTGGGCGAGGGTTTGAGCAGTTTTTTGATCCACTCGCTGCAGTCGGGGTGGGTCCGAAACTGAAAGCCGCCGGCGATTTCCCGGAGTACGAATCCACCCTGGCGATCTTCGTATTCCCCCCGAAGTTCCGCAAGGGCCAGAAGGATATCACGGCGGTCGACATCCTCCAGGATCGCCTTGAGGCGATCGGCGGAAAGCGGGGTTTCGGAAACGAAAATCAGGCTTTCAACGATTTGCTTGAGGTTTTCCATCATTGGTAGAAGAGCCGAATGACGCTCGTTTGGACCTGCTGGCTGATGCGCAGCAAATTGAGTTTGACCATTTCCAAAACGGCCAGAAAGGTGACGATGACATCGTTTTTGGTCGTCTGATCTTCGAACAGTTCTTCGAAGGTCAACGAGTGCTTGCGCTCAAAAAGGTCCACGAGTTGATTGATGCGCTCCTTCACGGAGATGGTTTCGGTTTGAAGATCGACATGATGTTCGCCGGAAACGTCATCCAATATCCGCCGGAAGGCATCGATGAGCTCGAAGAGGCCGACGCGTATTTCCGCCTCTTCACCGCGTGTGTCGACCGGCCCCGGGGTCAGGGGGCGGATAAAGGTGCGGTCCCCCAAAATATCCCGTGAAGCCAGTTGCTCGGCGGCCGATTTCATCTGCAGGTATTCGATCAGCGGCCGGGCGATTTCATCGCGCGGATCCTCTTCCCCGTCTTCTTCCCCCTCGTAGGCCGGCAGCAGCATGCGGGACTTGATCTGGGCCAGGGTCGCCGCCATGACGATGAACTCGCCGGCAAATTCAATATTCATGGCCCGCATCCATTCCAAATAGTCGAGGTATTGCTGGGTGATGAGGGCGATCGGAATATCGTAGATTTCCACCTCGTTCTTCTTGATCAAATGCAGCAGAAGATCCATCGGGCCTTCGAATACATCGCCCAGCTGAACTTGGTAGAAATCAGATTGAATGGCTTCCATCCAAACGCCCTCGATCGATCCGGTTGCCTGTCAAACCGGGGCCGGCCATAACTGCCTGGCGCGGTCCTGAAAACGGATGGCTGCGGCCGCGCGGGGGCCGCAACCCATTTTATCCGGGCCCTGGGTTCACTGCACGGCCTGGACGCCGACGGCCTGGCGGACTTCCGCCAGAAACGGGCGGCTGAAGGCCCGGGCCTTGCGGGCGCCGTCGATCAGTATACTTTCGATGTGGTCCGGATTGGCGATGAGCTCGGCGTAGCGGACCCGGGGGGTCTCCAGCAGCCGGTCGAGGTATTCGAACAGGATCTGTTTCATTTCCCCCCAGCCAATTCCCCGGGCATAGCGATCGCGCAGAGCCGCGGTCTCCTCGGGTGTGGCAAAGGCGCGGTAGATCTGGAACAATGTGCAGCTGTCCGGATCCTTGGGCTCGTCCGGCCCCTGGGAGTTGGTTTTGATCTTCATGATCAGTTTGCGCAGCCGCTTGGCCGGCGCGAACAGAGGGATCGTGTTGTTGTAGCTTTTGCTCATCTTGCGTCCGTCCAGACCCTGCAGCACGGCGGTGCTCTCGCCGGTGACCGCTTCGGGCAGCACAAACGTGTCGCCGAACGTATGATTGAAACGCATGGCAATATCGCGGGCCATTTCAAGGTGCTGAATCTGGTCCTTGCCCACCGGCACTTTGTTGGCTTTGAACATCAGGATGTCGGCGGCCATGAGCACCGGATAGCAGAAAAGGCCCATGTTGATGCCCTTGTCGGGGTCTTTGGCTTTGAGGGTTTCGTTGTCCTGGACCGCGGCCTTGTAGGCATGGGCGCGGTTCATCAATCCTTTGGCCGTCATGCATGTCAGTATCCAGGTCAACTCGGGAATTTCAGGGATATCGGTTTGGCGATAGAAAATCGAGCGATCGGTATCCAGCCCCAGGGCCAGCCAGGTGGCGGCCACTTCCAGGGTCGACTGTCGCAGTACCTTGGGGTCGTGGCATTTCACCAGGGCGTGGTAATCGGCCAGGAAGTAAAAACTCCTTGATTCGCCCTGCTGACTGGCTTGGATGGCCGGTCGGATGGCCCCGACATAGTTTCCGATATGGGGCGTGCCCGTCGTGGTGATGCCAGTCAGAATGGTGTCCTTGGTTTTCAACGCTTCCGGTCTCCCATCTGTGGTCAGGCCGTGCCGATGAGCCGGCGGGCGAGAACCGCTTCTTCTTCGCGGGTCTCGACCCGGCCGTTCAGGCGGGCATCCAGCAGTTCCTCCAGGATCTGACGATAGCGGGGTCCGGGCGGCAGCCCCAACGCCTTGAGATCGCGGCCTCTGAGAAACGGTCGGATGAACCGCAAATGCACGCAATAGTGTGATATCGCCTTGCGCACCCTTTCCGATTTGGCGGCGGCCATCATGAATAAGATCATTTCGATGCGGAATTCAGCCAGCCTGCGGTAGAGGCGGCTGTTATCCGGGGGGAGGTCTCGTTCCAGCGAATTCAGGCGCCGTTCAGCCGTAAAACGCCCCTTGGTAAATAGAGCCTGCACACGGGGGGGTAATTCGAAACGCCGGCAGATTTCCCTGGTGGTCTCCCGATCACAGGAACGGATCATTCCCATGAAATAAACGGACCACTTCATATAGGATTCCTCCAGAAAAAGCAAATCGTACCAGGCGACGACCCTTTTAATCGAGGCAAACAGACCGGTCATCGCGGGGGTCAATTCGATCGAGGGGTGGACCACCTTGAGCAGGTCATAATCCCGCAGGCGGGCCACGGCCGGGCCGGGGTTTTCTTCCGAGAGAATCTGCCGTAGCTCGGTAAACACCCGTTTGCCGCTTAAGCGTTTGAAAAAATCCATGCGAACGGCATTCGCGATCAGATTGGCCGTGAGTTTGCCGATCGAAAAACCGAAACGCTGCTCAAATCGGATGGCCCGGAAGGCACGCGTCGGGTCCTCGACGAAGCTCAGGTTGTGCAGCACGCGGATGGTCTTTTCCTTGAGATCCTTCTGGGCCGAGAAAAAATCGATCAGGGTTCCGAATTTGGCCGGATTCAAGTGGATGCACAGGGTGTTGATGCTGAAGTCCCGCCGGTAGAGATCAAGCTTGAGCGAGCTCATTTCAATCGTTGGCAGGGCGGCCGGAAACTTGTAGTACTCCATGCGCGCCGAGGCGACATCGACTTTGAAACCGTTGGGGAAAATAACCACCGCCGTGCCGAATTTGGCATGGGTATGGACCCGCGCGCCCACCTTGCGGGCATAGCGGCGGGCGAAAGCGATGCCGTCGCCTTCGATGACGATGTCCACGTCCTCATTGGGGCGGTAGAGGAACAAATCACGCACGAATCCTCCGATGACATAGGCATTCAGGTCGAGTTCCTCGGCCGTGGTGCCGATATCCTCAAGAATCTGGAGGATACGGTCGGCTAAACGTTCGCGCATGAATTTCCCCACGACGCGGGTGCGCGCGTGAACGGTCAGATTGGCTTCGTCCGCATCGGGCTTGGCGCTGCGGTTATAGCGCCGAACCAGCAGGTTCAGCAGATCGGTGCGGGTTATGACGCCCCGGACGTGACCGTTCTCGAGCACCGGCAGGATACGCTGTTTGTTGCCGATGATCTTTTCCTGGATTTCCTCGAGCTCGGCATCGGGACCCACCGTGGCGATATCGCTGGTCATGAATTCGCCGACCGTCGCGGAGGCGAGTTTGTGGTGCAGGGCTTTTTCGATCACCTGGCGCGTGATGTAGCCGATTAATCGCGGCGTTTCCTCGTCGGAGCGCGTGACCAGCAGGGCATTGATGCTGTAGCGGTTGAGTGTTTCGTGAGCCCGCTCGCAATCGATAGCGTGATCGATGCTGATGGCGGGCGCGGACATGAAATCGGTCGCGCGGCGGCGGGGACTAACCGACGTATAAAGCAGGTCGATGAGCTCGTGTTCCGTCTGGGCCAGGGTTTTGTGTTTGACGGAGGCCGCCGCGGCATAGGCATGCCCGCCGCCGCCGAACGGTTGAAGGATCTGAGCGGCGTTGACCTCCGGAATCCGGCTGCGGGCGACAATGTGAATCTTGTTGTCCATACGGGCGATGGCGAATATGGCGTCGATATCCTCCATGCGGACCATTTTGTGCACCAGAAAGGCGAAGTCCGGCATGTAGTTGTGGCTGGCGACACTGGTAACGACGATCTCGACACCGTGAATGTGGTGGCGGATAGCGGCCTGAAACATGTCATTGAGCAGCCCGACCTGATCGGGCGTAATTTCACGGGTGATCAGGCTGGCGATGACGTTCAGGTTGGCGCCCTGGGAAACGAGATAGGCCGCCACTTCAAGATCGCGGCTGGTGGTTGAGGGGAAGGTGAAGGAACCGGTGTCTTCGTAGATCCCCAGACACATGATGGTGGCCTCGTCCGGGGATAGCCGGATCTTGCGGCGTCGTATCAACTCGACCAGCAGCGTCGTGTTGGCCCCGGTCAGCTCGTTGAGTTCGAAGTCCCCCTGGATATCCTGATCGGTGGGCGGGTGGTGGTCGTAGACATGGACCACGAGATCCTCGTTCGACAGAATGTCGGCCAGTTTGCCGATCCGGTTGCGCTGGCGAGTGTCCACGAGAATAAGCTGCTTGACGGCGGCCAGATCAAGCGTTTTCAAGTCGGTCATGTTGAACAGATAGACCATCGATTTGATAAAGAAATTTCTTAAATTGCGCTCCTGCGATCCTGGGAAGACCACGACCGCGTGAGGGTAGAGTTTTTGCGCGGCCAGCATCGAGGCCATCGCGTCAAAGTCCGCGTTGATATGGGTGGTGATGACGGTATGGCCGTCGAGCGGCGTGTTGATGGAGGACGCTACCACGGTAAACTTTCAGCTTGCCTCGGCCGTTGACGAGGGGCTCGAGCCCCGGCCGCTGGATACCGCCGTCCATCTCAAGCGGCCCCGTGATGCGGGGTTCCGGGGATGGGCCGGTGGCAGGATTAGGGGACGAAATTGATGAAATGTGGCACAGAAATCGCATCGAATCAAGCGCCGTTACGACGCAGACTTGCCGAGGGAATCCATCGGCCCGGGCGCATGGGCCCCATGCATCGCCCGATATGATTGATCACGGCGCCTTCGATCCTGGCTAAGACTTCTGCGCCCAAGGGCTTGTAGCCCAAGCTGTAACGCCAGGGAAGTTGAAGAAATAAGCGGTTAGAATTGACATTTACCATAAAAATTTATTATTTTAGTACTTTAAGCCGATAATCGTTTAGACATGGGAACCACTTCGGTTGTGCGGCAGGCGCGGCCGCATAATTGCTGGTTTTCTCGGGCATCAGCAACCATTAAGGCTTTATTTGCCGCCGATGACAAGTGACAACGCCGACACGTAGCGATTCGCACCAGCTGGCTTCCAAACGGAATGAGGAGGATTGAAAAATGCCTGTCTACCTTTGGGTGGGAAAAAACAGGAAAGGCGAAACACAAAAAGGGGAAATGGACGCCTCGAGTGAAGATGCCGTTCGGAGCCATCTGACCCGCATCAAGATCACCCCCACGCGCATAAAAAAGAAGCCCAAAGATCTTTTTGAGAATGTCAGCTTTATGCAGCCTGGCGTGAAACAGAAGGACGTGATTCTATTCTGCCGACAATTTTCGACCATGATCGACGCCGGCCTGCCCATCATCCAGTGCCTGGATATCCTCCACAGTCAGCAGGAAAACGTGACATTCAAAAAAATGCTTAAAAAGGTCAAAGACAGCGTCGAGAGCGGCAGCACGCTGGCCGAAG
>JASJCV010000007.1 GCA_030065275.1 Desulfobacterales bacterium | reverse complement strand
CTACGCGCAAGCCGATCAAAGAGCGGCCGATGACGGTATTCCGGTGAAACATGCTGAACCTATTGAAAAATATCCACCGTCATATTAGACTTTGAAATAAATGCCAGACGGCGACCAAGCGGTTGAGCGCCACCAGTTAAGGATATCCAGCGGCCATGGACGGTGAGGCACGCCAAATTAAGAATCTTCAGCGCGCCTTGGAGGAAGAGCGCAGCAGGCGCCGCGCCGGTGAGCATCGGCTCAATGAGGCCCTGGCCCTGCTTCATAAAACACTCAAAGACCGCGAAAAATTCCGCTATCTGGTCGAAGATATCAATGCCGTCATCTTCGCAACCAACAAAAATGGCATCGTCGTCTATGTAAGCCCCAGTATTCACGCCTATACCGGATTTCGCCCGGACGAATGCGTCGGCCTCCCCTTTATCGACCTGATCTTTCCGGATGACCGCAAGCACCTGAAGAAGATTTATCCCAAAATCGTCGCCGGACAACTCAAGGCGACCGAATACCGCATTCGCCACAAGCGCCATCAATTCTGCTGGGTCAAGGCGTTCAATCGACCCAACGTCACCGACGGCGTTTTCAATGGACTGCGTTGCGTCATGGTGGATATCACCGGCCGCAAAAAGGCGGAAGATGCCTTTCGCGACAGCGAGATCAAGCACCAGACCATCATCGAGAACATCGAAGAAGGGTATTTCGAAGTCGACCTGAAGGGCAACCTGACGTTCGTCAATACCCCCCTGTGCCGCATTGCCGGCTTTTCAAAATCCCGGCTGCTGTTCACCAATTTCAGGAACTACACCTCGCGGCGCACGGCACGGCTGCTTTTTCGCATTTTCAACCGGGTCTTCCGGACGGGCATGCCAGTTGCCAACCAGGACTTCCAGGCGGTCCGGGGCAACCAGAAAGTCATTCTGGAAATCTCGGCCTCGCTGGTGCGCAACCGCGATGCCAAGCCGCTCGGCTTCCGGGGAATGCTGCGGGACATCACCCAGCGCAAACGGGCGGAGGCCGAACTCAAGGAATTAGAGCGCCAGCTCTATCATGCCCAGCGCATGGAGGCCATCGGCACCCTGGCCGGCGGCATCGCCCATGACTTCAACAATATCCTCATGGGCATGCAGGGTAATGTCTCGCTCGTGCGCATGCGCCTTCCCAATCGGCACCCGCTGGACCAGAAGCTCAGGAATGTCGAGCAGTATATCCAAAACGGCGCGGGGCTGACGCGTCAGTTGCTCGATTTTGCCCGCACCAAGCCGCGTTCCACCCGTATTTCGGACCTGAATTTCCTGATCCACAAAACCGCCCGGATGTTCGGGCGCACCAAAAAAGAGATCCAGATCGACCTCTCCGGCCTCAAGGCGTCCTGGAACGTCAATGTGGACAGCGGACAGATCGAGCAGGTCCTGATCAACCTATATGTCAATGCCTGGCAGGCCATGCCGGGCGGAGGCGAGCTTATCCTGACCACCCGCAACGTCAAGTTGAATCGCCAGACGGTCCACCCCTTTGGCATGAAACCGGGCCAATACGTCGAAGCCCGGGTCATCGACACGGGCATCGGCATGGATGAAATCACCCGGCAGAAAATTTTTACGCCTTTTTTCACCACCAAGGAAAGGGGCCGCGGCACCGGTCTGGGGCTGTCCTCGGCCTACGGGATCATCAAAAACCACGGCGGCTTCTTCAAGGTCACCAGCCGTTTGAGGCGGGGGTCGCAATTCAGCATCTTTTTACCGGCCACCGAGGTGCCGGCGGAACGGGACCAGGACATCCATCAGGAACCGATCCTCGGCACAGGGACGATTCTGGTGGTGGACGACGAAAAATTCATCACCGAAATCACGCGGGAATGGCTGAGCGAACTGGGCTACAAGGTCATCGAGGCGCCGTCCGGATCGGCCGCCGTGGAGATCTACGGGGAACACCGGACGGCCGTGGACCTGGTCATCCTGGACGTTGTCATGCCGGGTATGGATGGCGGGGAGACCTTCGATCGTCTGCAGTCGATCGATCCCGATGTGCGCGTCCTGCTGACCAGCGGCTATGGTTTCAACAGACAGGCCGAAGAGATCGTCGCCAAGGGTTGTCTGGGGTTTATCTCCAAACCGTACAGCATCCTGCAGCTATCCGAGAAAATCGGCAGCCTGCTGGGTTTTAACGAAGTGCCCGCGCTCCGCCGGCGGCGTCGCATCGAATAGCCGCAATACCTCCCTCCCCCGGCAAGAGGGTCATCACAGCCCGGGCATGTCGGTTTCGAACGGCCAGGCGGCAACCCCGCCCTCGATGAAGCGCACGTTGTCAAACCCCTCGGCGTTCAATATCCGCTGGGCCTCGTAACCACGCATGCTGACCTTGCAGTACGTCAGGATGGGCGTGTCGCGCGGCAATTCGTTGAAGCGCTCACGCAATTGGCCCAGGGGGATGTGAACCCTGTCGGTATGGGGAATCCACTCCATTTTGGCCTCGTCCTCAAGACGCACATCCAGCAGCAGACAGCCCCCGGCGTCCATCTGCGCCTTGGCCTGCAGCGGCCCGATACCGTCGGCCAGCCCATCGAGTTTGTTGGTCAAGACATGGGCGCAGACCGCCAGCGGATCGATGGGCGGGCTGTAGGGCGGGGCGTAGCCGAAATCGACGTCGGCCAACTGGTCCAGGGTGGCCCCGAAATAAATGGCGCAGGCCGCCGCATCCAGCCGCTTGGCCCCGTCACCCGTCCCGGCCACCTGAACCCCCAGCACCTGGCGATCGCGCCGCGAGGCCAGCATTTTTATGGCGAACAAGCGGCTGCCCTCCATGTAATGCGGCTTGTCCTGACCCGACCAAGTCGTCACCGCATAGTCGATGTTCAAACGGCGGGCCATGGTTTCGGTGACACCGGTGCGGCCGATGGTGAAATCAAACGCCCGCACGATGCTGGAACAGCCGATGCCGCTGAAGGGCGTCGGCCGCCCGGCGATATGATTGGCGATCACCCGGCCATGCTTATTGGCGGTCGAGCCCAGCGGCACGAAGAGGCGCTCGTCCACCAGGCGGTGGACAAATTGATTGCGCACGCAGTCCCCACCGGCATAGATGTCGGGATCGCTGGTCTGACCGTTGGCGTTGACGATGACCCCCCCGTCGCAGTCCAGGCCGGCTTCCCGGGCCAGGCGGTCGTTGGGCCGGGTGCCCACGCCGATCACCACCAGATCGGCTTCGATGGACTGGCGATCGGTGACCACGCGCCGGACCTGTCCGTCGCCCTCGAGCGCCGTCACCCGTTCTCCCAATACGAGCTCGACATCGTTGTCTTCCAGATGAATCTGGGACATGCGGGCGATATCTTCATCGATCACACCGGGCATGATCTGATCCATCATTTCCACCATGGTGACATCCAGGCCCTTGTTGACCAGGGCTTCCGCCATTTCCAGGCCGATGAATCCGGCCCCTACGAGGACCGCCTTTTCAAGCCCCTTCTGTTCGACGACCTCCACCAGGCTGGCGGCGTCGTCCGGATGGCTCATGAACCAGACATGCTCCAGATCGATGCCGGGGATCGGGGGCCGAAAAGCCTCACCACCGGTGGCCAGGACAAGTTTGTCGTAGGGCAGCTTTTTCTCCTCAACGGTATCCAGGCACCGAACATGAACCTGTTTGGCTTCACGATCGATGGCCATGGCCTCGGTGCGGGTCAGGGTTTGAAAGCCTTTCCAGGTCCGGAAGAAATCCGGCGTGCGCGACACCCCCGCCGGCGTATGGGTCAGGGCATTGATATTCGCGAAGGTCCCTTCGACATAATAGGGCAGGCCGCAGGCGCCGTAGGATACCATTGCCCCTTTTTCGACCATGGTGATTTCGGCTTCCGGCATGATGCGCTTCAGACGGGCCGCTGTCTTGGGACCGCAGGCGACACCACCGACAATCAGAACACGCAAACTCGCTGGCATGACTTTTTTCCTTTCCACTCGTGTCTCTTGAGATATTCTTCTGCATGCAACGCTGAGATGACCTTCAACAACGGTAACCGGCGCACCCCGAAGTTCGGCCGGGCCACAGAAGCGCTCAGAATGCCCTGCGGGACAAAGTGTGTCAATGGCTTAAGCGGGGTTGTCGGCTGTCCGGCCTGCCTGCTACCTTCAATTTCGCATTTGACAGTCCCCCAGGTCTCTTCTTATGTTTTAGATGATACGCAGCGTGCCTGAACGTCGGTCTGCAAGCGTTGACAATGAAATCCCGCGGGCGGGCGGGGCACCATCCAACCACCTTTTACCAAGGAGGTCCGGATGCGAATTCAGTATCAAACCATCGTCTGCGCCACCGACCTTTCCGACAACGCTCACCTGACCCTCCAACACAGCGTCGCCCTGGCGCGGGAATTCGAATCGCGATTGCTCGTCTGCCACGTCGTCGATCTTCCGACCCCCTCCATGTACGGCGAAGCCTATTTGGCGCCGGAAGAGCATTTGAATCGCAACCTCGAATACGCCCGCGAACACATCGATGCCGCCATGGCCGATCAGGCGGTGCCGTGGGAGCCGCGAATCTGCGTGGGCCAACCCGCCGATGAAATCAACCGCATCGCCCGCGAGGACGGGGCCCATCTGGTGGTGGCCGCCACCCACGGCCGCAGGGGACTGAAGCGTCTGCTGCTGGGGTCCGTCACCGAAAAACTGATGCGCACCCTTGCATGCCCTCTGCTGGTTATTCGCGGGGGGCCGCCGGACGCCCACCAGGCGTCAACCTCCGCCGCGTGGCACTTCAAGCGCATCCTGGTCGGATGCGATTTCAGCCCCGACGCCGAGCTGGCCTTGCAGCACGCCCTCAGCCTGGCCCAGGAATTCGAAGCCGAACTGCACCTCGTCCACGTCATTGAAATGCCGACCTACACCGAGTTGCTCAAACCGGTGCTTGAACACCGGCGTTCCTCGACGGCCGCCATCAAAACCTTCATTCAGGAAAAAATCGACACCCTGATCCCTGCAGATGCCCGCCACTGGTGCCAGACGACGACAGAGCTGCGCGAGGGGCGGCCTTATGACGAACTGCGGGCATACGCCCGGCAGGCGGCCATCGACCTGATCGTGTTGGGATCGAGGGGACACGGCATGCTCGACACCATGTTCATCGGCTCGACCACCGACCGGGTCATCCGCCATGCCGAATGCGCAGTTCTGTCGGTCGCCCTGCCGGCAGGGGGATCGATCTAATCCGGGTCCGCTAGGCCATGTCCTCGGCCACGCTGACCGTGCGATCACCCAGCATGTTCACGTAGCTGCCCATTTCGTTGTCGTACCAACCGTAAATCACCGCCTGGGTGATGGGTATCCGGTAGACGCGGTCCTGAAGGCCGGCACGCACGTCGTCCGGCAGGCCGGGAATGCGACCGAGGTCCAGCGTGACCTCGGCCGTGCGGGTGTGGGTTTCATGCCCTTCGATGATGGTGGCGGCGCGCGGAAATCCGACGATATCGCCCGAAACGTTCTGCTTTTCGGTGAAATGCAGGTAGCCGTTGGGGTCCATTTCGGCCGCCTGACTGTAAATGGCATTGATCACACCCCTTCGAATGGGGTCGCCTTCAAGTTCTTCCTGGAGATCGAGCACCAGAATGATCAGCGAGCCGGTAGCCGTGGGAATACGCACGGATTCGGCGATGAACCCGATCTCCTCCATTTCCGGTATGACCAGCCGCAGGGCATTGGCCGCCCCGGTCGTGGTGAGGATGATGTTGTTCATGATGCTGCGGTTCTTGCGCAGATCCTTGACCCCGGATTTGGGCAGGCGGTCCAGCACGGCCTGGGAGCCGGTGGCGGCGTGCACCGTGGCCATGGAGGCCGAAAGGATCCGTTTGGGGCCGAAATGGTTCAACAGCGGTTTCACCATGTGCGCCAGGCAGGTGGTCGTACAGGAGGCGTTGGAGATCAACCGGTGCCGGCGGGGGTCGTAGTCGTTGGCGTTGATCCCCATAACGGTCGTCACGGCATCCTCCGGCATGGCCTGGCCCTTGTCCTTGATCTTGAAGGGCGCCGAGGCGATGACCTTTTCGGCCCCGGCGTCGAGATGGCCGCGCAGGGCGCCGGCCGGATCATTTCCGGGGAGGGTGGGATCGAGGAAGCGCCCGGTGGTGTCGACCACCAGGGTGACGTTGTTGGCCCGCCATTGGATCTCGGCCGGACGGCGATGATCCTTGAGAAATCGAACGGTGACCCCGTCGACGTTCAGGGCGTTGGCGGCCTCGTCCACAGCGGTGATCACCGGCTTGGCCCGGTGGCCGTAAAGATATTGCGGTAGCATGCCGTAGGATGAGTCCCGCTCGAGGTAATGGGCAATGTCGGCCATGGACTGCCCGGCCTCGCGGCCGATGTTGACCACGATTTCCTGAAAGTATTTGCGGGCGATGTGATGCCAGACGGTAAGCTTGCCGATACGGCCGAACCCATTGACCCCGAGCGTTTGGCCCGCACCAGGCGTTGCCGGATGTTGCATGGATGCTCTCCCCTGTTTGAATTCGTTCGATACGCACTGCAGGCCCTGCATCTATGGCGCCGCAGCCGGCGGCGACGGTTGAGCGGCACGTTTCTCGCCGCTGCGGAGCCTGTGACGGCGGTCAGGCCTCTTTCACCTTCACGCGCCCGCTGTAAACCGTCCCCTCTTGTCCGTCGATGCTGATGAAGTCCCCGGATTCAACCACGATGTCATCGAACCGGCAGGTCTTCTCCTTCTCATTGCACACGAGCTCCCCGCAACCCACGACACCGGTGCGGCCCAGGCGATGGGCCACCACGGCGGCATGCGACGTCAACCCCCCCCGGGCGGTGAGCAGACCGTCGGCGGCGTAGATCTCGCGAATATCGTCCGGCACCGTGTCGGCCCGCGCCAGGATGAGGGCCGTGTCGGGCTCCCGGCTGCGCCAGCGGTCGATCTCATCCAGGGTGAAGACCAGGCGGCCGTTCATGGCCCCGCCGCTGACGCCGATACCGTGGCCGATGGGTTTGCGCTCCATCAGGTCCTGGTGGTCGAACGTCATGTATTTCTTGCGTTCGCGAATGGCCATGTTGCGGCTCTGCAGAAGATAGAGATCGCTGGCGGCCGCCCCCTCGAAGGTAAACTCCATCTCCTGGGGGCTCCACCCGCGGTGATAGACGATGTCCTGGGCGAAGCGCTTCAGGGTCGCGTAAACCTCGGGGAAATGCGTTTCCAGCGTAATATCCGTGTCCCGCATCTCCGTTTCCTGCTGAATCACGGATATCGGCAGGGTGGTCACCAGGCCCGAAACCACGTCTTCGCCCTGGTTCTCGATCGTGAAGTCGCCCCACAGCCTGAGCGTATCGCCCGACCAGCGGGGATTGTGCGTAAATATCACCCCCGAGCCTGAATTCTGGGAGATGTTGCCGAAGACCATCTGCTGGATCGTGACGGCCGTACCCCAGTCATCCGAGATCCCCATGATCTTGCGGTAGGTCTTGGCCTTGGCCGACTCCCAGGATTCCAGGACCCGCATGATGGTCAGCACCAGCTGCTCGAAGGGATCTTCCGGGACTTCGATGCCGGCCGAGCGCACCATCTCCTTGTAGGCCAGCGCCACCTGTTTCATCTGCTCACCGCTGAAGCCCCGCTTCAGGGGTATCCCGTGGCGTATTTTGAAATCGCTGATGATGGCATCGAAGTCGTTGCGCTCCAGATCGAAAGACATGCCCCAGCACTGCAGAAAACGCCGGTAGTTGTCCCAGGCGAACCAGGCGTTGTCCGCCCGCGCCCCCAGCCCCTCGGCAATGGCCTCGTTCATGCCCACGTCCAGGAAGGTGTCCATCATGCCGGGCTGGGATATGGAGGAGCCGCTGCGCACGGAGAGCATCAGGGGGTTGCGGGGGTCGCCGTATTGCTTGCCGGTGTACTTCTCGAGAATGCCGATGTTCTGTGCGATCTGGTCGCGAAAGTTCTCTTCGGCGGCGGCATAGGATTCGATGACCTCGCGGCAGCGAAAGACCTCGGTGGTCACGATGAAGCCGGGCGGCACCGGGAATCCGAAGCTTTTGAGCTTCATCATGTTGAGCCCCTTGTTGCCCAGGAAGTTGATGCCGTCCACTTTGGGGTTGGGGGCCACGAGCGAGGTCATCGCCCGCTGGGGATCGTAGTTCAGCAGGCTGTGCAGACTGCTTTTGGGGATCTGGGCCGACTGGTGGAAGAGCGTGTTCAGAATCCGGCTCAGAAACAAATCCAGTTGCCGCAATCCCAGGGCCAGGGAAATCAGGTCACGGAAGAAGATTTCGGACAGGCGGTGAAGCATGCGCTCGTCGTGCGGTTCGTCCTCGGCCGGCTGATATTTGGGCAGCAGGTGCTGGGGCGGCGTCCGCGCAATGATGCGATTGAGGTTCTCCTCGTGAATATTGTGGAAGTAATCACTGATGATATTCTTGACGGCCCGGGCAAAGCCTTTGAAAATGTCGAGGTACTGGGTGAATGTAAACCCCCTGGCCTCCAGGGCATGGGAAAGCATCTCCAGCTGACGCTCGAACTCCTTGGAAGAAATGCCATCCAACCGCAGCGCCCGGTTGAACAGCAGCAGCAGGTCGTAGATATGGTAGAACGTGGCCCGCGTGATCAGATTCAGATCGATGCGATGAATCAGTTTCTCGAGCAAGACGTTGGTGAGGGCCTCGAGCCGAAAACTCAGCCCCAGGGCGTTGAATTTCATCTCGTGGTAACTGCCGTACATCGACGGGATATCGATGGTGAAATGACGCTTTTTGTAGATATCTTCCCGGATCTCGAAGACCTCCGAGGCCAGCACGATGCGCTTGAGTTTTTCTTCGAAGCCCAGCAGCCGCTCCAGCTTGGCATGTGTCCGGGGTTCTTCCAGCATCGCTTCCAGTTCGTCCAGTTCGGGAAAGCCCTCGGTCTTGAGCTGGGCGATATAGCCGGCCAGTTCGGTGAACCCGATCTTGTATTTCTGGTTCAGGAGCTTGTAGAGGCGCACGGCCAAAAGCACCCGCTGGCAATCCACGGATGGCAGGTCGGCGAACGTGTCCAGCGTTCGCTCGAACGTATCGGCGTCGGCGTGCAGCAACTGGTCCAACTGCTCCAGACCTTCCGCCCGCAGGCGTTGCATCACCGCGTGTACGCCGTCGATATATTGCCCCTGGGGTTCGATCTGGCTGAAAATATTGGGGGGCAGGTAGGTCAGCAGGGGATCGATCTCGCGGGTTTGCCAGAAGTGAAGCACGGACTCCATGAAGTTAATGATGCGATTGCTGCTTTCGACATGGCATTGTTTGCGCAGAAAATGCAGCAAGACGTCCTTGCGGTGATTGATTTCATCCAGTTGGGTGGAAATGTCCCGCAGACGTCCCTCGGCGCCGATGTCGTTGAAGTAGACTGGAAAAAGCCGCGCCAGCTGCTTGGCGATGTTGTAGACCGGCTCGACGCCGCTGTTTAAAAAACGGGTGATGTCCCGTGGGAATAGATCCGTATCCTTGATAAAGACACCGCACAGGGAGATGTGGATAATCAAATAGGACATCAGTCGCGTGGAGTGTTTGGGGCTCAGCTCGATCAATTCGAGCCAAGTGCGGATATTCTGCAGGTGGGCGCTGTTGACTTTGATCTGCCAGTCGTTGCCGACACCGCCGATATTGGGTGCCTGAAACCCGAGTTCGATGACGCGATCGATGAAAAAATTGATGAAATCGATGTCCTGGGTGCGGTAAACCCCCTTGCCCATGTTGAGCACGCAGTTCAGGGCGGTGGTCGGGAAAACGGATGCCCGCGCTTTCAGAATCGAAAAGGTCTTGCCAATCAGCTTGCGGATGTTCCAGGGCTTTTCGTTCTCGATGATCCAGGTCAGGGTGCGGTTGATATCGCGCAGGGCCTCCTCGTGAATGATCGAAAGTCCCGAAAGGTTCATTTGGTAGAAGAGAAACAACAGGCGGTAGAGATTGCCGCGGCCGCCGTCCGGGTCGATGGCCAACAGCTTTCCGGGTATTTCCCGATGGCTGGTGACGATCTGGTTGAAGCCGGGCAGAGCGAGCAGGGCCGCGAGGATATCGGGTGCCCCTTGTTTTTCGCGCGCGAGGATTTCATCCAGCCGCCGGGCGTGCCGCTTCAGGGCGGCATGCGAAATGGTTTCAAAAATCGCCTCCAGGGGCGCGTCCGGCTTGAAATCGCCCGCCTCCTTTTCGAACCACTGCTGAGGGTCCTCCTCGCCCAGCCAGTAGTCGTAGGTCGACCGATAAAAGCGGATCAGCAGGTGATTCAAATGCTCGAAGTGCGCCGCGTCACCGTTGGTGCTGGTCTGGACCGCCTCTCCCAGGCGGTTGAGTTGGTAATAGCTTTTCAGAAAGAGGGCGAAGATACGGGATTCGCAGCGTTGAAGATAGGCAAAGCTCTGATCCAGCGGCGGCACGAAACGTTCGATCGTCTCACCGGCATCTTTCAGAATCTTGATCAGGAACAGAAGCAGATTGTCTGCGGCATCGGCGCGCACCTCCCCGCTGTTGGTGGATTCGATGGCGCGCAGATAGATGTCCGCAAACAGCCAGGCGGCGTCCGGCCCGTCGTCGTGGGTTTTGAGCAGATGAAAATAGTCCAGCGAGTAGACCCGCGCTTCCTTGACGATAAAATGCCAGTTCTTGTAAGGGTGCGAAAGCTCTTTCAGAAAAGTGGTCAGCCCTTCCTGCAAGCCGAAGTAGGGCGCCATGACGCGCTGCAGCACCTCGAAGCGGCTGTCGATCTCCACTTCGACATGATGATCGGCGATATTGACTTCCAGCGCTTTGGAGCGGATCATGCCCCTCCTCCTGATCGCGTCGCGCAACGCATCGGCAGACTAGCGCCCGCCGGGTGTCCCAGGTGATGCCGGCTTCGTGCCGGATTCGCCACGACGCATTCCCGCCCGCTGGATCGGCATCCGCAGCCGCAAACGGGCAAATCCCACAACACATTGAAATTTATAAGTAATACAATAGTTTTTATTGCCTTGGGCTTACCACAGCCCGGTATCATTTGCAAGCCAGCGCCCATTTCCGTCCGGTACCCACCGGCGCCACAACAGCGGGCCCGGTGCAACGCGCGCTTTCAGGCGAAAGCGCCGACGGGGAAAAAAAAAGCCCTTCCCGCAGGAAGGGCTTCTATGGTGTTTCCCGATTGGTACCTGTAGATTAAACCTCCAGCCAGGAGTCGGAATAGAGGGTTTTGCCCATGATGACGTCCACGGTCTTCTTGTAGTCGAGCATTTCCTTGGACAGGGAGCCCACATCCGGCTCCACGCCGTCGAGCATGCCGTAGATCAGGTCGACGATATCCTGACGCTGCCCCTTGGCGATGGCGATCAGCTGGTCGTCCAGCGGATCGGCGATCACGGATTCCATCCCGCATTTCTCCAGCATGACCATGTAGGTCTGGTTGAGAATGGGACGCAGGTGGTCCGGCGGCCCATTGGAGATATTGGACAAGCCGCAGGTGCTGCGGGCGCCGGGTGACATGTCCGGCAGCATTTTCTGGAATTCCATCAGGCTGATGGCCTGGGGCTGCTGGATGTTGACCGGGGTCACGATCCCGTCCACCCAGATTTTTTCGTTGGGAATACCGGCTTCGTTGGCAAAATAGAGCAGCTCGACACACAGGGCGGCGCGCTCGTTCTCGTCCCGTGGCAGGCCTTCGGGTCCCCACATCAGGGCGATGAAATCGGCCCCGGCGTCGGCGGTCATGGGCACCATGCGCTCATAGCGTTCGGGGCGTACCATGATCGAATTGACGATGTGCGACATGCCGCTGGCAACGGGTTTGATAACCTTCAGAGACGCCTCGATGGCATCGATGTTGGATGTGTCCAGCGCCAGGGGCACATCGTCCACCACTTCCTGAACGGTCTGCACCACCCAGGGCATCAGCTCGACACCTTCCTTTTTGGCCGGCCCCAGGTTGATGTCGATGAAATCCATACCCTTTTCACGCTGGAACAGGGCCTCCTCCTGGATGGGCTTGGGATCCCGCTCCTTGAAGGCCCTGCCGATTTTGGTCGAAATAACGTTCAAACTTTCACCGATGAGTAACATAGAACCTCCCTCTTTTTCTCGTCATTTCCGGCCGGCGTGATGTCGGGTGCGACCGGGCGTCAGCAGGCGCCGTTGGCGGCACCCGCACACGCGCCACCGGAATTATTTAGTCTATTTCCCGCGAAGGAAGCCCGGTATATGCGCCGCTTCCCGCGGACCGACCGTGATGGTCCAGCCGGGAAGTTCCTCTTCCACGTCACCGGCGATGGCCGCGGCGTAGCCAGGGATGATCAATTCCTGGTGTTTGACCTTGTCGGCAATGCCGGATTTTTTGACGAACATGCCCACATCGTCGCCCGCGAATTTACCGGCCGCCCAGGCCGTGAGGACGGAAAGGCCTTCGGCGTCCTTGATCAGCAGCCAGGCCGGCACCTTGCTGGCCTCGATTTCACCCGAAACGATGAAGTAGGTCAGGGCAAAGTTCGTGGTCACCATGACAGGGGAACTCTCGTCCGGGTTGTTGATCTCGAAGATCCCCTCGGTCACCGTCATGGGCCGCTGCGGGTCGGTGTAGATGTTCAGGCGCTCGAGCAGCAGCGGGAACAGGCTTTCCCCGGTGAAGTCGGAGAGCACCACGATGCTGCCGTACTTGGCGATGAACTGACCGGCGATAAGGGTTTCCATGTCCAGGTTGGAGGCCATTTCGCAGGGGAAGGTGATGGTGGGGAAACCCACCTCGCGTTTGAGGTCTTTCAGGGCCGCACGACGGATGGCGACCATGTCGTCCAGGGACTGGCGCACGTCGCGCGAACCAGGGTCGAGCACCAGGTCCTTGAGTCCCATTTCGGTGAGCTTGGTGGTCAGGGGGACAAGCGCCTCCACCGAATCGGCCTTGACGGCCAGCGGCAGGTCGTTGGCCTTGGCCAGCTCGCCGAAGGCGTCCGCCGTGGCATCGGTGGCGGCGTAGATCAGCGGACGCTTGAAGGCGCAGGCTTCCACACCGGCCTGCATGACGTCGGCGCTCTCGCTCATCAGGATCAGGTTGAACTCGGAGGTTTCGGCAATCTGCTTGGCCCGGGCACCAAAAGCGGCGGCATCGCCGCCGGCGTCCTTCAGAGCCACGAGTTCGGGCCGCAGGTTGAGCCCCACGCGCTCATACTGCAGCGCATTCCATTCCTTCAGCTTGGCGGCCACATCGCCTTCGCTCATATCGGAAGACAGCAGCGCTGCTATCGTGGTCTGATTGTAGAACGTCTTCTCGTGGCGGTAAAGGACCGTTTCCCCGCCTACGGTGGCCTTGCGCACACCAGCCCCCAGCACCACCGGACGGATCGGCGGCGCGGATGCCTCGGCCAGTTGTTCACGGGCCTCGTCGGAAACATAGGGGCAGCTGTCCAGCTCCGCTTTCCCGGAAGCAAGGTTCATGGCAAACGCGAGACAGGTGGGAACACCGCACTCCTTGCAGTTGGTCTTCGGCAGCAGTTTGAAAATCTGAATACCGGTTAATGCCATAATTCTCTCCTTGGGTATGCATACGATCGCACGGGTGCGAATCGAACCATTGCGTGTTCACTCGTGACCGTGCGGGGCGTGGATGGCCCAGCGCCCCGCACACCGGTTAACCGGATCAGCCGCCGATCAGCGGCGGCATGGACAGCGCCGGATGACCCTTTTCCTCGAGGAAGGGCAGGATCTCCTCTTCGGTCAGCCCGACCGTCTCATCGGCGATCTTGTCGACCAGATCCGGGTGGCCCAGCTCTTCGCCGCGGGCAATCAGGCGCTCCCGGATTTCGTCCTTGAGGACTTTGGGCATCCAGACCATCCGCAGGAGGCCGCCGTCACCCATGATGAACTTGCGCTGGGTGATGTTGTACTTGGAGTGGCCCACGAAACCCGGTGAGGAGGCCCCGCCGCCCATCACACCAGCCAGGGTGGTGAACTTCATCCCGCAGGGGGTCTCACCGGTGTACTCGCGGTTGACCGTCATGACGCCGTTGCAGGACGGCAGCATGGCCGCGATGCACTCGCAACACCCGCAGGTGGTCATGGGTTCGTTCACCATGGAGTAGAAGTTATACTGCGTGATGGCGCCGCGGGAGGCCTTGTTGACGAAGTCGTTGACGCCCTTGAACATCCCCAGCTTGGCATCCAGGACTTCACCCTTCTCGATGGGCTGGTTGGGGCCAGTGGGGTTGATCTGGTAGGAGGCCCGACAGTCCATCCAGTTGTAGGCGCCGCAGAGGCCGGTGCGCTCAGGGCTGACGGCACAGACATGGCTGGGGGCGAACGACTGGCACAGGGTGCAGGAGTAGAAGATCTCCACATCCTCGTCGGTCATCTTGTCGACACGCTCGTCGCGGGTCCTGTACTCGCCCCGGGCCCTTTCGGTCAGCGGATCCACGTCTTCGCTCTTGGTGTAGAGGGTCACCTGGACCTTGTCCAGGATGGCGCCGAAGTCCTGGTGGAACTTGGCGTGCAGCACGACCCCGATGTCCTTGATGGTGAAGCCCTTCTCCACGGCGGCCTTGCTCACGCGGATCCAGGCGATGTCGCGCTGGCCCATGTGCATGACGCCCTGGATGTAGTTCACCAGGTGGTGGATCTGGCGCTCCAGGATGGGCTCGAAATCGGTCTGCATTTCACGGCCGGCCACCTGGACGTAAATACCCAGCGGCAGGGTGTCGCCCTCTTTGACATCACCGATGTCGGGGCCGACCACGTCCACCTTGCCGTCTTCGATGTCGTTCATTTCGGCCATCTTCACCAGCTCGGTGGCCTGGGTCTTGCCGCCGCCCATCTGGGTGAAGAGATCGGCGCCGCGTACGCGCTCGCCCTCGTAGGCCGGGCCGAAGTTGCAGGGAATCTCGATGTCCGAAACGGTGACCTTGAGACCACGGGTCTCCACCGACTTCTGGACGATATCCTCATGCGGCACGTTGGCGATGACGTGTTCGTAGGTGCAAACACCCGTCGGCAGAATCTCGGGGATGTCCGTGTCGGCCAGGGTCGGGAAACCCCAGTTGACGCAGCCGGCCGCAGCCGCACCCCACTCGGTGCCCACGTCGCCGAAGGCGTTCACGAAGGCGAAAATGCGATTCTTGTTGTAAAGCAGCATTTTCTTGTAGTCGCCGGGCTGAACCCCGCCGAAGGCCATGGCCGCGCGGTTGGCAAAGCCCAGTGCGAAGATGGCCGAGGAGATGTCCGGGCCGAAAGGCACGATCTTGGTGTTCCAGCCCACCTGGACCCCGGCTTCCACCAGTTGTTCGGCCACGCTGGTGCCGTTGTGGCCGGCCGCCAGGAAGACATAGATGCTGCGTTTCTGGTATTCCTCGATGATCTCCTTGGCGATTTCCGGTGAGGGGCAGGCGCCGACGATGGCCGCGAAACCGGGGGCCGAGCCGTCCACGAACTCGACGCCGCGTTTACGGAAGACCGTGTCTTCGGCCGCACCCAGCCAGAGTTTGCCGTTATCCGGATCGCATTCCTCGGAGACGTGGTAGAAATCCGGATCGTTGAGGTAGCGCAGGGCTTCCTTGATCTCGAAAGCCAGGAGGGATGCCATCCCGGCGTCCAGAAGGGGGCCGAGGTAAGGCAGGTGATTGCGGGACTTCACATGCGGAGGCAGGATCTTGCGGCAGAAGTCCAGGACCTGCTGGATGTCTTCCAGGGTTTCGACCTTGATCCCCAGGAGCGAATAGATCACGGGCAGGTAATAGGCCGTGTTCGGGAAGCCGACCTGGGTGTCCGCGTTGAACGTTTCCAGGGCCTTTTTGTAATCACCTTCGACTTTGGAAACAATATTATAACCACCCTGAATGGCGGCGAATGCGACTAGCTTGGACATGCGTTCCTCCTTCGTTGAGGATATAAAGCGTTAACGAATAAGGGTTAACCTTCAATGGCCTGGCGATCGGCCATATCCATCAGGACCCGTTCGCGGGCTTTGTCGATGCCCAGCGCCTTGCGCTTGGCGTCGATGTGGGCGATCATCTTGCGGGCATGCTTGATGGGATCCTTTTCGAAATCCCATTTGCCGCCGTACATCTTCTCCATGTCTTCGAAGAGATGGCGCTGGAAGACCGGCGCGCCCTCGGCCGGGAAGACCGTGCCGAACACGGTGTAGACCCCGGAGGAGACGAAGTACTGCCCGATGGCAATCGCCTTCTCGCTCATCCATTCCGGCGCGCTGCCAGCCGCGGGCAGATCGCTCAGGTCGTTGCCCAGCCCGCCGGCCTTGACCACTTCGGTGGCCGCCAGCAGGATGCGGCTGTTGTCCACGCAGGATCCCAGCGAGAGCACCGGCGGGATGCCGACCGTCTCGCAGACTTCGGCCAGCCCCGGCCCGCAGAACACCTTGGCCGATTCGGGGGTCAGGAGCCCCTCCATGGCGCAGGCGATGCCATTGCAGCCGGTGGTCAGGACGATCACGTCGTTTTTGATCAGTTCCTTGACCACGGTGATGTGGGCCTCGTTGTGCTTGGCCCGGGCGTTGTTGCAGCCCACCACGCCGGCCACGCCGCGGATGCGGCCGTTGATGATGTTGTCGTTCAGGGTGTAGTAGCTGCCGCGGAAGGTGCCGCCCAGGTGATATTCCACCGATTCCACGCTGAAACCCGCCACCAGGGGCGATTTCTGTTTGGGAATCATGACGTTGTCACCGCGGTTCTGGAAGTTATCGATGGCCATGCGCACGATTCGCTTGGCATCCTGCAGCGCGTGGTGCTCGTCGAATTCGACGTGGACCACGTTTTCCTGTTCCATGCGGGCCATCGGATGGGTAGTGATCAGCTTGGTATGGAAGCACTTGGCCACGTTGGCCAGGTTCTGGAAGACACACTGCACGTCCACCACCATGGCGTCGCAGGCGCCGGTGGTGATGGCCAGTTCCTGCTGCAGGAAAGTGCCGGCAAAAGGCACACCGTGGCGCTGCAGGATCTCATTGGCCGTGCAGCAGATCCCGGAGAGCTGAATCCCCTTGGCGCCTTTCTCCTTGGCATAGTCGATCATTTCCTTGGTCTGGGCCACTTCCACGATGACCTCGGAAAGCACCGGCTCATGACCGTGAATCACGATGTTGACCATGTCTTCCTTCATGACGCCCAGGTTGGCTTCGGAAACCAGCGGATAGGGGGTGCCGAAGAGGATGTCCTGAAGCTCGGTGGCCAGCATGGAGCCGCCCCAGCCGTCGGCCAGCGCCGCGCGGGCCCCCTGCTTCATCAGGTTCTTGTAGTCCTGGTCCACGCCCATGTGGGTGCGGTGCATGATATCCACGACCTCGCGGTCGATGCTGCGGGGTTTGACCCCCTGCTTGGTCCAGATATCGTAACGCGGTCCGGGAGCGCGTTTCAGGAATTCCAGCTCGCCTTCGGCCTTGCCCCACTCGGCCAGGGCCTTCTCGGCCACTTCCAGGGCGATCTCGTCCTTGTCGCGGTCCTTGATCTCGCCGTCCACTTCCACCGTGGTCTCAATCCCCAGGTGGGGGGCCAGTTCGCGCAGCTTGCGCTCGTCCTTGATTTTATAGGCGTCGGTTTCCTTGCGCGCCGCGGACAGGAAAACTTCGGCCACGCTGCGGCCGTGGTCGGAGTGCGCCGCGCAGCCGGCGGCGATCATGCGCAGGAAGTTGCGGGCCGCGACGGTGTTGGCCGTGGCGCCGCAAAGCCCTTTGCGCTCGTCGCTGGCCTCGTCGTAATCCTTGGGCAGGGGCAGGCGGCAGGGGCCCATCCCGCACTGTTTGCAGCAGGTGCCCTGGAGCCCGATATTGCAGGGTTTCATGGTGACCGCCCGGTCGAACACGGTCTCGATGCCCAGTTCCTGGGCGCGGGCCAGCATTTCCTGCGTGGCGGCATCGATGCTGGATGCCTTGGGATCGGCCGTTTTGGCTTTCTTGGCCTTTTTCTTGATATCTTTTGCTTCTGCCATTGAGGTTCCTCCTCAGCATAAACGGATTGTCAGTTGTCGAACCGTTTCCGAATGATTGTCTACCGGCGTTTGTGGACCCAGTTGACGTTGTCGATGAGCTTCTCGACCATGCTCTTCTGGACCGCATCCGGCGTGAGGGTTTTTTCCTGCTCCTCGGCTGCGGCCCGCTCGGCGGCCAGCTTCTCACGCTCCTTGGCGCGCAGGGCGCGCAACTCGTCGATCTCGGTGTCCATCTTGGCCTTGGCGGCCACTGCCGCTTTGGCCTTGGCTTCGGCTTCGGCTTTGGCCTTGGCCTCGGCGTCCGCTTTGGCCTTGGCTTCGGCCTCGGCTTTAGCCTTGGCATCGGCTTCGGCCTTGGCCTTGGCATCGGCCTCGGCTTTGGCTTTGGCCGCCGCTTCGGCTTCGGCTTTGGCCGCCGCCTCCGCCGCCGCATCGACCTTGGGCGCTTCCGGTTCCGGCGCCGGGGCCGGAGCGGCTTCCGCCTTGGGTGCCGGCGCGGCCTTGGGCGCCGGTGCAGCCTTGGCCGGAGCCGCCTTCTTGGCCGGGGCCGCCTTTTTGGCCGGAGCGGCTTTCTTTTCCTCTTCGATCTTGAGATCAGGCTCCGGGGCCAGGGCGGCCAGATCGATGTCCACATCGTCGAGTTGCTTGGTGACCGGCGCCACGTCGGTGGCCGACCCACCGCTGTAGACCAGGTCGATGTACGCTTTGGTCAGCCGGATCGATTCCGGGTGACGCATGATGAGCACGTCCGCGCCCGAGGCCAGATAGCTGACCGCAGCCACGGCCTCCATCATGATCCCGCGTTTTTCAGGATCGCCCAGGGTGGGCGCCTCGTCGGCGTCCTGCTTGGCTTCCTTGCACTTCCAGACTTCGTTGCCCACATTGTTGATGATCGGCATCTGGAGCTTGTCGTCGCCCTGATTCAGGGCGGCCATGCGCAGCCGCTCCATGACCGAGTAGGTGTACTCCAGGCCATAGCCCAGACCGCCGGTGGTGGGATCGATAATCACCCGGTCCATGGGCATGCCGAGGTTTTCGAGCAGAATGTTGACCTGTTTGGCCAGGTTGACGTCAATCGGTGAGGAAGAAATAACGGCGTGGCCGAACCCCATGGCAGCCGCCCCGATCCCCTTGTGGTTCTTGTCTTCCACGGGTCCGAGAATCAGTTGCTCCCCCTGGGTCTCTTCGGCTATTTTTTTAAGGACGTCTTCGTCTTTTTGCGGGTTGGCGGTTCCCCAGACGATCAACGGGACATTGATCGCCGCGAGAACCTTTTTCACGACGGCGGCCGCATCTTCCGGACTGGCGTCCTGACCGTTGGGGTCGGTGCTTTTCAGCTGCAGCACGATGATCTCGGCCCCGTAGTCGTCGACGCACTTTTTGGCCCAGGCGGCCGGGTCCGAAACCACGTCTTTGAACGGTGCTAACGCGCCTTCGGGCCACTCTTCGGGTTCAGAATCCCAGATTTCCATCGCGATTCTGGGCTTGTGAGGCATCTCTCCTTCGAACTGGTAGAACGGATAGCAGGTTTCGCCACCAACGGTAACCGCGCTGTCTCCCTTGCCGAGGGAGATCTCCTTTACGCTGCCGGCATAGGATTCCTTGAAAAATTCGAAGCCCAATTTTACCTCCTTCTCGCTGGGTTGAGCCGATAACCGAACTGCCCCTCAGCTCATTGTGAATGGTGCCTATTTCCTTTCTCCTGTGATGTCATCATTAATGTCCGGGCTCCTGACGGAGCCCGCTGCCAGCATTAACAATGATCTGTCTGCAGCCCCCCTTTCAATTGTTGGATTTGTACTTTCTATTCGGTCGCGGCGCGGATTGTTGCGCCCCGTTTTGAGAACAGTGCCCCTCCGTTCAATACACACCGGTCCA
Organism: Desulfobacterales bacterium; assembly: GCA_030065275.1. GTDB lineage: Bacteria > Desulfobacterota > Desulfobacteria > Desulfobacterales > UBA5852 > JABZFP01. Next base: position 26,640 of record JASJCV010000007.1, on the reverse strand, counting down.
TGCGATCCGTCATGGCGGATGACCTGCATCTATTTGAATATACTATAACTTTCGCGAAGGTCGATCGCCTGTGCCATCGGATCGACCGGAACGTCGAAAGCATCAGCGGCGGTTTTGTAAAGGCTGGAATGATATGAGCCCGTGGATTTATTGCTCTATCTTTCGCGTGGTTTTTTGTCAATACCTGAATCCGGTAAATCGGGTTTAGTTTGTCGAAATGATTCAGCTATTTGCTTTGGCGGCTGCCAGGCGGTTTTTGAGTTTGGGAAACTGATTGAGGTCGGTGTGCGGCAGGAAGAGCGCCGCCACATAATGGTCCATGTAAGAAGCCGTTTCCGAGAGCTCGAAATTGGTCATCATGCGGGTCACGGTGACCACGTCCTGGCGCAGGCGGTTGGTCAGGGCGGCCATACGCGCCCCGAGGAGGGAGGCGTTGCCGATATAGGTCACCTTCCGCGGGTCGGTTTCGGGCAGCAGCCCGATGGTCATGGCCTTTTCGAGATCGACGTAGCTGCCGAAACCGCCCGCCAGGTAGATCTGTTCGATGTCCGCCATGCCCAGCCCGACTTCGTCGAGCAGGGTCAGGCAACCGCTGTAGATGGCGCCCTTGGCCCGGATCAGGTTCTCGATGTCGATTTCGGTCAGCACAATGTCGCGCGCCACCTGGGTTTCATCGGCCCAGGCCAGCACGTACTCGTAGACGTTTTCCTTGGCCCGGATGCGCGGGGTGTCCAGATCCCGGTCGAATTTTCCCAGGTTGTTGATCACGCCCGTCTCGAACATCACGGCCACCGTCGTAATCAGCCCGGAGCCGCAGATGCCTTTGGGACGCACGTTGCCGATGGTCAGGATCATCGGCTCGAGTGTCAGCGGGTCGATGGAAAAATCCTCGATGGCGCCTTTGGCGGCCCGCATGCCGAATTCGATATTGCCGCCTTCCAGGGCGGGGCCGGCCGAGCAGGCCGCGCAGGCCATCCAGTCCTTGTTGCCCACCACGATCTCGGCGTTGGTGCCGATATCCATGAAGAGGGTCAGCTTCTCGCTGCGGGACATGCCCGATCCCATCACCCCCGCCACGATATCCCCGCCCACGTAGCTCGATACCTGGGGATAGACCAGGGCGGCAGCGTGATCGCCAAGCTCCAGTCCAAGCCCCACGGCGTCCAGAGGCGGGTAGATGTTGCTGGCCGGAACGTAGGGGGACCGGCGGATATGACGCGGATCCACCCGGAGAAAAAGCTGGGTCATGGTGGTGTTGGCCGCGATGGTGATGGCATTGATGTCGTCCACGTCCACGCCGGCCCGCTTGACGATCTTGGCGATGATCTTGTTCATCGTGGCCGTGACCACGGCGTGCAGCTTTTCGAGCCCCCCCGGTTTTTCGGCCGCCATGATCCGGGTGATGACATCTTCGCCGTAGCTGATCTGACCGTTGAAATCACCGCTTTCGGCCAATACGTCGCCCGAAATCAGGTCGATCAGCTGGCCGTAGACCGTGGTCGTGCCGATGTCCATGGCCACGGCATAGTTGCGGTCGGTGGTATCCCCCGGCTGGATGTTGATGATGTGGGTCTTGCGGCCCGGCTGCACCGGACGGGCCAGGGTGGCCGTCACCCGGAAGTTGTCCCCCCGCAGCGCCCCGGGCAACTTGCGGATGACCGGCATCCGGACCACCAGCCGGTGCTCGTCATGGTTCATGGTGAGAAAATTGACCAGACGGGAGGCGTCGGGCTGGTTGTCGGTCGCGCTGGGTTCGGGGAGTTCGAGAAAGACCTCCTCCACGGGCGGTGCGAAAAGCCCCTCCTCCTTGAGGCTCTCAAAGTCGGGCTGATGGATTCGGGCCGTGCTGCGCGGCGTGGCCTGGCGCTTGAGCACGCTGGCGTCGATGCTGGACTCCACCGGCACACGCACGGTGACGTCGCCTGTGATCACCGCCTGGCAGGCCAGGCGGTAGCCCTTTTCCCGGTCCTCCGGGCTGATGCGGTCGGAAAGCCCGCCGTCGACCGTTCCGGCTTCAACAAGGATGCGGCACTTGGCGCAGACCCCGTCGCCGCCGCAGGAGGCGTTGATATGCACGCCGGCCTCCATGGCCGCCCGAATCAGACTGTCCCCCGCAGGCACCTGGATCGATTTTTCATGGGGAAGAAAGGTCACTTGCGGCATGGCTCCACTCCTGGCGCCGGCAACGGTCTGGGTCGGGGACAAAACGATCCCCGCCGTTAGCCCCGACGCATCATTCCTTGGGTTTATCGAAACGGCAGCTCAGCGTCAGCATCTCACCGTCGAAGAAGGATTCGATCTTGTAGGGCAGGGTTTTAAATAGGCGGATCATGCCCTGATTCTGGGGGGCGGTATAGGCCATGAGACCGACGATCCCGTTTTCACGTGCCTGGGTCGCCAGTTTCAGGATGAACACACTGCCGAGGCCTTTGCCCTGGTAAGGCTTGATCACCGAAAAGGCCACTTCGGCCATGTTCTTGGCCTCGTCCAGCAGATATTCCCCGACGGCGACGACCTTGCCGAAGCCGAACTCGCCCGTCAGGGCCACGAGGGTCAGATCCTTCACATAGTCGATTTGTGAGACCCCCTCCACTTCCTTGCGCATGAAACTGTTCTTTTCGTGGAAAAAGCGCGAGACCACGTCTTCCTTGTCGAGATTGTAGTAGTGCTCCTGGATGCGCCGCTCGTCCACCGGCTTGGCCGGGCGGATGGTGACGTCTTCGCCGTCGATCGTGATGGTTTCCTCGAGTTCGACGGGATAGACCCCCTGCATGGATTCATGCAGGGTGCGCTCGGCGGTGAGCAACCCGATCTCCTTGGCCTGCTGGAAAAGCTCGTCCCGAAAATCCGGGTGAGCGATGCTGATCATGGCCATGGCCCGTTCCTGGAGGCTTTTGCCGAAAAGGTTCACGGCCCCGTACTCGGTCACCACGTAGTGGACGTCGCCCCGGGGCACGACCACCGAATGATCCTCCATTTTGGGCACGATCCGGCTTTTCTTGCCGCTGCCGTTGGTGGCCGTCATCATGAGGATGGCCTTGCCGTCCTCGGAAGCCGCGGCGCCGCGCATGAAGTCCAGCAGGCCGGTAATGCCCGAAAAATGGTTGTAGGGCAGTGCATCGGCGGCGACCTGCCCGGTCAGGTCCATGGCCATGGCCACGTTGAGCGACACCATGTGGTGGTGCTCGGCAATGACGGCGGGATTGTTGACGTAGTCGGAGGGGAAGAATTCGATCCCCGGATTGTCGTCCAGAAATTCGTAGAGTTCGGCCGAGCCGATGGCCGTACTGGCCACGAGTTTGCCCTCGTTGAGCCTTTTGCGCTGGTTGTTGATGACGCCCTTGGAAACAAGATGCATGATCGTGTCGGTGACGAATTGCGAGTGGATCCCCAGATCGTTTTTTTCTGACAGCGCCAGGGCGGTGGCCTGCCCGGTGGTTCCCGGGCTGATCTGCAGGGTGGAGCCGTCGTCAATCAGCCGGGCCATGAAGCGGCCGATCCGGTTGGCCCGCTCGCTGTCCGGCGGCTCGGGGACGGTGATCAGCGGCTCCTCGTGCTCGACGATGATATCCGCCTGGTTGACGTGGATGAAGCTGTGCCCCAACACCCTCGGCATTCGGGGGTTGACCTGCACGATGAGCAGATCGGCGACCTGGGCGGCCGCGAGCGAGATGTCCACCGAGACGCCCAGGCTCATCCAACCGAAGTCGTCGGGCGGCGAGGCCTGGACAAGGGTCACATGGATCGGCAGTTTGCGGCTTTTGAACAGGCGCGGAATGGCCGATTGGTTCATCGGCGTGACAAAGCGCTTGTTGCGGGCAATGGTCTGCGGCCGCCCCGAACCCAGGTAAAGGGAACGGATGTTGAGGCTCTGATCCTGACTCTTCTCGGCGATCATGGTCAGGGGCGTGGTCTCCATCGACATCAGGCGCACCACCTCCAACCCGGTGAGGGTGCGGGCGTGCTGGGCCAAGGCCCGCACCAGCGCCTGGGGTTCGCCGCAGGCCGAGCCGATGAAGACCCGCTGACCGGAGCGAATCAGTTTGATCGCCTTTTCGGGCGCCTGCCGGATCTCGACATAGCGGTCAGCCCAGTACTGCCTGGATTTCATGACGTTTCTCCCGGTAAAGGATGGCGAATGCGCTCAGGCCGACGCCCCGGCCTGGGCAGTGGTGACCCTGCAGGCATTCGGAAAACATATGGTCGCACCGGCGTCCACTGATGGCGCTCTGATGATAGCGCACTCACTCGTAACCCATACATGGACAAGAAGCAAGACCGCCCGGTATGAGAGGCCGTCCGTGGCTTCCCGTCGTTTTCGATCCGCTGCTGCGGGGTCTGCCGTCCAACGACCGATCGCGCACGACCGCGCCGATCGGAGAAGGGGCGAAGACGGACCGCAGCCCTCTTACGGCAGGTAGCGCTTGACCCCGTGGGCCGGCTTCGCTATCCAGGTTTTGCCCCGGCAAGCCCCGATGTCCCCCGCAGACTGGATCGGAGCGGGTGTGCGTGACGCGGCCGGCCAGGGAACATGGTCTGGCACCGCCGCGACAGACGCCCGCCGGGAGATCCGAAGGCGACGAACGGGCGTGGATGCCGACGCCTAAGATTCGCAGACCCCATAGCCAGGTTCCGTTTCAGCATGTTCAAGTTCATTCACACGGCCGATATCCATCTGGACAGTCCCCTGCACCGGCTGGCGCACTACGAGGGCGCACCGGTCGAAGAAGTGCGTCAGGCCTCCCGCCGGGCCTTCGAAAACCTGATCGACCACGCCCTGGGCGAATCCGTGGATTTCGTCCTGATCGCCGGCGATCTGTTCGACGGCGACTGGAAGGACTACAACACCGGCCTCTATTTCGTCTCTCAGATGCAGCGGCTGGGGGCCGCGAACATTCGCGTCTTCATCGTGTCGGGCAACCACGACGCCGCCGGCCGCATGACGCGCACCCTGCCCTACCCGGACAACGTCCATGTGTTGGATCACCGCCGGCCCCAGACATGCACGCTGGACCGCCTCCAGGTGGCCGTTCACGGGCAGAGCTTCGCAAAAACGGCCGTCGTGGAAAATCTGGTCCAGCGCTACCCGGAGCCGGTTCCCGGATGGTTCAATATCGGTTTGCTGCACACCAGCCTGACCGGGCGCGAAGGACACGAAAACTACGCCCCCTGCGCCCTGGCCGATCTCGAAAGCCGCAGCTACGATTACTGGGCCCTAGGCCATGTCCACCAGTTCGAACAGGTGGCCCAGACGCCGCCGGTGATCTTTCCGGGCTGCATCCAGGGACGCAGCGTCAGGGAAACCGGGGAGAAGGGCAGTGTGCTCGTAACGGTGGAGGACGGCCGGGTGACCGCATTGACCCGATGCCCACACGATGTCGTGCGCTGGGCGCAGGTGACGGTCGACCTCGAGGGGGTCGAGACGCTAACGGCCGCAAACGACCGTCTCAAGGCGACGCTGGAGGCCCTGGTCGCGGACAGCCCCCCCCTGCCCGTTGTTGCTCGGGTGACTTTCAGGGGACCGACGGCGGTGCACACCGACATCAACGGCGATGTCGAATATTGGACACAGGCCGTCCGCTCGGCAGCCGTATCCGCATTCGGAGAGCGGGTCTGGATTGAAAAGGTCAAAATCCAAACCCTGCCGCCCCCGGCCAGCTCCACGACCGCCGCGGACCCCGGCCCTTTGCACGAAATGAACCGACTGGTCGACGAACTGGTGGCCAGCGACACGGAGTTGATCGCTCTGGGGGAGATCCTGGCACCTCTATGGCGCAAACTGCCCGCCGACTACCGCCGGGGCGACGATGCCCTCGATCCTCAGGACCCCGAACGCTGGCGCGCGTTGGTCCGCCAGGCCCGGGACCTTCTGATCCGGGGACTTAAAACGGATCGGCCCCGCCCATGAAAATCGAGCAATTGCACCTCATTGCCTATGGCCCCTTCACCGACGCGGCCCTGGATTTTTCGCAGCCGCACGGGGCGATGCACCTGGTGTTCGGCCCCAACGAGGCCGGCAAGAGCTCGGCCTTGCGGGCCCTGCGTAGCCTGCTTTTCGGTATTCCGGTTCGCACCGGTGACAACTTCCGGCACCCGCACCCCAAGCTTCGCATCGGTGCCTGCCTGACCCACAGCGACGGTCGGCAGATCACTTTGGTCCGGCGCAAGGGGCAGGGCAAAACCCTGCGCGCGAAGGACGACCGGACGGTGCTAGAAGAAAGCGCCCTGCACCCGTTTTTGGGCGGCGTCGACCGTGATTTTTTCGAACAGATGTTTGCCATCGGTCATGAGGACCTGGTTCGGGGCGGTGAAGACATCGTCGCCGGGGGCGGCCGTGTCGGCCAGGCCTTGTTCGCCGCCGGCGCCGGGCTGAACCGGCTCCAGACCCTTCAGCGGGAACTGGCCGGTCAATGCGAGGCCCTGTTCAAATCCACGGGCAAGAAACCCCGCATCAACCAGACGCTGGCGCTTATCAGGCAGACTCGCCAGAGCGAGAAGGCCGCGCGGTTGCAGGCCCGGACATGGCAGGCCCACCATGCGGCCCTCAGCGAGGCCCGCCAGCGTCTCGAGGCCCTGGATGACATGCTGGTCGCCAAACGCCAGGAGCAGGGCGGTCTGGAGCGTATCGAGACGGCGCTGCCACTGATGGCCCGCCGCCGGGAGATCGATGATGGTCTGCGCCGATATGCCGGCCTCCCGGAACTGCCGGAGGATTTCAGTGCCCAGCGTCGCGAAACCGAATACCACCTCGAAACGGCCGGCAACGATTTGAGCCGGCTGCAGTCGCAGGTCGCCTCCCTTCGTCAGCAGATGGACCGCATCGCGGTGCGCGACGACGTTTTGGATCAAGCCCCCCTCATCGAGGCCCTGCAGCATGAACTCGGCAGCTACATCAAGGCCCAGAAGGACCGGCCCGGCCTGGAAGCCCGCATGCGCCTGCTCTACCGGCAGGCGGACGCCACTCTCGCGGGCATCGATCCGGCGGGGCCGCAGACCGACCTCGAGCTGCCGGCCGCCTGGGTCGCCGAGATCCAGGACCTGGGGCAAACACACGAGCGCCTGCAAACCCGGCTGGAGGCCGCACGCGCGCGCGGCCGTGAACTCGAGAGCGAATATCGGGCCCTCGAGGCGCAGCAAAATGCCCTGGCGCCGCCGCCTGATGCCGAAGCCTTGAAGACCGCCCTTCAGCGGGGGATCGAGGCCGGCCCTCTGGAAAAACAGCTGGCCGCCAGCGACCGCAGCCTGGCCGCCCAGAAAGCGAAGCTAAAGAAAAACCTCCGGCGCCAGACCCTCTGGCACGGTGAATTGGACGCCCTTGAAACCTTGCCCCTGCCCGCGTTGGAAAGCATCGACCATTTCGAAGCCCGACTGGACGACCTGAGGCAAATCCAGGCACAACAGCAGGCCGACTGGGAAAAACAGCAGGAAGCGCTCGCGCGCATCGACATTGAGCGCCATGAACTGTCCCTCCACGGGGAGCTGCCCACGGAAGAGGACCTGACGGCGGCGCGCCGTCGGCGCGATGTCGGTTGGCAGCTCCTACGGCGGCGCCTGGAAGGTCTAGCGGTGGACCCGACGGCAGAAAAGCGTTTCCGGGCCGACATCGCCGAGGCCCCGGCCCTGCCCGAAGCTTTTGAAGCCAGCATGCGCCGGGCCGATCAGATCGTCGACCGACTCCGGCGTGAAGCCGAGCAAATCAGCCGGAAAAGTCTTCTGGAGACTCGTCGGACGCAGTCCACCCGGGATCTGCAGCGCATCGCCGAAAGCATGGAAGCCACCCGTAGCGCCCGCTCCGATCTGCAAGACCAATGGCGGCAAATCTGGGCGCCGGCGCAAATCGAGCCCGCCGAGCCGCGGGAAATGCGGGCCTGGCTGACCGCCATCCTTTCCATCCGGGACCAATGGGATGCCCTTCAAGCCGAGACCACCCACACCACCGCCGTCCGGACCGACGTCGAAGCCCTCAAGACCATGATCCGCCAGGCCCTGCAGAGCGCCAGCCAATCCGTCGCCCGGTCCGCTTCGCTGGAGGATCTCGTCGCCGCGGCCGGTCGTTACGCGGCGCGGCAAAACGAACGTCGGATGCAGCACGAATCGCTTGCCCGGGAACGCTTGCGCCTCGAGCAGGCGCGGCGGCGCTGGGGCGAGGAATCGCGCCGGCTGGAGGAGGAGTTTACCACCTGGCGCGCGGTCTGGTCCCGGAAGGTTTCCCGGGTCGGACTCACAGACGATGCCGCCCCCCGGGTGGTTTCCGCGGTTATCGAAAGCATTCGCGAATCCCGCTCACAGCGCGGCGAAGCCGACATCCTCCAAAAACGCATCCAGGGCATCGACCGCGACGCGGAAGACTTCCGGCAGCGGGTGCATGCGCTGGCGGCGCCCCTGCTCCGCATTAACGCGGGCGAGCCCCCTGATCAGACCGCTCAACGCTTGAATGCCAGTCTGACGGCCGCCCGGGAGGCACAGGCTGCCCGCCGCAGCGTTGAAAAACAGTTGACCACGGCCGTCGAAGATCTGAACCAGACCCGCAAACGCACGGAGGACGCCGCGGTATTGCTGCAGGCCCTGTGCCGGGAGGCGCGCTGCGACCAGCCGGAGGCGCTACCCGAAGTCGAGCACCAGAATCAGCAACGACGCCGGCTCCGCGAGGAAAAGAGCACCCTTGAAAGCCGGTTGCGCGAGCTGAGCGCAGGCGCCACGGTTGCCGCGTTTGTCGACCAGGCCGCCACGGTGGATGCCGACCGCATCAAAACGCAACGGCAGCAGCTGACCCGGGAGATCGAAGCCCTCGAGGCGGAGCGCGCCGAGCGCCATCAGGCCGTCGGCACCGCGCGCGCCGAGCTCAAGCGCATGGACGGCCGCGCCGCGGCCGCCGAGCAGGCCGAGACCGCCCAACGTCTTCTGGCCACGCTGGAGGCGGATGTCGAACAATACGCCCGGCTCAAGTTAGCGACGACGGTTCTGGCCCGCACCATCGAAGCGTATCGCCGGAAGCATCAGGGCCCGCTGATTCAAAGGGCCAGCGAATTTTTTGCATCCATGACGGGCGGGGCCTTCGACGGCGTGCGCACGGAATACGACGAGAAGGGCCAGCCCGTGCTGGTGGGCATCCGTTCCCCCGACGGCGATCAAGTCGCGGTGGAGGGGCTGAGCGACGGCACCGCCGACCAACTCTATCTGGCCTTGAGGCTGGCCGGCATCGAGCAGTACATCGACATCAGCGAGCCGCTGCCCTTCGTGGTGGACGACATCCTCCTGCGCTTCGACGACGAGCGGTCCGCGGCGACCCTGAAAATCCTGGCGGCCCTGGCCGCAAGGACCCAGGTCATTTTTTTCACCCATCACCAACACATGGTCGATCTGGCCCGCCAGAGCATCGCCGCTCCCATGCTCAGCGTTCACCGTCTATAAACGGCCGCGGGCCGTTTGACATACGCTCCGGGGGGGCTTAAATGAACGTCACTCGGCCGGCGGACATCTCTCTGCGGATACCGGTTTTGCCCGCCGACCCTCTAAGTCAAACGGATACCGAACAGGAGGGCAACTCATGAGCCACGCCATCGTCATGCATGCCGCCGGCGGGCCGGACGTCCTGCAATGGGAACCCCATGACCCCGGGGAACCTGGACCGGACGAAGTGCGTTTGCGGCACGAAGCCATCGGGCTGAACTTCATCGATGTCTATCACCGCACGGGCCTATATCCCATTGGCGATCTGCCGGCCATCCCCGGCATGGAAGGCGCCGGTCGGGTGACCTCGGTAGGGGCCGAGGTCAGCGCATTCAAACCCGGCGACCGTGTCGCCTATGCCGGCCTGCCCCCCGGCGCCTATGCGGAGCATCGCCGCATCCCCGCTCACCGCCTCGTCAGGCTGCCCGACACCATCGACAGCCGGACAGCGGCCGCCATGATGCTCCAGGGCATGACCGCACGCTATCTGCTGCGCGGCTGCTACCCGGTCCAAAGAGGCGATACCATCCTGATTCACGCCGCGGCCGGCGGTGTCGGCCTGCTGGTCTGTCAGTGGGCCCGCCACCTGGGGGCCCGGGTCATCGGTACGGTGGGCACGGAGGCCAAGGCCGAACTGGCCCGCGCCAACGGGTGCGACCACCCCCTGCTCTACCAAAGCGAGGATTTTGTCCGGCGCGTCCAGGATATTACGGACGGCCGCGGGGTCGACGTGGTCTACGACTCGGTCGGCGAGGCCACGTTCATGCGCTCGCTGGACTGTCTGCGCCCCATGGGCATGCTGGTGTCCTTCGGCCAGTCGTCCGGGCCGGTCGGCCCCATCGATCCCGGCCTCCTGGCGGCCAAGGGGTCGCTCTTTCTCACGCGGCCCAGCCTGATGACCTACACGGCCGCACAGGAGGATCTGCAGGCCCATGCCGCCGATCTGTTCGACGTGGTTCGGCAGGGCGCCGTTCAGGTGGATATCCGCCAGACCTATCCGCTGAAAGACGCCGCGCAGGCGCATCGCGACCTCGAGGCCCGTCAAACCACCGGCGCCACCATTCTGACCGTGGATTGATTGCCACCGCCCGGCCGGATTCGCGTCAGAGACAAAACGCCGTCTTGAAGGATTTGGGCTCAGGAAATTGATTTCAAGGTTTGGGGGGGGTCAGGCAGAATAGAGGTGTCCGTGTTCAGGCGTCAGAAGGATGGTTGGGTTTCGATGCTGTATCCCTGACACCCGAAACCATTAATTGAAAATATTTTTAAGGCTGCGCATCACCCGCTGGTCGAGCCGTTTGTTGACCTCGGTTTTAAGCATCAGCAGCTTTTCATGCCGCGGATCGACCCGGAGTCCGGTGTCGATGAACCGCCGGGCGTCGTCGTAACGGAAGCGGTTCATCTCTTTTTCGGCAAGCGTGGCGTAGCGGTCGGCGATTTTGCGCAAGCCCTTCTTTGCTTCGGTATTGCCGGGATCGATCTTCTGCACTTCACGGAAGAAATAAAGCGCGTTGTCCCGGGGCGGTTTCGTCAGACGCAAGGAGGCGATGCGCTCATTGGCCTTCACCAGCAGTCCCTGGATTTTCTTCTGGCGCACCTGCTCGTTTTGCAGATTGATCTTCTCGCGCAGCGCCCACAGGCGCCGGTTGGCGGCATCGACCCCCAGCCCGGTTTTGATGAACCCCATGGCTTTGTCCCGGTTGCCGCGCTTGATCTCCTTGTCGGCCAGATCGGCGTAGCGCTCCGCCACCTTTTTGATCCCCTTCCGCGCCTGGGCATTGCCGGGATCGATCTTCAACACCTTCCGGTAGGCGTCATAGGCATTGCGACCCGAGGGAGAGGTGAGATTCCAGGCTTGCAGGTGCTGCTCGGCCGCCTTCAGACCCGCGGCAATCTGCGGGTCGGGGGCGCGCCGGTCCGCGTCAGACGTCCCCTTGCCCGCACCGGGTGGAATGGTCTTCACGACGGTCGAGCGGGCCTGATCCTCGGGGTTGTCGGGCTTGGCGTCGATGGGCACGTGAACGACGACCGGCCCGTCCTGATTTCCGTCCCCGGGACGATTCAAAAACCAGAAGGCGCCGCCCGCCACCAGGATCAACAGGCACAGCGCGATCCCCAGCCAGCGCCTGGAACGCCGTGTCGCCGTCTCGGTATCCAGTACCATGGTTTCCTGATAGCCGGGACGGTCGGCGGCCGCGGTCTCGAGCGCCGCATCCGTGGGCATGACCCGCCGCAGAGCCCGTGTCATCGAAGCCTCTTCGGATTCGAATTCATTCTCGAAGAGCGCTTTCATGTACTGCGCCAGTTTCTGGTCGCTGGGTCGGAAATTCAGGTGGTAGATGCAGTCTTCCAGGTCAGAGAGCATCTCGCCGCAGGAGCTGTAGCGCGTGCGCGTGTCCTTGGCCAGAGCCGTATCAAGCGAGAGGATAACGCATTCGGGCAAATCGCGGACAATGCGCTCCGGCCGCGTGAAGTCGGCATCCCGCGCCCGGGAGAGGATTTCCATGGCGTCGCCGTCGTACATGAAACGGCCGGTCACCATTTCATAGAGCAGAATGCCGACGGAAAAGATATCGGCCCGGTGATCGACCTCCAGGCCCTCGGCCTGCTCGGGCGACATGTAGGCCACTTTACCCTTGATCACGCCCGAACGCGTACTGGTAATACGGCTGGCCGCTTTGGCAATACCGAAGTCGATGATCTTCACCTGCCCGTCGTAGGTGATAAAGATATTCTGGGGGCTGACGTCCCGATGGATGATATTGAGCAGGTCGCCCTGCAGGTCCTTCATGTTGTGGGCGTAGTCCAGTCCGGAGCAGATGCGCGAGGTGATGTGAAGGGCATTTTCAAGGGACAGCGGCAGGTTGCGTTCCTCGGCGAGGTGCAGTACCGACTTGAGGTCTTTGCCGAAGAGATACTCCATCGCAATGAAATAGGCGTCCTCGAGACGGCCGAAGTCGTAAATCTGTGCGATGTTGGGGTGCTGAAGCAGGGCGGCCAGGCGCGCTTCGTCGATAAAGTAATTGACCGCGTCCTTCTCGGCGGCCAAATGGGGCAGGATCTTCTTGACGGCGACAGCCTTTTCAAATCCCTCGTCGCCCGAAATCTTCCCACGGTAAAGCTCGGCCATTCCGCCGACGGCGATCCGGTCGGTGAGCCAGTATTTTCCGAATTTGGTTGGTTCCGAAGCCGTCATGAATGATGCATTCGAAAAAGTTCATCCCCGGGAGGGTCGCGCCATCGGTTCGAGCACAAGAATGAGAATGTATCTACGGGTTGCGCCCACTGAAAGGGGCGCCAAACGAGCACCGCCATCGAACCGTATTCGCAACCCACACGGAGGCCGCGCAAAAAAAATCAGTATGGCCATACCCCGAACCGTTGTCGATGCTGCAACATCATCCGTCCTTCGGCGCACGGATTCCAATGGCAGGCCGTTTTTTGTAAACCCTACAAATTTATCAGAGCATCGTCTAAAACACAACTCCCGGGCGGCAGGTGACGACGGACTTCGTCGTGTCGGTGTCCGGCGCTCGGGCCGGTCGAACGCCCTCGCGGGCCGGAAGGCAGACGAATGGGTCGGCTGAAAATAAATTTTCCGAATTTTTTCGGTTGCTTTGGGGTTGACAATTGAACCCTGAATTTATAGGAAATGTAGATAAAGCCATAGGGTGTGAAATTCCGAGCCAACCGATGTTTGACGCCTGGATTAACACACATGAAACCGTTCCGCCCCAAATCCGACAAACCTGCCGTCAAGCCGAAGTCCGAGGAGAGGTTCGAGCGCGGGTTCCGGCGGCTTGACAACAAGGAAGCGCGCGTCTACAGCCGTATCCCCTGCTCCGAAGACACCCATTTCTCCGCCAACCGGGAACTTTTCCGGGGGACGATCAAAAACATGAGCCAGGGGGGCATCTACGTTCAAACCAAGGAACGTTTTACGGTGGGCCAGGAAGTGGTCGTGGCCGGTCCCTTCGGCAAACGCAACGAAGAAACCAAGAAGATGGGCAAGATCGTCTGGCACGACCGCAAGGGAATCGCGATTCAATTCATCCGCGGCCATCGTTTCCAGCCGAGACGCTGATCAACAGACGATCCGCCATCGAAGACGGCCCCCTCGATCGGCAAACACCGGAAAAGATCAGAGCGATGTCGACCCGCCGCCAGGACGTCCTGCTTACCAAAATCTCCCGCTACAATCTGATCCGGGATGGGCGGATGCTCTATATCGATGTGCATGAAACCATTCGCGGCGCCTTAGCGGCACCATTCGTGGCCGTACCCAACCTGATCAACATCATCGCCCTAACCCAGTATCAGGGTACGGGACAAACCGAAACCGAAGCGCTCGACGACTGTCTGCAGAAAATTGCCGAGGTCGCCTTCGAAGATATCTTCCCTCAGAAAACCGGTGTCGACACCGGCGGGTGAGCAGGCAACGAGCGATTGAGGCCGGAAGCTGCGGCCCACCGCTTATAAGAGCGACGCCTCGACCGTCGCGACGGATTTGGGGATGGTCGGGCCGAGAACACGAGCGGCCGTGTCGGTCACCAGGACGTCGTCTTCGATGCGAATGCCGCCGAAGCCTTCAAACGCGGCCAGTTTACCGTAATCGATGAATGCGGCCGCGCGCTGCGCCGCGCGCCACCGTTCGATGAGACCGCGGTTGAAATAAATGCCCGGCTCCACGGTAACGATGTTACCGGATTCAAGGCGCCGCCCCAGGCGCAGAGAAGCCAGCCCGAACTGTCGGCTGCGACGGGTCTCGTCATCATAGCCGACGTGGTCTTCCCCCAGCGCCTCCATGTCGTGGGCGTCCAACCCGAGCATGTGCCCCAGACCGTGGGGGAAAAATAAGGCATGCGCCCCCTCGGCCACGGCTTCCTCGATGTCCCCATGCATGATGCCCATCTCTTTGAGTCCCTGACAAATGACGGCGGCGGCGTCCAGATGCACATCGCGAAAGCGCACCCCCGGAGCCAGGGCGGCGATGGCCGTCTTCTGGGCTTTGAGCACGATCTCGTAGATATCGCGCTGCCGGCGGTCGAAGCGGCCGCCGACCGGCAAGGTCCGGGTGATGTCCGCGGCATACCCCCGTGGTGATTCGACACCGACATCCACGACGAGAAGATCGCCGGTCTTGAGGGGTTCCGCCGCGACGCCACCGTGGAGAATATCGCCGTGCGGGGTTACGATGGGCGCAAAGGCGAAACGGCTGTCCCGCGAGAGCGCCACCATCGCCATCCGCCCCACGATCGCTGCGGGCATTTGGTCTGCGAGCCCGGCCGTGGCAATTTCCTGGAAGATATTGCGGCAGATACCGAGGGCGACTTCGATCTCAGCCACCTCCTCATCCGTCTTGACCGCGCGCTGCGCCACGACGGCAGCGATCAATTTGAGCGAGACACCGGCTTGCACCCGAAGGGCCGGAATGGACAGAAGCCGCGCCAGGGTGAGGGTGATATCAGCGCGGTAGTCGGGAAGAAAGTGGATGGGGCGGCCCGCCCGCTGTGCGGCGGCCAGCAGATCGGGCAGGGCATCCAGCGACTCCAGCCGGTCAAAGGCCCCCGCATCGGCCCCGGCCTCCAATGTCGGCGCCGGACCGGACCAGAGCGCTTCGTCCGGTTCGGGCTCGCTTCCGCAAAGCCAGGCTTCATTCGCGTCGCAGTCCACCACGACGGCCCGTCCGGGAGACGACGGACCGCCGTAGTAGAGGAAGGTGCTGTCCTGCCTGAAAGGGTAGGCATTGGCTCCGAAGTTGATCGGGCTGGATTGATGGCCGGGGAAAAGGACGAGACCGGACCGCACGCTGTTGACCAGATGCGCGCGCCGCGTCCGATAGGTTTGCTTGGAGAACATCTCGATCAGCTCGCTTTTAATGGGGATTATCGGACGCGGGCCGCTGTTGCGGCGCCTACTGTCTGGCGCCCGTCGGGGGGCCGGCCACCGGTGCCGGCCGGAGGCCGTTTGACAAACCGCATGGGATTCAAACGACAAGCCGTATTTCTGCCGGTAAGGTTCAGGGCTGCGCGTCGGTGCCCGGAATGGTCACCACGGGCACCGCTGCGTTTTTGACCACTTTCTCGGCGACGCTGCCGAATGCGAAATGACCCTCCGCGCCCCTCGACGCCATGACCACCATATCCATCTTCTCGGCTTCGACCAGCTTGAGGATTTCACGTGCGGGCTCACCCACGGCCACATGGCGCACATACAGCGGGCACCCGGAAAGATGGTTTTGACAAAGCTGGTCCAGGCGTTTGCGCGCCGTTTTTTGCTCCCAGGCGAGGATCTTTTCGATATGGTCCGGCTCGAATTCGCCGTACCAGCGGTGCGCGGTCAGGTCGTCGATGACATAGAGAACATGGATTTCGGCATCGTAGCGCTCCGTCAGGGACGTTACGTACGGCATTGCGGCTTGTGCGCGGCCCGAAAGATCGGTGGGCCAGAGAATACGTTTGATCGGCATCATCCACCTCCTGCGTTCGATAGGCTTGTCGTCGTGCGGACAGCGGATCGATTCCGCCATCCATGGTTAACATAGTTCGGTCTGCCGTCGCTGCAAGCCCCTTGCCAATCGGAAGCTCAGCGTCGTCCGGGTTTGATGTCCGCTTGCGTTCGCCCCTCGCGGACGGGAATCAGGATCTTCACCTCGACATCATCGGCGCGGACTTCCCAGCGTACATCCCAGGACGCCAGCCGCATGCCGAAACAGCGCCGGTGATCGTTCCGGTGAAGATAAGCCGGCCGGGGATCGAGGCTCAGGACCTGGCGGATCAGCCGCCGCAGGTCCTGACGCTCCCTGGAAGGCAACGATTCGAGAACCGCATCGGCGGCCTCACTGAAGTGAACGCCGCAGCGAAGCGCTGGCGAATTGGCGGCCCAGCCGGCCTGGGCTTGCGGAACGCAATCCGCATAGGGCAGGTACGGCTTGATATCGAGCACCGGTGTCTGATCGAGAATGTCCACCCCCCGGAGGTGCAGGACGCCATGGCCTTCATCGATTTCAATCCGCTCCAGTTCGCAAACGGACAGTCCAATGGGATTGGGGCGAAAATACGATCGCGAAGCAAAAACGCCGACGCGCCGATTGCCGCCCAGCCGCGGCGGCCTGACCGAGGACTTTGCCGGGCGGGCCGCAACGGCATGAAACACGTAAATCAGCCACAGGTGCGAATAGCCCTCCAGACCCTGCAGATTTTCCGCGCGGCTGAAGGGCGGTTTGAGGACCAGCACAGCCCGGGCGTCCGGCACGAGTCCGGGTTGACGGGGGATGCCGAATTTTTGCTCGAAGCAGGAATGCAGCGTACCGATGGTCTCGAATGCAAACGTCATGGGCTCCGATTAACACAATTCCTTGTGGAAACAAAACAGGGGGTGTCTTGATTTCGTCCCGTGATTTATTATGCTGGATCTATGCCCCCCGAGCCGCCCACATCGGGGAAGTGAAAGGGAGAGCGACCCCATGTCCCCTCGAGATTCCTCGGCCACCGCACTGACGGCCACATCCCGACAGGTCTCGATCGAAGGCCAGGATATCCACACCCTGACCCTTACCCCCGGGGACCGTGCGGCCGTGGAAGGCCCCTGGCTGGTATTTCTTCACGAGGGGCTCGGCTGCACGGCCATGTGGCATGACTTTCCGCATCGACTGGCGCGGGCCACCCGCTGTCCGGTCCTGGTTTACGACCGCCAGGGATACGGCCGATCGAGTGCCCGCCGTCGGCCGCCCACGACCGGCTATCTGCAGGAGGAGGCCGAAACCACGCTTCCGGCCCTGCTCGACCGCTTCGGCATCCAAGCCCCTTTTTTGATTGGCCACAGTGACGGCGGCACGATCGCCCTGCTTTTCGCCGCCCGTTCCGGGCAGCGGGCAGGCGGCGTCATCGCCGAAGGCGCCCACGTATTCGTGGAAACCGTTACCCTGGAGGGCATTCGGGCCACGGTTGATGCCTTCGAGCGTGGTGGGCTGGCGGATCAGTTGAGCCGCTATCACGGCACGCGCACCCGCGAAATGTTCTACCACTGGGCCGATGTCTGGCTGTCCGGGGCGTTCGGGGACTGGAACATCGAGGCCTGGTTGCCGCAAATCCGCTGTGCGGCGCTCGTGATCCAGGGGCTGGACGACCCCTACGGCACGGTGCGCCAGGTCGAGGCCATCGCCGGGGGCATTGGCCCGCGGGCCCGCGCGTATCTCATCCCATCGTGCGGCCACGCGCCCCATCGCGAGGCGCCGCGACGCACACTGGAGGCGATGCGTCGTTTTATTCAGGCCGGCTGCCGAACACGCGAACCCCAAGCCGCGAGTCGAAACGTTTCATGCTGAAGTCTCCTCCCCACCGAACCCGTCCGCAGGGTCGTCTCGAGCGCCGCCTCTTCCCGAATGGCGGGGGACACCAATTGGAGTGGATGCAGGTGTGCGCGCCCCGGCCCCGGGGAACCATATTCGCTCCGCCGCTCGTGGGCGGTGACGGGCTTCTGGTCCTGCGTCACCTTCGTCCCTTGCGATCGAAGGGTTACAACCTGTTGTCCTTCAACTACTCCGGGCACGGGCTTTCCAGCCGCCCGTTTTCCATCCGCCAGAGCTTCCGCGACACGCAATCGCTGCTCAATTTCGCGCGGCGCGATCGGTTGCGCTTCACCCTACCGCAATACGGCCTGGGCATCTGCTATGCCGCGATACCGCTCGTCAATGCGCTGCAGCATTGCGGCGAACCGTTGCCGCGCGTCGTTCTGATCAACGCCATTCCCCGATTGTTTTCCCGCCACCTGTTGCATTCCTTCTGGGATTTTCGCCGCAATTTCGGCCCGGATGCCTGGCCGACGGCCAATCCGGCCGCCCAGGTTCGTCGCTATGCCGAATTTCTCCTGCCCGGCATAACGATCAACCGCAGCCATTTCGGGCTCCTGGCCTTAAGGCGGATGCGCATTCTGCAGACATTGGTGGACTGGCTGGCCTCCCGACAGCTGCGTGCCGTGCGCCTTGCGAAGACGGCCGTTCTCTGTTTATATTCGCGCGATGATCGGCTCTTCAGGGCCTTTCGCTATTTTGACGCCCCCCGGGATTATGAGGCGGCGCTGCGCCGCGTCTGCCCGACAGCCGAATTTATCCGTCTGCAGGGGGATCATTTTCTTTCCGACGCACAGGAAAGACAGCAGGCGGTGGATGCCGTGGCGGCCTTCTTCGACGCCGGCGCATAGGCGCCTGAAACGGAAGCGACCGATGGTTTGACGCTGCCACCAGCGCATGGGACGTGGCCAACAGATGAAAATCGACCTGAGCTGGCACGGACTGACCCAACCCGGGAACGGAGAGAATTATTTCGGGATCGACCCACTGCCGCCGTTCAACCCCGACCGGGGCTCCTTCGACCCGGTCAACGCCTTCTGGCTCAGCGAGATCTGCCGCCTGTTCTACCGGCGCAACCCGGAAGAGTCCTCGTATCGCCAAAGCGCCAAGCCGCGTGAAGTCTTCCTGACCGAAGCGGCCTGCGAAGAAATCCTGTTTATCGGCCGCCAAGAAACCCAATGCGCGCTGCTGCAATCGCGAAACGGTCCGAAACCCTTTGCCGTACTCGTCTTCCGCGGCACCACCGGTTTTCGCAACTGGCTGCTGGACCTGGATGTCCGGCCCGAAAAAATGGGCCGCCGGGCCATTGTCCATCGGGGTTTTCTCGAATCCCTGCAACGGGTCTGGGATCATCTGCAACCCGTGCTGGACGGCCTCGAAGTGCCCTGCTTCTTCACGGGGCACAGCATGGGAGGCGCCCTGGCCCAACTGGCGGCCACGCGTTTCCGGCCGCGAGCCGTCTATTGCTTCGGCGCCCCCCGCGTCGGGGATGGCGGCTATGTGGAAGTGATGCGCCCCATCAATGTTTACCGCGTCGTCAATAATCGCGACATCGTGGCCGTCCTGCCGCCGGCCAGCCCGATCCTTTCGTTTCAGCCGGCCGGCCAGCTCGTGCATATATGCTCACGCGGCCTTTTGCACCAGATCGGGGATGAGGCGAGCGCCGCCCTGGACTGCAACGCCGAAGAAGAGGCCGCCGCGGCATCGCCGGAAAGCCGCTGGCACGATCCGCCCCGCTTTCTGGCCGATCACGCACCCATCAACTATTCGGCCCGCATCGGGCAATATCTCCTGGGTATCCCGGCGGTCGACTGTGAGAATGCCGCCTGCCCCCAGATCGGGCCGGCGGCCGCGGCCGGCCCGTAGGCACCGGAATTCAGTCCGGCAAGTCACCGCCGGGGCTATGCGCCGCCCATTCCTGGATGTATTTTTTGACCGTCCGCCGATCGAGACCGGTGCGGCGGGCAACTTCCTCGTAGGTGCCGAAACGCGTGTGGAGATGATAGCAATAGCCGATGACCAGGCGGTGGGCATCGATGCTGCCGCCATCGATTCCGGCGTGAAGGAAGGCGGGCACCGAGGACACGGCCGGTTTCGCCGGGCGGCCGACATACTCGCGCTTCAGGATGACGCGGCGCACACATTGCTCGAGTTCGCGCACGTTGCCCGGCCAGGCGTAATCCGGCCCCAAGCGCGAGTCGATCACCTCGCGCACCATGGCCACGAGTTCCGGTGAGGCGCGTCCCACCATGCGCTGGACCGTGAAATCCAGCAGATCGTCCATCTCGCCGGGGGCCTCCCGAATACGCTGCCGCAGCGGTGGCACGGTGATGATATCCGAACACAGGCGGTAGTAAAAATCGTCCCGGAAAATTTTGCGGGTGTGGATTTCTTCGATCGATCGGTTGGTGGCCGCGATCACGCGGCCTTCAAAACGGTTTTCCTGGTGACTGCCCACCGGTGCGAACTTGCGGTCCTGGAGCACCTGGAGAAGCTTGATCTGGATCGGAATGGAGAGTTCGCCGATTTCATCGAGTAAGATGGCGCCGTAGGGGCTGCAATGATCGAAAACGCCACGGTGGTCCTTCACCGCACCGGTAAAGGCCCCTTTCTTGTGTCCGAACAGCTCGGACTCCACCAGCGTGTCAGGAAACTGCGAAAGATTGAGGGACACGAACGAGCGCGTGAAGCTCTCGACAAAGACATTGCCTTCCGGATTGAAGGGTATGAATCCGGAACGGCCGATGGCCATGGCAGCAGTTCCCTTGCCCGTACCCGTCTCTCCCAGCAAAAGGGTCGAGAAATCCTCCATCTGATTCCAGAGGTAGCGGTCATAGAGCTCGATGTTGTGGGTGAAGACGTTGTGCCAGAGATCCTGCCGCAGTTTTTTCATGCAGGGACTGCGTCCGACCAGCGTCCGGTAGAGGAAGAAATAGGCCCGCCGCAGCTGATAGCTGAGGGCGAAATACCGCAGGGCATCCTCCAGTTGGAAGCCGCGGCTTTGGAGCCGGGCGAGCGCCTCGGCGGCAAACGCAACCTTGATGGGGGTGTCGCCCGCGGCAATCTGATCACGGATGAGCTGATCGAACCGTTCGCGCAAATCGTAAAAAAAGTCGAACAGAAGGCCGGCCCGGACCAGACCGCGGTCGTCGCCGGCGTAGCGGTTGAAGTCGATGCGCCCCCCCTTTTCAAGGTTGGCGATGGACCGCTTGACCTGGTGGATCGCCCGCTCGATGCGTTTGACCCGGGCGGCCCCGGCCGTGCCGGCGATCTGGGTTTCAAGCGCGACCCGGTCGTCGGTAAACGGGCTTGCCAGGCCGGCCTGGTAGACATGCTGAAAGAAAGTTCGCTCTTCGGGCGTCAGCCGCAAAGGCTTTTTCATCTGGCCTCCTGTTCCCTGCGTGCCATGCATTTGATGAACGCGCGATGTTCACTCAATGTATTCGAACCGGCATCAATTTTCAATTCGATTCGTGTTGCCGTTCCGGTTCGTAATGTTCATCGTCAGGGGTAGACATCGATGCGGCCACCGAATCGCCGGTGAAGGCCCGTGTTCTGGCATTGCCCGGGAGGCGTCCGAAAGGTCAAGGCATCCCTTCCAATGGCGGCCGTGTGACGGCCACAGCGTGCGCTAGCGCCGCTTTATGACAGCGATCAGATGCAGACACCGACGCCTGCCATGACCTGGCGGTCCGCTGTTTGAACGCCGTCGCCTCGGAGGTGAACGTGCCCCGTGAAAAATCAGTCGCCGCAGGCGATCCGCGTATCCGGTCGATCTCCGGGAAGGGGACTTATGTTCTTTGCCTGGAACTTCATTCATATCAACGAATTGTGGTCGGTAAACTGGGACCTTTCCATTTGGCAGCCGGCTGCTATGCCTATGTGGGCCGGGCTTTCGGGCCGGGCGGCCTGGCGGCGCGCCTGGCCCACCACCTGGGCCGGCCGGCGGCGCCGCACTGGCACATCGATTATCTGAGGGCCCGCGCCGGCGTCAGGGAAATCTGGCATGCGCGCACGCGCCCTGCGGACGAGCACCAGTGGGCGCAGGCGCTCGCGGCGATCCGCGGCGCCGAGATGCCGATCCATGGTTTTGGAAGCTCGGACTGCGGCTGCCCATCCCACCTCGTTCGGCTTAAGCGCCTCCCCTGCAAAGCCACCTTCCGGCGCCATTTAAGGCGACTGCCGGGAGGCGTCCCCGCGACCATTCATCGGCTGGCGATGGCATGATCGACCAGCGCGGGCGCAAAAGTCGGGCACGGAAAACGGCGGCGCCGGCACAAGCCGTACGCGACCACGGGATCGGATGACGCCGCGAAGCCCCCGAACGATGGCCCCCGGCAAGGCTCTATTGGTCGTTGGTGGTCAGGGATTCGATGTAGCTCTTGAGGGTCTCGGGCAGCGTGTCGAAAAGAACGCCGGCCTCGATCGTATCGCCCCGGCGATAGACGTTGCGCACCTGCCCCTCGACGATATAACCGTGTGGCGCCTGGGGCGCGCGGATCCTGAGCAGGATCCGGTCGGAAGGCGCCAGCCGCACTGTTTCGGACGTATCGGCCGGTGCGGTAATCCGGCAGCCTTTGTGGGTGATGTCGACAATTTCCATGGACAGGGTCTTGCGCACATCCACCCTGGCCGGCAGGGTGCAATTGATTCGCCGCTGGGAGCGGCGCTCGATGTTGAGAACTTCGGTGGGGGCCTCCAGCACCATGGTCGGCCGGGGATCGCCGGTGAGGCTTTCGAAGCGTGTATTGAACATATGGTAGATGTCATCGGCAAGATAGTAAGTGGACACGATCATGCCGGGCTGCAGTCGGCCCTCCAAGCGGTCCATGACATCATCGGTGCTTACGAGAACCCGCCCCTCCTCGCCGGCGCCGACCAGCTGGCTGCCGAACGTGTAATCGATGTCTTCAATGCGGACCTGGATCGCCGCTCCCACCTCGAGGGCATAACCATGGGCCAACTCGACCGTTTGCATAACGAGGATCCCTTTCTTGGCAGTGGCGTCGCGATCGTCGCTGCGGGGCTCCCTGGACCGGGCCCACTGCCAGCATAATAGGCACAATCGGCCGGGATTTAAAAGGTGCGGATCGCGGTCGCGGCCAGTGGCGAATCAAAACCCGGCCGGCACGCTTCTGAATCACGCACGCTACTGTCCGGCAGCGGCCGATGCGGGATGGCGCAGACGCTTTTCGAGAGCGGTGAAACGCCGCCGCGGAGAGGCGTTTTTGACGGCCAGCGCCAACGCCTTGCGGGTTCCCACCAGAACGACGAGGCGGCGGCCGCGGGTCACGGCCGTGTACAGCAGGTTTCGTTGCAGAAGAATATAATGCTGGGTCAGGACCGGCACAACGACGGCCGGGAATTCCGAGCCCTGTGACTTGTGCACCGATATGGCATAGGCCAAAACGATTTCATCCAGCTCGCCGGCGTCGTAATCCACCGCCCGTCCGTCGAAATCGACCCCCACGGCCGCGCTCGCCCCGTCGATGCGGCTGATGGTGCCGATATCGCCGTTATAAACGTCCTTGTCGTAATTGTTGCGCACCTGCATGACCTTGTCGTTGATCCGCAGGGTGTGGGTACCGCGGGGCAACTCCGGCGCGGCGGGGTTGAGCCGCATCTGCAGCGCCCGGTTGAGGTTTGCGGCGCCGACGACACCTCGGTGCATGGGGCTCAGCACCTGAATGTCGCGCACCGGATCGAGGCCGAACCGTTGAGGCATGCGTTCGGCGACCAGATGAACGATGGTGTCCAGCGCTTTTTCGGGCGCATCCCGCGCGATGAAGAAAAAGTCGTTTCCAGCGGCGTCGTTCGCCCATCGGGGCATCTCGCCGGCGTTGATGCGATGGGCATTGCGGACAATCGCGCTGCTGCGGGCCTGACGATAGATCTTGGTGAGGGTGGCCACCGCAAAGCGCCGCGAGGCGATGATATCCCGCAAAACGTTGCCCGGACCCACCGAGGGCAACTGGTCGATGTCGCCCACCAAGATCAGGCGGGCACCCGGTGCGAGGGCCTCCAGAAGATGACGCATGAGCCGGATATCGATCATGGAGGCCTCATCCACGATCACGAGGTCGGCGACCAGGGGCCGATCCGCATTGCGCTGGAACCCGCCTTTCTGAAAACTGTATTCCAATAGCCTGTGGATGGTGGTGGCCCGACACGCGGTGGCCTCGGCCATGCGTTTAGCCGCCCGCCCGGTGGGCGCCGTCAGGTGGATGCGGGCTCGCCGCCGGGCCTGGAGCGCCACAATCGCCTTGATGATCGTGGTCTTGCCGGTTCCCGGTCCCCCGGTGATGACCAGTACCTGGGTGTCGAGCGCCGCGGCCACCGCCGCCTTCTGCTGCGCGGCCAGTTCAATCCCCAAATGCGGTTGCACCCAGGCAAGCGCCTGATCGGGATCCATCGGCGGCAACCCGCTCTGTTCGTGCTGCAGCCGCAGGAGGTGCCGGGCGACGCCCACCTCGCAGAGGTGAAGCGCCTTTGGGTATACGGCCGTTTCCGGCGGGGCTGCAACGGCATCCACCTCCAGGCGTTTTTTCACGACCAGACGTTCAATCGCCGCCGAAGCCAGGGCCGCATCGACCCCCAGAAGCGCGGCCGCCTCCTGCTCAAGCGCGCGCCGCGGGCTGTAGACGTGACCGTTGTCGGCCTTGGCCCCCAGGAGGTGCAAAACCCCGGCCTCCACCCGCGCCGGCGCCGCGAGATCGTAATCGAGCTGGCGTGCCATACGATCGGCGGTCTGGAAGCCGATGCCCCGGATATCGTCGGCCAGGCGGTAGGGGTTGCTGCGAAGCACCGCCACGGCCTGATCGCCATAGGTTCTGAGAATGCGGGCCGCATGGCCGGTGGGCAGGTCGTGGGCCTGGAGAAAGAGCATGATTTCTCTTAAATCCCGGTGCGCCGACCAGGCCGCTTCGATCTGGCCCAGGCGCTTGGCGCCGATGCCTTTCACCTTCTTTAGCTGCTGGATATCCGCGTCGATCACCGCCAGCGTCCGTCGGCCGAAGCGCGCCACGATGCGCGAGGCCATTTCCGGGCCGATACCCTTGATGTGCCCCGATCCCAGATAGGCGCAAATGCTTTTCTCGGTGGTGGGGATGCCGATCTTGAAAGCCTGAACTCGGAACTGGCGCCCGAAGGCGGCGTGCTGCTGCCATTCACCCTCGAGGTGGAGCACCTCCCCCGGCCGGGGATTCATCAGCGGGCCGACCACCGTCACCGCCGTATCCTGCGCCTCGGCGATCAGGCGGGCCACCGTGAACCCTGTCTCCTCGCTGTAGTAGGTGACTTTGTCGACCTGCCCCGAAAGCGCCTCCATGGCCGGCTCCGGGTTAAGCCCATTCCGGCAGCCGCAGGCTCGAAAGCTCGCGGCGGGTGGGGATGAAACACTTGATGTCGACGACGGGGGTGTCTTCCAAAGCGTCGATCCGGTCGATAAAGATCCGTTCGGCCTCGATCGCCTCGATTCGGCACAGACTCAGGCCGATCAGGTTCGGCCGCAGGGGCGAGTGGGTGGCGAATACGCCCGTAAGCGGATTCTCGGGATCGCGGCAGGGATGGACTTTAAGGAAGGAACGCCCCTCGGCGTGGTCGTTGCGGTCGAACCAGAAGAGCACCTGGATATGCGAGAAGTCTTCCAGGCCCTCCATGGCCGGCAGAAACGGCGGCGCGATCTCGATCCAGACGGCTTCGTCGGTCCGCCGGACAAAACCGATCGGTGCGATCTTAAAAGGTGCGGGCATAACGGTCCCTCATGGTTGCCGTTGGCTGCGGTGGATGACGCCGGGTGGGCTATCTTGGGCAATAATCAAGCGGATTGCAAGGTTTATCTGGCGGCGGCGGGCGACTTGATCCCGCCTGCCAAATCCGCTATCCCCAGCATGTCTGATGGGGTGCCATCCACGGCCGGCCCCACATTCCCAAGTACAAGGAGGCATGCCATGAACCCGATCGATCTGCGCTCCGACACGCTCACCCTGCCCACGCCGGACATGCGCCGCGCCATGGCGGAGGCCCGGCTGGGTGACGATGTCTTCGGTGAAGACCCAACCGTCAGGCGGCTTGAAGAGATGGCCGCCGATATTGCCGGCAAGCAAGCTGCGCTCTTCGTCCCCAGCGGTACCATGGCCAACCTGGTGAGCCTCCTGACCCATTGCGGCCGGGGCGACGAGTTCATCGTGGGCGACCAGGCCCATATTTTCTACTACGAGCAGGGGGGCAGCGCCCAGGTGGGCGGGATCCACCCGCGCACGGTGGCCAACCGGCCCGACGGGACCCTCGACCTGGAAGCCGTGGCTCACGCCATCCGCGCGGACGACGTCCACTTTCCGCGCTCGCGCCTGATCGCGCTTGAGAACACCCACAACCGCTGCAACGGCACCCCACTGCCCCCCGATTATCTTGGCGAAGTCGCGGCCCTGGCCGCCGGCCACGGACTCAAAGTCCATGTGGACGGCGCCAGGATCTTCAACGCCGCGGCCGCCCTCGGCGTTACTGTCCGACAGCTGGCGGAAGACGCCGATTCCCTCTCTTTCTGCCTGAGCAAGGGCTTGGCCGCCCCTGTGGGATCGCTGGTATGTTCCGACACGCATTTCATCATGCAGGCCCGCCGTCACCGCAAGGTTTTAGGCGGCGGGATGCGCCAGGCCGGTGTCCTGGCGGCCGCCGGGATCGTGGCCCTGAAAACGATGACGGACCGCCTGGGCGAGGACCATGCCAATGCCCGGCAATTGGCCGAGGGGCTGGCGCCACATCGAGCTGTTCGCATTGCTCCCGCGGCCATCCGCACCAATATCGTCTACATTGATTTCGAACCGTCGGCACCGCCGGTG
>JASJCV010000219.1 GCA_030065275.1 Desulfobacterales bacterium | reverse complement strand
GCCCTCAAGAAAATCCAGGTGCTCTCGGGCGGCGAGAAGAGCCGTGTGCTGCTGGGGCAGTTGCTGGCCAGCCCCCTCAACCTCCTGCTCCTGGACGAACCCAGCAACCACCTCGACATGGAATCCTGCGATGCCCTCCTGGCCGCCATCGATCAATTCGACGGCGCGGTCATCATGGTCACCCACAACGAGATGTTCCTGCACGCCGTAGCCCAGCGCCTGATCGTCTTCCAGGACCGCCAGGCCGTCGTCTTCGAGGGAAGCTACCAGCGTTTCCTGGATTCGGGGGGCTGGCAGCTAGAGGCGGAAGCGGGCGGCGGCCGCCCTGCCCCGGCCAGGTCCTCCAAAAAGCGGTCGCGGCGCGAGCGTTCGCAAATCCTGACCCGGCGCAGCAAGGCCCTGCGGCCCCTGGAAAAGAAAATGGCCGAAATCGAAGGCGTGATCGAAACCTGCGAGCAGCGGCTTGGCGGTCTGCACGCCGACATGCAGAGGGCCACGGCCCGCAACGACGGCCAGAAGATCGCCAAGCTGGCGCGGGCCATCAAAGAATGCGATCAGACGATCGAATCCGGCTTTGAACGTCTGGACGGATTGAACACCGAATTGGAAGCCACCAAGGCCCGCTTCGACGCCCAACTGGCGCAAATCGAAACCGCGACCTGAATGCCACGACTTCCGCACGAAAGTGATTGGGACCCATGGAAACCAAAAAGAAACCCCAAATGATTCTAGTCTTTCAGCAAAACGGCAGCGGCGAAGCCAAGATCGCCGGCATTCGGCGGTACGGGGGCAATCTGTTCCGCATCCGGACGCACGATATCGACAGCCCGTTGCCTGATATCATCGACGATGCGACCCCTTATCTCCCGGCCCGCCTGGAAGCGGATCTGATCCTGGACTTCCTGAAACACCCCGATCTGTCCACCGACCTGGCCCGGTTGGCTCACGCCGAGGGCGTTCCGGTGGTGGCCTCGGGGAAAAAGATACCCCACGCCCTCACGCCGCCCACCTGATGCGGTCTGCCCCGGCAGGATTGTCTGGGGAGGTATGGCCGCTATTTCGGAAGTCCGGAATTCAAGGTCACGACCGTGGCCGGCAAGGTGGCGGCGATCGAAGTGCTACGCGGGGCGCCCTGCGGCGCGACCTGGGAGGCGGCCCCGCGCGTGGTGGGCCTGCCGGTCGAACAGGCGGCCGTGCAAATCGGTCTGGAAGTCCAATATCAATGCGTGGCCGACCCGGCGGGCTGGGACCCCATCCACGGTAAAAGCCCGGTCCACTTCGCGGGCAAGGTCCACCAGAAGGCATTTCTGAAGGCCGTGCGCAAGAAGGGTGAGTAGCGGCCGGATCGATGCCGAGCGTGACCTTGTGCGCCGCCGACACGTCGGCCACCGACCGCGCTGGCGCGCAAATCCCCTCCGTCCTTGCGGCTCAGGCCTGGCGGCGGGTGAAAACCTTCCAGACCCCGAACGCGATCACGGCGCTTAGGGCTCCCTGCAGAAGGTTGGGAACGATCTCGGCCAGCGCCGCCGCCCGGTCGGTGACGCCGAAAAACGGGATCGACTGCGCCAGCAGAGGATAGATGAACGCCTCGAACAGGTAATACCCTCCCACCAAAACCACGATCCCCGCCATCAGCGACAGGACGACCCTGGCGGTGGAAGGCTTGTTTCGGCTCAGGAGCCCCACCAGCAAGCCCTCGATGCCCTTGACCACCCCCGTGGCCAGGATGAACTGCGGGAACCCGATGGCGTCGGCCATTGCCGGGCCGATCAAGCCGACCGCAGCGCCCACCAGCGGCCCGTAGAGCAAGGCCGCCGCCATCACGAAGGTATCGCCAAGGTTGAAATATCCCCCGGAGGCGGGAATCGGTATGCGGATCGCCGCTGTTCCCAGAAAAGACAGGGTGATGAAAGCCACCGTGATGCCGACCCGAAACAACTGCTGTACCTGGCTGGACTGCTTCAACCTGACCTCCTGTCCTGCTTGCGGGGCCGATCGGGCAGATCGGCGATTTCACGGGCCCACAGGGGGATGAACCGAAGGGCGCCGCAAATCCCGGCGACGGCGAACTGAACCAAATCGGCGATCGGGAACCGCCGAACCGCGCGCGCGCCGTCGTTCTCCGCCTCCGGACGCGGCGGTCCGAAAGGTCTTTCTTCGCGGGCGACTTCGAGAAGACCGGGTATAACAAAAAATGCAATATGATTAAAGACCCGCACCGCCATCAGGAGCTTTTTCTCCCATACGGCGACGCCGCGCATGTCCTTGAGCAGATGCCGTTCAATCCGGCTGAAAGGGATCGACGCCACGATGGCCAGCGCCAGGGGAACGACGGCGAGCATGTTCAATGCCAGACGAACGTAATGCGCCCCGTATCCGCCGAGTGCATCGGGGGGTGAGGAAGCGATCCAGCCCAGTCCCCAGGTAATCGTCGCGCCGGCAATAACGACCGGGAGAAGGACCAGCACACCCACCGCCAGCGCGCCGGCCGCAAAGGCCGCACCGCAGACCAGCCAAACCATCAGATTGACCACGGCGGCATACACAAACGCGCTCCAGGGCACGCCGGGCAGCGCCGCTCCCAAAAAGCCCAGGGGGGTAACGCCCGTGAAGGCCGGCAGGCCCGCGAGGACCAATAAGCTGATGCGCATCGGCCAGTTCATTTTTCGAACGCCGTCCTCCTGATCCGTACCTGGAATAGCGCCGGCTCCGCTTCGCCGGACCCGGTATAGGTTTTGTCAATCTGCAGATTGCTGCCGGCCCAGCGCCGCCACCAGCGCTTGTGAGAGATGAGGAGCACCGGTATGCCCGCCCCGTGTGCCGACCGGATGACCCCGCCGACAAACGCCAGGGCGCAGGCCCGCCGAAGCCCCCAGTCGGGCTCATCCATCACCAGGGCCGCCGGTGCGGATGCCAGCCGCAGGGCCGCCAGCAGGACTTTGAGTTCGACCAGGGTTGCCGGGGTGGGTGCCGTGCAGCCTGCTTCGAATGATCGCACCTCGTCGGGTGCAAGGGGTCCGCCGGCTGTCATGTCGTCCCGAATCGCGTTGTAAAATCGCCCGACCCGCTCCCTCCCCCTGGCATCGATGCCCCTTGTCATTTGGTCGAAACGGCGCATCATGGTCTGGTTGACGAAGTCTTGGAGCAACAGCCGCACGCGGCCCGCACGGCCGGCGGTTTCCAGAACGGCCTCGCCTTCCCGCGGCATGGCTCCGGCCAGCGCTTTGGCCACGAGGCTTTTACCCTGACCGTTGTCGCCCTGTAGCAGGCAGGGGGAGCACAGGCGGTGTTCGCCGTCCTCGATAGATGCGGTCCGGGGGCGCCCCTGGAGGTGATCGAACACCGAACCCAACACCACCTGCGCCCGGCGGAACCGAATCCCGAAGTCAGGCCCCGGCGGCAGATTGTCGACGACATCGGCTTCGATCGCGTCCTCGCCTTCCAGAGCAAAAACATCAAACGCGTTGCCATGCCGACGGCAGTGCGCGGCCAGGTCGTGAAAGTGGCGTCGATTGTTCAACGATAGCCAACTGAAGGGGCTGGCGACGGTGAGGCGCCCGGCGCGGTCGGCGCCGATGAAGGCTTTGGCGAGCGCCAGGCGGACCGTTTCGCCGCCGGATAGCGAGCGTACCGGCTGATTCAGCTGTCGCTCGAGGTCGTATCGCCGGGCGACGCCCTCCAGGCTTAGGGGCGCTTCGGGTTGCAGCGGTGCGCGGGTTATCAGGGCCGCACGCAGCACCTGACGCGGCGTGCCGAAAGCCAGGCAATCGCGGGGATCACTGGTGATGTAGTGTTCGGGCCGGCCCGCCGGCGCCGCCGGAATCGTATGCAGCAGACGCTGAAAATCCTTCCAGAACAGCGCCGTGCCGGCGTGTCTGCGGGGCAGCAGGGTTGCAATCCGCCTCCGAAACGCGTCTTCCAGATCTTCGAAATGGCGGAAATAGCGTATGGTCGCCCCAGAATACCGGCTCACTCCGGCCTGCCTTATCGTTTATTTGTTATGTTCCCAAGCCCCAGCCTGACTTGGCGGTGCTTTGGGCTTGACCCCTTAGCAGGGACATGGGGAAAGGACAACCGATTTCCGGAACGGGCCGCCCCGGTCGTCGATAGACGGGAACGGTCAAGGCCATCAGGAGGGGTTGAAGATTTTTTCGAGCAGAACCTGGGTGATCCGATAGGTCGGGGCGATGCCCTCCTGCCCCATGGGCCCCGATGCCAGGGTCTGGCCACTTTTAAGCGGATTGTCGGAAGCATAGTAGGCATAGCGGATTTTGATGGTGCTCTCGATGTGCCCCTTGATCAGGGCGGCGTTGATGGCCCTCTGGTAATGGCCGCCCTCCATTTCCAGGCCGATGGCCTTCCAGCCGCGTTGGATGCGTCGCAGGATGTCCCTGTTCTGGAGCGAGGTGCCGACCACGGTCAGCATCGGACCGCTGAATGTTTTGATCGGCCCGTTGAAATCTTCGATTTCCAGGTCGTTGTGTACCAGGTAGTTGTCGGTGGTCCCCTCGATGACATGGGCGCTGGCCAGCATAATATCGCCCTTGTTGCCCACCAGAATGCCGGCCTTGCCCATGATGGCGATCGATCGGAAGTCGAAATAATGCTTCTTGCCGTCGACGGTATAGGGCGCAAGCAGACTTTCCATCAGTTCGAAAGCCTGGGCGCCAAAGGCGTAGTCCATGACCACGATGACGGGTTTTTCGGTTTCGTGCGTCTGTGCTGAAAATCGGACCTGCGGATGGATTCCGGCGGTGTCCAGTCGGGAAGTATCGACAATCTGGCAGTCCACATGGGTGCCGGATTGGTCCGGCAGAACGCTAAGCCCCCGGTCGCTGCCGAAATCGGCGGCGTCGATCCGGCCGGCCAGAAGCGTATCGACCATCGCGGCGATATCCTCCCGGGGCACCTTGCGGCCCGCTTTCTTGAGTGCGCCGGCCCCGTACAGGATATTGACCACACTGTGCAGATTGGCGCTGATGACGTGCACCGGCCGTGCCTGTAGTCCCAGTTCGACCAATCGATCCTTGATGGCGGCGGCCCACTGCTTGCCGTATTTGTGATGACCGATGTTGTTCATCAGGGACGGGGTCATGTAGACGATCAATGCATCTTCCCGGGACTGGTTCTCGACTTCGACGCGTTTGCCCAGGTGGTAGACGATCGCAAAGAGGGTCCCGTCGGTCTGATCGCCGGAGCGGCTCTGGGCCAGATAATCGTACGTCGAACGGGTTTCCAGAAACGAACGGCCGATAATGATGCTCAGGTTCCACAGCGCCTGGTCGAGCTCGTTTCCCGTGGGCAGCTTGCCGCCGCAAACGAGTCTTTCCAGCTCGGCCCACTCGACAGTCAGGTGCCCGGATTCGTCATAGATGTGCGCGTAAATCTTCTGGGCCTCGATACACAGGAAGGTCAGGTGGGTCAGAATGTCGTAGATTTCGCTGATTCCGCGGGTAATGACGAAACAGATCTCCTTTTCACCGACCCGGTAGGAGGTCCGCCGGCGCTTGGGCGGTTCGATCTTTTCGAATTGGGTGTCCTCGAAGCCCTCCTCTTCGGTCAGGATGATGCGAGTGCATTTTTCGATCCCCGCAGGCAGGCGGTCGATCACGTATTCGAGCCCCTTGAGCTCGACCATTCGCGGATCGTTCATCGAACCATAGATTTCCGGATTCAGGTTCCGCAGGCTGTCGGCCAGCGCCTGACCGAAACGGTCGGAAGGCCGATAGTAGCCGCGAAGCCCCATGGCGTCGGCCACCGTCTTGAAGCTGCGAATCGCTGTACGCGCTTTTTGGGATCTGGCATGCGTCGTCATTTCAGGCCTCGCTTGTGGCAAGTTTGATATAAATACCTGATCTTAGGACGAATTTTAAATACGGTCAAGTGCCGTCGAGTCGCATCCCCGGGGCAGGATAAGAGGGTTTATGCGGCCGGCCGTTCCAAGCCGAGGATTTCACGGTGGGGCCTCTGGCCTTCGACGCGGCCGAAGGCGGGCACCGGCGGCGGGCATCTATAACCTATCTCAAAAATAATCTAAACGCCCCCGGCGGCGTTGTGCGCCGGCTCTTGGCAGAACCGCAGTGTTCCTGCCCTACGAACCTGCATACATACTGCATGTATGCTCCGCTTTCTCGCCGTCACACGCCTTGCCAGGAACACTAATCTTAATTTCGAGATAGGTTCTATATCCCTTTGCTTTCAAAAAAGCGAAACATCGCCAGACACAGCGCGGCGAAGACGACGATAACGATCCAGGGCGAGAGACCGGTCAATTGCGGCAGCGAGATTTTGCCCAGCTGCCCAATCGGGATGACGGTGGCTTTTACGAGGGGATACAGCGCCGCGTAGAGCGCCCCACCGGCGACCATGCCCGCCAGTCCCCAGGCGGCATCCAGGCGCCCCTCACCCAGGGCCCCGCCGGCTGTACCCGGGCAGTAGCCCAGAAGTCCCCAGCCGATACCGAACACGGTGCCCCCCACGATCTGGGCGCCCAGTGAGGTGGCCTTGAGGCTCAGCGACACCATTCCAAGGCTTTTGAGAAAATAGATTCCGCAGGTCGCCACCACGATGGCGCAAAGCATGAATTTAAAAATGGTCATGTCCATCAGCCGCAGGGCGCCCACCTGGCGGTCGTAACGCAGCACCTCCGCCCGCTGCAGCAGTATGCCGAACAGAATTCCGGTTGTCAGTCCGTATATCAGGTTCATTGTCATCTCCTCAGCGTTAATCGCGATACAGCAACTTGGCGCTCACCCAGCCGCCGGCAAAGAAAAAGGCAAGGGCCACGAAGCCGCTCACGGCCAACTGGGCCAGCCCGCTCAGGCCGTGACCGCTGGGGCATCCCCCGGCCATTCGGGCGCCGAAAATCAAGAGGGTCCCTCCGGCAAAGGCCGTCAGGTTGCGCCAAAACGGGCGATCGCCGAAACGTGCAGCCCACATGGGGGGAACGCGCTGGATCTTGAAGGTCCCCGAAGCCAGGGAGGCTGCCAGGCCGCCCAGCGCGATGCCCACCACGAAGAGGGCCTGCCAGTTGGGAAGCGATTCGGGTCCATACTTGCCCCCCTTGTCGGTGAAATATGCCATCCGGCTGGTATCGACCCCAACGGCGGCTTCGAGCTTGGCAGCCGTGCGCGCAAACGTCGTGGACGCCCCGAAATATTGGCCGGCCACCAGGACGGACAGAATGAGCAGGACGCCGGTAAGGGATCCGGCGATGTATGGGTTCCAGGCCTTTGCTTTCATTGAAGCCTCCTTGTATCGGATTCAACGGATATTCAAAGCCGCGGCAGACACGACGGCATTGTGGTTGTCGACTAAGGATGCATGGAGACGGAAAAGGTTACAGAAATACCCTCTGGTACGCGGGCCCGGACCGTGGAATATGTTTCGGGGTTTGACAGTTATTTTAAACCTATTCTATCCTGTTTTATTCTGGCAAATTTAATTCCGTTTGGACTCGATCACGGCCGCACCTATTAACTCCGCCCGCAAGACAAGCCATCCGCCGTCAATCCGGCAGGGCCGGCACAATCGAAGAACCTGCGCCGACCGGCGCCGGTTCGGGTCAGAAAGGAAGTCGTCATGACAAAAAAATGGGTTTTCCTGTTCAATGAAGTGGATGAAATTCAGGCCTCGGTGGGGGGGCAGTGGGAAGGCGTTCGCACGCTGCTGGGCGGCAAAGGGGCCAACCTGGCCGACATGGCCCGCATCGGCATCCCTGTCCCACCCGGCTTCACGGTCACCACCGAAGCGTGCAATGCCTACCTTGCGGCCGGCAACGTCTTTCCCGAGAACATGTGGGAACAGCTGCGCAAGGCCCTCGGTGCGGTGGAAGCCGCCAGCGGCAAAAACTTCGGCGACCGCGACAACCCCCTGCTGGTATCCTGCCGCAGCGGCGCCAAGTTCTCCATGCCCGGAATGATGGATACCGTATTGAACATCGGCCTGAACGACGAGACCGCCCAGGGCATGATCGCCCTGACCCGGGACGAACGCTTCGTCTACGACGCCTACCGCCGCCTGATCCAGATGTTCGGCAGCGTCGTCATGGAAATCCCTGACGAAGCCTTTGAGGCCGTGCTGGGTGCGGCCCGTGCCAAAGCCGGGGTGGAAAACGACGCGGAACTGCCGGTCGAACTTCTGCACGACGTGACCGGTGACTTCAAGTCGATTTTCTACCGCCAGGCCAAAATGGAATTTCCCCAGGCGCCCATGGAACAGCTGCGCCTGGCCACCGA
>JASJCV010000218.1 GCA_030065275.1 Desulfobacterales bacterium | reverse complement strand
CCTGATCCGCGAGGCCTATGGCCAGGCCCTGGCGGATCAGGTTTATGTTGGCAGTAGCATCGTCGCTCAGCCGATTCTGGACGCGGTCGGCAATCTCCACGGTCAGGTCCGGGTAGCTGCGGTTGAAGTTGATGCCGTCGCTGAGATTGAAACGGCCCTGGAGCCAGTCGGCGCGCCATTGCGACACCCCGATCGGATTGGCCACCGGAACCAGCACGACTTCACCCCTAAAGCCCCCTTGTTCGTCGATGCGGTCGAGGGCCGCGATCAGATGGTGCATCACCAGGAAGCCGGGTGCTTCGTCGGCATGCAGGCCGGCCTGGATGTAGGCCTTGGGTCCGCCGTTTCCCGCACCGTAGCGCAAAATCTTGAGCGTACGGGTGTTGGCCATGCTGGCCGCGGGCAGGCAATGGGTTTCGACCGTGCGCGTGGTCATCGGCAATCCTCAGGAGGTCTTCTGGGGCTGCAGGTGGGCAAACCATCGTTTCTCCAGTTGTTTCACCAGAAAGACGATCATAAAGGTCAGGGTCATGTAGAATACGGCGGCCGTAAGAAAAGCTTCATAGGGGCTGTAGAACCGTGAGTTGATGATCCGGGCGGCACCGGTGATATCGACCAGGGTGATCACGCTGGCCAGTGAGGAGCCGTGAAGCATGAAGATGATTTCGTTGCTGTACTGGGGCAGGGCCCGCCGGAAGGCGCTGGGCAGCACGATGCGGCGCAGCATGAGCAGGCGCGACATTCCCGCGGCCTTGGCCGCCTCGATTTCACCGTGGGGGGTGGCCTCGATGGCCCCGCGCAGGATTTCGGTGGTATAGGCGCCCGTATTCAACGTGAAGGTAAACAGGGCGCAGAACCAGGCTTCTCTGAAAAGGGGCCACACAAAGCTGGTTTTGATCACCTCGAACTGTCCGAAGCCGTAGTAGACGATGAACATCTGCACGAGCAGCGGTGTGCCGCGGAAAAAGTAAATATAGGCCCGGATCGGTGCCTGGACGGCGTAAGACTTCGCTGTGCGTAAAACGGCCAGTGGGATGGCCAGCACCAGCCCCAGCAGAAGGGACAGCGAAACCAGCCAGGCCGTGGTTTGCAGTCCCTCCAGGTAGATCCCGATATTATCGAAGATGATCGCGATATCCAAGGCTTAAGCCCTTATGACGCCGGCGCTGTAGCGCGTTTCCAGCCATCTGAGCAGGTAAACGGAAATGCTGGTGATGACCAGGTAGTTGAAGGCCACCACGAGATAAAAGGTGAACGGCAGCCGGGTGGCGCCGGCGGCCAATGACGCTTTGCGCACCATATCATCAAGCCCGATGATGGAGACCAGGGCCGTGGTTTTGACGAGCACCAGCCAGTTGTTCCCGAAGCCCGGGATGGCATGGCGGATCATCTGCGGCATCAGGATGCGCCGGAACATCTGATCCCGGCGCATGCCGTAGGCATAGGCCGCCTCGATCTGCCCGCGGGGCACCGCCAGAATCGCCCCCCGGAACGTTTCGGTCATGTAGGCCCCGAAGATGAAGCCGATGGTGGATACGCCGGCGATAAATGGATTGATGTCGATATAGTCTTCATAGCCCAGTAGCGGGGCCACCTGGTTGATGAAGACCTGGCCGCCGAAAAAAACCAGCAGCATCAGCACCAGATCCGGAATGCCGCGAATGATGGTGGTGTAGGTCTGGGCCGCCAACCGCAGCGAAAGCGAACCGGATAACTTGCCGAGCGCTCCCAGTATGCCCAGCAGCATCGATAGGGCCAGTGCCGCCAGAGAAACCGCGATGGTCAGGAACGTGCCTTCGAGAATACTGGGTCCGTATCCATGCAGGTTGATCATGGGCTCAAACCGTCTGTTGACCGGCCGACAAGCGGCAGCCTTCCTGCGGGAAGGCCGCCTGCGTTGTCATCTGATCGGTGCGATCGGGGATTAATCACCATAGACGTTGAAGTCGAAATACTTGTCCTGGATCTTCTTGTAGGTGCCGTCCGCGCGAATCTGTTCGATGGCCTTGTTGAACATTTCCACCAGGTCCTTGTCTTGCTTGCGAATGGCAATACCGGTGCCCTCGCCGAACCACCTGGGATCGTTCAGGTCGGGACCGATGAACTGATAGTCCTGACCTTCGGGTTTTTTCAGGAATCCGTCGGAAATGGCCACGCTGTCGGCCAGGAGCATGTCCACGCGTCCGGCCACGAGATCCAGATAGGCCTCGTCCTGGGTGGCGTAGCGTTTGATCTCGACGTCCTTGCCGTAGTTGTCGGTCAGGTAGCGGTCGTGGATCGTGGCCCGCTGGACGCCGATTTTTTTGCCCTTGATGGCGTCGTGGGAAAACTCGCTCATGGCCCCTTTGGCGGCCACGAATTTGGCCGGCGTGTTGTAGTATTTGTTGCTGAAGGCCACTTTTTTCTTGCGTTCTTCGGTGATGGACATGGAGGCGATGATGGCGTCGTACTTCCGTGCCAGCAGGGCCGGGATGATGCCGTCCCAGTCTTGCGGCACCAGTTCGATTTCTTTTCCCATGGCCGCCACCAGGGCCTTGGCGATGTCGATGTCGAAGCCGGCCAGTTCCCCTTCGGGCGTGACATAGCTGAAAGGAGGGTAGGCGCCTTCGACGCCGACGCGGATTTTCTTCCAGTCCTTGGCCTGGACGCTGCCGGCCGCCAGAACCAGTGCCAGAACGGCGATCACGATCAGTAGTTTCTTCATGCTTCCTCCTTGGGCTGTATGATTGCAGTGCGGCAAGCCAAACCAGAAATTACACCATGGCGGCGATAAACTGCCGGAAACGATCCGAGCGCGGGTTGGCAAACACCTGCCCGGGGGGCCCGTCTTCTTCGATACGCCCTTCGTGCAGAAAAAGCACGCGCGAGGATACTTCCCGGGCGAAACCCATCTCATGGGTCACGACGATCATGGTGCGTCCCTCCTCGGCCAGATCGCGCATCACCTGAAGGACTTCGCCCACCAGTTCGGGGTCCAGGGCCGACGTCGGCTCGTCGAAGAGCAAGACCGCGGGCTCCATGGCCAGG
The DNA here is from genome assembly GCA_030065275.1 of Desulfobacterales bacterium. Taxonomy (GTDB): domain Bacteria; phylum Desulfobacterota; class Desulfobacteria; order Desulfobacterales; family UBA5852; genus JABZFP01. The sequence goes on along the minus strand of JASJCV010000218.1, from coordinate 5,156 downwards.
GCCCGGGCGATCGCCGCGCGCTGCTGCTGGCCGCCGGAGAGATGGGCCGGATAGGCGTCGGCCTTGTCGGCGATGCCTGCCTTGCGCAGATAGGCTTCGCCGCGCGCCAGGGCTTCGCGGCGCGGGACTTTAAGGACGTGGATCGGCGCTTCGACCACGTTTTCCATGATGGTCATGTGGGACCAGAGGTTGAACTGCTGGAAAACCATGGCCAGACGGGTGCGGATACGCTCCACCTGGCGGGTGTCGGACGGCACGTTTAATCCGCGCCGGTTGGTATGCATCTTTACGGTTTCTTCGCCGACCGTGATGCGGCCCCGGTCGGGGATCTCCAGGAGGTTGATGCAGCGCAGGAAGGTGCTTTTGCCGGATCCGCTGGCGCCCAGCACGGATATGACGTCGCCTTTCTGGGCGGCGACCGACAGGCCTTTCAGAACTTCGAGGTCCCCAAAGCGTTTGTGAAGGTCTTCGACGATCAAGGCTGGTCGGGTCGGCATGCGTTCGCGCTTTCGGAAAGGGATGCCCGGAAACGATGATATACGGGAAAGTGATCATCCCTAAACCAAAAGTTATGAGGATGTCAAACCTTCTGCGGCCGGCGCCGTTGGTCCCCTGCTGGACAGGCCCCGGTTCAGCGGCCATATTAAAAGGCTGTCGTCATTCGTTTATTTGACCCCTAAAATGGGCAGCACCGGCGCCACAGGGGCGCCATGCTTGGCACGGTAGCGAACCTGCGCGCTTTGGGCTGACGACGCACACCGTTGCCTGGAGTCGTTGACGGAGCCTCCCGTATGCCCGATCGTCGGAGCACCGAAGATCTTATGTCGCCGCATCCAACCGCTGGTTTGCGTGTGCCGGCGGCCTTGCGCCGCTGCGCCGCCGGGGAGTTGCTCGGGCATCTCGTGATCTCCCTGCTGTTTTTCGTTTTTATCGCCGGCCGTGGTGCGCCCGCCGACCTGCTGGCCGGGCTGGTGCCCTGCGTGCTGGTCCTGGCGGCGGTCCACGGGCGTTTGTGGCGCAACCTGCACCTGAACCGCGGGCCGGGAGCGGCGGCGATCCGCTCTCGAATTGGTGCTGCCAATCGCCTCACACTGCTACGGGGGCTTTTGATCGGACTGATGGCCGGTTTCGTGTTCAGCGGGCCCCTCGGTCAATACCCGGACGCAGCCGCCTGGACCTGGTGGCCGGGGTGTCTGTACCTGCTGGCCGGGCTGCTCGACGGTCTCGACGGCTACTGGGCCCGTCGTGGTGGATCTTCGACACGCCTGGGGCAGGAACTCGACCTTCACACCGACGCCCTGGGGATGCTGGCGGCCTGCATCGTGGCCGTCGGCACCCAGCGTCTGCCATCCTACTATCTGTCCGCCGGCGTGGGCTTCTATGTCTTTCGTTTTGGACTTTGGTACCGGCGTCGTCAGGGCTATTGGAACCGGCCGGCCGGACCGCGGACGTTTGCCCGCCTGGTCGCCGGGGTGCAGATGGGGTTCGTAGGGATTGCCATGCTCCCGCTCTTCGCCTATAACGTGATCCATGCGCTGGCGCCCCTTTTTCTGATGCCTCTGATCGCCGGATTTGTCTGGGATTGGATGATTGCCCGGGGAGAGCTCAGCGAAACGACGATCCGCTTCGGTCAACGGATGCTGCGCACCCTCGTCACCAAGATCCCCCCCCTGCTGCGGGTTGGCCTGCTGGTCAGCGGAGGATTTTTTGTCCGTGGCATGCCGGTTGCCCCCCCCCTGTCCACCGCGTTGCTGATGGGGCTGGGGCTCATGGTGGTCAGCGGCCTGGCGGGCCGCACGGCGGCTTTGGTGTTGAGCCTGGCACTGGCCTACCAGGCCTCAGTGGCCGGGCCGACGCCATTTCTGATGATGACCCTGGCGGGAGCCGCCGTTCTGATAATGACGGGGACCGGCGACGTTTCGCTGTGGCGGCCGGAAGATGCCTTTATTTTCAGGTGATCCGCAGTCCGTCCGTCGTGCGGCTGATGCAACCGAGGAAGGTCATGTCGGCCCAGGCATTCCGAAGGGGGGCGGTCCCAGCCGGGCCTGCCGCCCGAAGCGGGTTCGGCTCAGAGGTCGAAGCATGGAAAGACACCATCGTATGCCACAACGCGCACGACATTCAACCCTCAGGACCAACGGCCTGCGCGGCCTTATCATCGCGGCGGTCATCGGCCTGCTGGTCTGGTCCTGGCGCGATCTTTCCCTGGCCGCCGTGGGTTCGGCGATCGCGCGCTGGGGCTGGCGTGAGGGGCTGCTGTTCGGCTTGCTCAATCTCTTCATTTTAACGGCCATGTGTTGGCGCTGGTTCTTCATTCTCCACCAAATGCAGTTCCCCGTCCCTTTCGGGTCGCTGATTCTCTATCGCATGGGGGCCAACACGCTGAGTTATGTCACCCCGGGACCGCAATTCGGAGGGGAGCCACTCCAGGTGTACTGCCTAACCGCGATGCATGGGGTCGCTCCCACGGCGGCTTCGGCCGCCGTGGCCGTCGACCGCCTGGTCGAACTGGCGGGCAACTTGCTTTTTCTCTCGATCGCTGCAATCAGCGTGCTGCCGACGCTGGCGCCCGAAGCGGCAGCTGTAAATCCGGCCCTGGCGATCACGGTGGGCTTGGGGTTGGGCGCCGCTTTGCTGCTGGGGGCCATGGCCCTGGGGCACCACCCGCTCAGCCGGCTGGTCGCCTGGGGGGGACGGCGAACCGGTTTCTCGCGCCAGCTGGCGCGGCTGATCGGTTTCGTGCGGGCCAGCGAATCCCGGGCGGCCCCTATCCTGACCGCGCGTCACCTGAGATTCTATGCCCTGGCGGCCGCGGTGCAGTGGGGGGCCTTCCTGGCCGAACTCGGGTTGATCTACGCTTTTCTGGGCGTTACCCTGTCGACCCCCGAACTGCTGACGTTGGCGGTGGCGGCGCGCCTGGCCTTTCTGATGCCCCTCCCCGGCGGTTGGGGGATCCTCGAAGCCGGCCAGGTGGCGGCCTTCGCCGGCCTGGGCGGCGATCCGACGCTGGCCATGGCAGCCTGCTTGATCATGCGGGCCCGCGACCTGGTGCTGATCGCCGCCGGGGCCGGGTTGCTGACGCGCTGGCTGCGACCCTCAACGGTTGCGCCGCCGACCCGGCGACTCGATGCAACCTGACCGCGCCACCACCATCGGCCGCAACCGATCGATAGGGAGTGTTCATGCTTGACCCTGCGCCCTCTTTTGCCGTGGAAGACCTCGAACGCCTGTTGGAGGGGGTGACAAATGCCTGCCGGCATTCGCAGCGGCCATTTGTGACGGTCAGCTATGCCCAGAGCATCGATGGCAGCATTGCCACACGCAATCGCCGTCCGCTGCCGATCAGCAGTCCGGATGCCATGCGCATGACCCACACGCTGCGGGCGCTGCATGACGGTATTCTGGTAGGTATCGAGACCGTGCTGGCGGATGATCCGCAACTCAGCGTGCGCCTCGTGGACGGGCCGCATCCGCGGCCGGTGGTCCTGGACTCCCGCCTGCGAACACCGCACAATGCCCGCTTGCTCCAGGGACCTCGCCGTCGCTCCTGGCTGGTGGGCGCCGCCGACACCCCGTCGGCACGGGTGATGGAAATGACCCGTGCCGGCGCCGAAGTGCTTTCCTGTCCGCGGGATGCCCGCAACGGGCGCCTGGACATACCGCAGACCCTGGGATTACTGCACGCCAGGGGGATCGAGCGCCTCATGGTGGAAGGCGGTGCCCGCGTGATCACCAGTTTTATCCAGTCGCAGATGGTGGATCTGTTTATTGTCACGATTGCCCCGAAACTGATCGGAGGACTCCAGGTACTGGCCGCACCGACCAACGGCGCCGATGCCTTCATGCCCTTGACCGGGGTCCGCTATGCCCGCCTGGGCGACGACCTGATCCTGTGGGCCCGGCCGGCCCGGCAGATGCCATGAACAATCGCTGCCTCTTTTATACGGCCCCCCTTAAATGCGCCGTGAGGGAAGAATCACTGTCCGACGTCGGACCGGAACAGCTGCTGGTCGAGACCCGCTGCTCGGCCATCAGCGCCGGAACCGAGATGCTGGTTTTCACGGGCCGCATCCCGGCCGGACTGCCGGTGGATGCAACGATTCCGTCCTACGCCGGTCAACGTTTCGCCTACCCCCTGGCCTACGGCTACAGCAGCGTCGGAAAAGTCGTGGCGGCCGGCGCGCAAATCTCTTCGGGCTGGGTCGGACAGAGGGTTTTCGCCTTCCGTCCCCACCAGAGTCATTACCTGGCCCGGGCGGATGAACTGATCCGGCTGCCCCCGGAGCTTCCCGACGAAGATGCCGTTTTTCTGGCGTCCATGGAGACGGCCGTCAACCTGGTGATGGACGGCCGACCGCTGCTGGGCGAGCAGGTCCTGCTCCTGGGCCAGGGGGTGATCGGTCTGCTCACCACGGCGCTGCTGGCGCGTTATCCTCTCGGTGCCCTGGCGGCACTGGAACGCTGGCCTTTACGCCGGCAGGCTGCGCTTGATCTGGGCGCGGAGGCCGCATGGAGCGGCGCTGAGACCGATTTCGATCGCCAAGCCGCCGCCTTTTTCGAGCGCTTGGACGTCGAGGGCCGGGCCGACCTGGTTTTCGAACTTTCAGGGCAGCCGTCGATGCTCGACACGGCCATCGCCTGGGCCGGTTTCGGGGCCCGCATCGTCGTGGGGTCCTGGTACGGGACCAAGGCGGCAGCGATTGATCTGGGCGGGCGTTTTCACCGGGAACGGATTCGACTGATGGCAAGCCAGGTCAGCACTATCGATCCAATTCACGGCGCGCGCTGGACCGCACGCCGTCGCCTGGACACGGCCCTGGCGATGCTCGCTCGCGTGAAGCCCTCCGGCCTGATCACCCATCGTTTCGCGATCGACGATGCTCAGCAGGCACTCGAGCAGATCGCCGGGCGTCCCCAGGAAACGCTGCAGGTGCTCTTGACCTACGGAGCCACGCCGGATTGACGGGGACCGCATCGGCACAAGGATTAACGCATGGAGGGGATTCCTTTGGCAATTCCGGCGGTGCGTCTTTTCGTGGGGGCGACCTGTGCACTGCAGATGGCTCTGTTGGTGGCTTTTCCGGTACCCAGCCCGGTTTCCGTCCGGCGAATGCGGCCGCGCCGTCGTGTGGCGGCGGACAACGATGCATCGCCCC
>JASJCV010000217.1 GCA_030065275.1 Desulfobacterales bacterium | reverse complement strand
CAATCGGAGCGAGCGGCGGTCGCCGGCGAATAAGGCGGTCTTAAAGCCGGCTTGATTCGCCGGGCGGATATCGTTGCGCATGTCATTGCCCACGTAAAGCGCCGCATCCGGTGCAACCCCCCGGATCTTTAACCGGCTGACGGCTAAATCGAAAAGGGTTGTGGACGGCTTGGCGCAGCCGTGCTCGTATGAGAACAAGGTCAACTCGGGGGCGAAACCCAGTTGTTGGGTGGTGGTCCCCAGAAAGATGTCGAACAGACGCGGGGTGAAAAACTGGGCGTTGGATATGATGCCCATCAGAATTCCCCTCCCACGCAGCGTACGCAGAACGATGTCGAGGCCCGGCATGGGGTAGGTGGGGTTGACGACCCATTCATAAGCTGCCGCCACCCGACGCACGCGGCCCATGTCCTCCCATCCGAGAAGGCGTTGCCAGATCCGATCGATTTTGATTTCCGGGTGGTCGATACCGACCGCCTGTTGCCGACAGTGGGTCTCTTTGATGGCGGCAAAGAGTTTTCGGCTCATTTCCGCAGGCGGCCACGGAATTTGGAAACGCTCGCACATAGAATACAGGGCATCGGACGGATTGAAACGTTCTTCGGCGACGCCGATATCCCCGGAGCCACTGATAAAAAGGGTGCCATAGATATCGAAGAGGACGGCCTTGAGTGGGGAATGAATTCGGCCGCCCGGCGCCAGTTCCGTCGGAAGGGGAGCCAGATATCGTATCAGGGTGTTGATAACTTCATCCATCACAGTGGGTATTCCACTTTAACAAATTGAAATTGTTAAAATTAAAAAATTTATCCATCAGGCGGTGTTTGTCGATGTGATGCCTGACCGGCCGCTGCAGCACCTGCCCATAGATATGCTCTAAACGTTTTGATACCGCTTGATGACCGAAGTTCTCAGGGATACGGCGGCAATTGTTTTTGATCGGTCGGTCCGGTCGGCTGCGGCCATCCATCCCGGCGAGCACCGGGTTCAATTCCAGGAAAAGGCCTTTCTTGGCAGGATCGCTGATTATTTTTTCGATCACCTCGACTTGCAGAGGTTCATCGAGCATCCCGAAATCAAGCGTGTCGGCATCTTGAAGCGGTGCCACCAAGGTCTGGGAAAACGATTCGGCATCTGCGGCCCCGAATGAACGCCGATTGCGCGCACAGCAAGACTGGAAACGCCGGATCGTTCGGCTCCGGTCGATCCAGGCCATCGGTACCTTAATCTGCGGGTAGAGATGCTCGAGACGAATGCCGGCATCGGTGAAGTCTTGGCAGATCTCCGGCAGAAGTCGGCCTTCCACGCTTTTGCCCGCCATCCAGGGTTCCAAAAAGGCAAAACCGAAACCCTCCGAAATGCTGGTGGTCACGACCTGCCGGGCGTGAAGCAATAATTGGGTGAAGTCGTGCTGCAACCCCATTTCGAATCGAACCGGGAGCGCCTTGGCCGCTGTCAGTTGCTGCCAAATACGGTAAGCCGGGAAATCGCCCGGACTGTTGGGCGGCAGGGTAATGAACAATTGAATGGGCGCATGGAGAAAAAGCGAGAGGAGCAGCGCTTCGCCGATATTTTTGCGGCGAATGGCGCGAACCGGATAGAGAATGTAGTCGGACGCCGGCCCCATGGACGAAGTCAACTCCGGTGCGGCGACACTGTTGGGCAGATAGTGTAATCCGTCGGGGTTGAGACCGCAATCCAGTAAAAACCGATAATCGCGGCGATTGATCACGCTGTAGTGGCAATCGGAGGGATATTCATCTCGGTGAAAATAGGCCCCGGGGCGGCCGTCCTCGGCGAAATCGTGAACCTGGAGCAACAACGGGTAGCCCATCGACTGCAAGTGACGGATGATGTCCAAAAATTGACGGTTTTTGGCCAGAAGGGGATTGTGAACGTGGATCAAATCGCAACGGCCGGACCCGCCGAAAGCGTTATTGATGGCCTGATCGATCATGGCCGCAATGGATTGGGCCGGTTTTTCGGTTCCCGGGGTACCGTCGTAGCCGATCCCCGGCACGGTGACCACGGGGGCCGGGAAGGAAGAGGGTGGGGGGGTGCCACACACCACCACAGAGGTTGACCCGCTCGGCCGATGTTGCGTCTGGTGACGGATAACCGTCGTCACGCCGCCGGGTTTGAGATGATAATGCAGGTAGGCAATCTTCAAGGGCGACAAAATTTTTCCCCACCGAATGCGGTGGCCGTCGGTGCGGCGCATGCCGCAGAACCGTCCAAGAGCGTCGTGCTATTCCTTGGTGAAAAACTGCAGTTTGACCGATCCGATTTCAATCACGTCGAATTCATTGAGGGGCACCGACTGCTTGACGGCTTTGCCGTTGACTTTCGGTTTTGAGAGACCCGCCACGTAGCTTAAGACATAATTCTTGGGCCGTTTACTGATGGTGGCGCTCGTGCTGCCAACCGTAAGGCCACTGACAACGATATCGCTGGCGGCATCCTTGCCGATTTTGACCAACTTGCGCGATAGTTCCACTTCACCCTCCCCACCGGCGAGATAGGAAAGCATGCCCACGGGTTGGCCGGAGGTGGCGCCCGCGCCCTCGGGCGCCAGGCTTTTGTCCACCAGATCGCGATAGCGCCCCGTGTCCATCACCATGGTTTGGTCCCGTTGAGCGGACTGGGACGCTGCAGGCTGTTGCTCGCCCGCTTTTAAGCTGAATTCCAGTGTGTGCTTGCCGACACTGACGATGTCCCCATCGCTCAGCCAGTGGGAAGCCACCATCTTCTCGTTGACGAAACACCCGTTTTTGCTTTGCAGATCCGTGAGCAGAAAACCATCACCCACCGAGTCGATCTTGGCATGATGACCGGACACGGCGAGGTTCTCGATGACAATGTCATTGTCTTCTAAACGACCGATAGTGACGGATTGCCCCGTTGCAAGATCGTAGCTCTGAATGGGATTGTGCTTAAACTTGAGAATGACTTTAGGCATCTTTTCTCCTCTTTATTGATAGGGGCGATACATTCAGCCGGCATTAGAATCCGGGAGGCCGTTGGCTGCCGCTTAAGGCAAAAATTCCGTTACGATTTGCCGAACCCGCTGCCAGAGCCCCATCTTTTTGCCAACCACCAGCGCAACGACGGTGGTGTTGTCGTCGCCACCGCGGTCATTGGCCATGTCCACCAGGGTGCGGCAGATTTTGCGCGGAGCGCCCTCGGATGCAATTTTCAGTATTTCCTGCGGAGGGACTTTATCGCTCAATCCATCGGAGCAGATGATAAAACGATCGCCGTCATAATAAGGGGACTCGCAGAAATCCGGTTTGACCTCGTCTTCGATGCCGATACCCCGCGTCAGCAAATGCTGAAAATCAGGACCGTATAACGGATGCGTTTCGGCGGCCAGGTCGGTTTCGGCGATAACCGTGTGGGGTACGGATAACTGTTCGATCGTGTTCTCATGAATCAGATAAATCGAACTGTCGCCCACATTGGCAGCCACAAAGGTGTCGGGGGTAAACAATAGGGCCGCCACCGTTGATCCCATGCCCCGATAATCGGGTTTTTCCATGGATTCCTGGTACACTTGGGCATTGGCATAGGCAACGGCATTCAAGAGATGGTTGGCCTTCGAAGACAGAGACGATTCATGCTTCGCGCGGGGCGGATCGTTGTGATTATCATTCAGTGCGATAAAGTAATTCCGTATCGCATCGACGACCATCCGACCGGCCACCTCGCCGGCGAGATGTCCGCCCATGCCATCCGCCACGACGTAGAGATTCAGATTGTCTTCCACACAAAAGCAATCCTGGTTTTCTCTTCTTTTGCGACCAACATCCGATAAACCGGCCGAGTCAATCATCAACATGGCGGATCAGTTCCGATTGCGCTGGCGTCAGCCTCGAAAAGGGTGAGGGTTTGAAACATTAAACATTACAGATAGTTCCATGGTTTGTTAATCAAGTAAATATAGCGGGTTCATGAAATCAAGTCAAGCTGGCGACGTTTATCGGACCGGGGCGGATCAATCCGCTTCGGCGGACAGGGTTTTGCGCTTAAGATACGACTTGATGCGCTGATCAAGATGAGCCAGGTCGGCGGCCATTTGACTTGCCCGCGCGTAACGTCGGTCGGCCTGCTTTTCAAGCGCTCGGTCGACGATCGGTATGATGGCCGGCATGACCTGCGGGTTGATGGCCCGCGGGTTGGGATGCGGAAAATTCATGATCTGGTTCATCAATACGGCCGGACTCTCTGAAAAAAAGGGCAGGCTTCCGGTCAGCAGCTGGAAAAGCATGGTGCCTAAGGAGAAAATATCCGATCGCCCGTCCACCTTGGCGCCGGAGAATTGCTCTGGCGACATATAATAGGGCGTGCCCTTGACGACGCCGGTTTGTGTATGGGAAGAAGCCGTAATGCGCGCGATACCGAAATCGGTCAGCTTGATGTGACCGCTTTTCAATACCATGACATTGGCCGGCTTGATATCGCGGTGGACGATGCCCTGGCCATGGGCGTAGTCCAGGGCTTCGGCGATCCGCGTGATATAGCGAATCGTTTTACGCACGGGCAGGAGGCGTTTGGCGCGCGTGAAGCGCAGGAGCGTGACGCCTTCCAGATATTCCATGGCGATGTAGGCAAGATCGCGGTCTTCACCGGCGTCGTAAATGGTAACAATGTTGGCATGCGACAAGGTACCGGCGCTTTCCGCTTCGCGAAAGAACTTATCTTTGATTCCGTTGATCTCATCTTCAGCAAAGTTGTCTTCGAACCGCACGGTCTTGATTGCGGTCAAACGATTGATCCGCGGGTCACGCCCCAGGAAAACTTCTCCCATGGCCCCCTTGCCGATAAGACGGAGAATCTCGTAGCGTCCGATTTTTTTGGCATGGCGCTTCGGGATGACCGTTTCGTCGGTAAGGGCTTGACGCCGGGACCCGGCCACCGGATTTTTCGCATTGCCCAAATGGACATCGTGCAAGTCCGAATGCGCACGCAGGCCGTCGGGCGCTTCATCATCGACTTGGTGGTAGGCGGGGGCATCTGCAGGGGGTTGATCTGGGTCCTCCCCATGATTCTGCCCGTGATTGCGGTTCGGCACCCATATGGAAGCCACCAAAGCATTGAGCAGGACCGCCAGGACGGCGGCACCGATTTGAAACCGGACGCCGGCCACCTGGCCGAGCGCTGCGGTGGCGTACAGTACGATGACGAGCAGGCCCGCTGTAGCCGCCCAGGCGGCAGGGGGCCTCAAATAGCGCCACAACAAGGCCGGGCAGAGCGCCATCCCGATGATTAGGCCCGCCTCGACGCCAAACGCCCATGTCGGCCGGCGGGCGGCGACGGTCAATCGATTGAAAAACGGGATGCGGCCGAGGTTCGTTGTCAGGGGGTCGCTGGCTGCGGGCCAACTCCACCAGACCAGCACCATTGCGAGCCCGGTCGACACGCAGGTCGTCACGAGGGCACGGTGGTATTGTGCCCTTGGGTGGGAGGCTGAAAGGGTTGCCAATGGAATCCTCGCCTTGCTGGCCGGCCGGTTGACGTTTGACATCTATATTGCCCGAGATTTAAACTGTCTTCAATATCTATTCTGACTACAGGGTGATTAGGCCCGGCAGGGGAATTGAAAATGAATCAAGATATCTGTCGGTTGTTCCGTATGCAAAACCCCATTCAGAATTATGCGTGGGGTTCGCGCTCGGCGATCGCCGCATTGCAGGACCGCGATGTCCCTTCGCCGGCACCCGAGGCCGAGTTATGGATGGGCGCCCATCCGAAAGCCCCCTCGCTCGTTGAAATGGGGGGGCAGTGGATTTCCTTGGCCGACCTGATCGCGGCTCATCCCGAGGCCGTACTCGGCCCTGCGGCCGCAAGGCGATTTGAAAACCGTATGCCTTTTCTATTTAAAATTCTGGCTGCGGCCGCCCCCCTGTCGATCCAAGCCCATCCGGATGAAGACCAGGCCCGAAAAGGATTTGCGCGCGAAAATCGCCAGGGCATTCCGCTCGACGCGCCCCATCGCAACTACCGCGACAGTTCGCACAAACCGGAAATTCTATGCGCTCTGACCCCCTTCAGGGGATTGAACGGATTCCAGTCACCGGCCGCCATCGCCGGGAACATGCAAGCTTATGTCCCCCGAACGCTTTCAGTGCTGAACCCGCGACTGGATGCGCCTGACGTTGGCCACGCGCTCAAAGCATTTTTTGAGGCGCTGCTGGAATTGCCGGATGCGCAAAAACAGGATGCCGTCGCCGAGGCGGCGGCCGCCGCCCGGATGAAAAGCCCCTATGGTGCCGCCGCGGACTGGGTGCTTCGGCTTGAGAGCGCCTACCCGGGCGACATCGGCGTCCTGGCGCCGCTCTTTCTCAATCTGGTTTGCCTGTCGCCGGGGCAGGCCATGTATCTGGCGGCCGGGCAGCTGCATGCTTACCTCGAGGGCGTCGGCATCGAATTGATGGCCAATTCGGACAACGTCCTCAGGGGCGGCCTCACCCCGAAGCATATCGATTTGCCCGAGTTGACCCGCGTTCTGCGCTTTAATGCCGCCAACCCCAGGATCATCGTCCCGCGCTCGGCGGATGGGACCCAAAGGGTCTATGCCGTCGACGTCGCCGAATTCGCTTTGGCCCAAATCGAACTGGCCTCGGAACAGGTATTTCTTTCATCAGCACAGCGCGGAATGGAAATTCTGCTGGCGGTCGAAGGCGCCTTATCCATCAGCACCGAGGGGACCAAAGCGAAAGTGGCGCTGCGGAAGGGCGATTCCGTCATGGTGCCGGCCTGCCTATCCGGCTATTCGATCCGGGGTGAAGGTCGTGCTTTCCGTGCCTCCGTGCCTTTGCCCGCCGATAGACGCCAAGCACCGTTTGACGAAGGATAACCCTTATGCGGCCCCAGATTCGCTACACGGGCATCAACCACCTGGCCATGGCCACCGGCAATATGGACGCCACCATTCGTTTCTGGCGCGACCTGCTGGGCATGCGGCTGATCGCCGGCCTCGGGCGACCGGGCTACCGCCACTATTTTTTTGAAATCGCGCCCCACGACATGATCGCCTTTTTCGAATGGCCCGATGTCGAGCCTTTGCCCGAGAAAGATCATGGTGTGCCGGTAAAGGGACCTTACGCCTTCGATCACATCGCCTTTGAAGTGGCTGCGGATGGGGATTTATGGACATTGAAACGCGCTCTTGAAGCCGCGGAGATCTGGGTTTCGGAAGTGATGGATCACGGTTTTATCCACTCGATTTACACCTTCGACCCCAACCAGATCCCCATCGAGTTCAGCGCTCCGGTGCCGGGGGTCGACCTGCGTCGCCATCCCCGCATGGCCGACCGCCAACCGACGCCGATCGCTTTGGAAGGCGCAGACCCCCAGCCGGGCCATTGGCCGCCGGTGGAGGCAAGCACGGCGAAAGGGGATCGCCGGATTTATCCGGGAGAAGGACGAGCGCTGGCGGCCGCGCCGTCAACCGACATAGCGCTTGACAATGACACGGATAGCCTTTAAGCAAAAGAGTCTCGGAATACTTTGATCAACCGGAGCAACTGTAAGATTGAAGCGCGTTTTGATGAAAATACGGGGCAGCCACTCTCGTTGCCGAAGGACCCATCATAATCGCCTTCGGCCGACTTGACCTTTTTAACGATGCATCCGAAGCCGCAGGCGGATTGAGCCTGCGGCTTTTTTATATGAGCCCCTCGGAGGCGGACCGGCTGGCTGCAAATCGGCTTGCAGCCGCGGATTCAAACGATGAAGCCCTTGCCCGAAATTGATGCCCACACCCGTCTGTTCGCGGTTTTCGGCGACCCCGTGGCCCACAGCCTGAGCCCGGTGATGCATAACCGCGCTTTTCGCAAGACCGGCTACAACGGGGTCTACGTGGCCATGCGCATCCGGGACATCGAAGCGGCGGTTGCGGCCGTGCGATGCCTCGAGATTCAAGGGGTATCCGTGACCGTACCACACAAGACGGCGGTGATGGCCTGCCTCGATCGGGTGGATCCCATGGCCGCGCAAATCGGTGCCGTCAACACCATCGTCAATCAGAACGGACGTCTCTGCGGCTACAACACGGATGCCCAGGGCGCCATGGGAGCGCTAAGGGAAATGGTTGACCCCGCCGGCCGCGAGGTCGCCATTCTCGGTGCCGGCGGTGCCGCCCGGGCCGTGGGTTTCGGGCTATCCGGCCAAACGGTTCGTCTTGT
>JASJCV010000216.1 GCA_030065275.1 Desulfobacterales bacterium | reverse complement strand
GGTCCCGTTTTTTTTACGGTGGCCGCTATTCTCGTGCTCTTGGCCTCTCCGATAGAAATTCAGATCTGGGGGGCGATCCGCTGGACGGCCAGCAGGGTGACATCGTCCTCGCGCGGAGCGCTGCCGATAAAATTGAACAGGCTGTCTTTGATTCTGTCGAGCAGGTCACCGGCCGAGTAGGGCGAAGCGCTCAGCAGCGACTGCAGCCGGCGGCGGGAATAAAATTCGCCCTCGGGCGACCGGGCTTCGGTCAGTCCATCGGTGTAGCCCATCAATACTTCGCCGCGTGCCAGCTCGACGAAGGCCGGACGATAGACCGTGCCCGGCATCACCCCCACGGCGGGCCCGGTGGGATTCAGGGGCGTGCGGATACCGTCACGGCCAACCACGTATAGGGGCTCATGGCCGGCATTGACGTAGTCCAGCTTGCCGCTGCGGGGGTCGAGAACACCGAAGAATATCGTGGCGAACATGCCGTCGTGACCGTGATTGCGGGCGATGTAATCGTTGGCCAACTGCGTCACCCGGGAAACCGGCGTCAAGGCTGTTTCTTCGGGATCGGAGGCGGTGTTGCCGGGTTGCGCGACCCGCTCGGCGTAGATGCGGATCAGGCTGCGGAAGAGGGCCATATAAAAAGCGGAGCCCATGCCCTTGTCGCAGACATCGGCGATGACCAGTCCGATCCGGTTGGCCTCGAGAGGGAAGACATCGTAGAAATCGCCCGAGACCTGTCCGGCCGGGTCCAGAAAAGCGGCGATCTCCCAGTCGGGTAGACGGGGGATCTGGTGCGGTAGGAAATCGCGCTGAATCTGGCGCCCTTTTTCGAGTTCGAATTCCGACAGTCGGGCGTCTTCGCGTTCGCGTAGCCCCTCGATCATGTGGTTGAAGGTCCGGGACAGTTCCCCGATCTCATCATGGGTGCTCACCGGGACCTGGACCGTCAGATCCCCCCGGGCCACTGCTTCGGCCCCCCGGCTCAGGGTTTCGATCGGTCGGGCCAGGCGGCGGGCGAAAAAATAGCCGAGGATGCGCAGAAGGAGCAGCACCGTCGCCGTGATCACGGCCAGACGGAGGATTTTGCGGCTGATCATGTGGGCAAAGCCCGCCCGGTCGATATCGAATACGAGGTAATAGGCATGGCGGTCCTGTGGGCGGGTGATGTCGATATAAGCAGCCAGGACGTCTTCGGACAGTGCAAATCGAAATGATTCCTCGCCGGTCCGGCCGTTGAATTTGCGCGTCAGGGAAGCCACCGCGGCAGGTTCGCTCGGCCGCACGGCCAGGCGCTGCTCATCGTCCAGGATGATTCGCTGCCAGCGGTGGTTGTCCCTTCGCCGGCAATAGATCTCCATCTCGGCCACGGTGTAGAAGGCCGATGACACCGAGGCAAGCATCTGCGCCAGGGTGGTGAGCTCGGGCCGTTCACGGCCGATGGATTTCCAGATGATGTCGGGAGGGCGGTCGCGTTGGTCGTGGCCGACCTGATGTTCGACGATCCTTACCGCCGAATGGATAAAGTGTTTCTTGGCCGCCAGCATGTGGGCAACGGTGCTCGCGAAAAAAACCACGAAACCGAAGACGACGAAATACAGCGTCATGCGGCGGGCGACGGAAGGCCGCCAGAAGGTGAAGCAGCATTTGACGTGGTCGATGGCTTTCATGCCTGCTATCTCCGGCTTCAGGTTTGCGGCGGTGCGTCACGATGCGCCATGCCGTCCATGATCAGACCGACGATCAGGTTTAAATCCGAATCGATCGCACGATAATCGATTTCCGCCGGCCAGGGGGCGTCGGTCTGACAGCAGGCGGTGTGTTTGAGGGCATCGGCAACGGTCATGATCGCGTGCGCCAGGCGTCCGGGGTGACTGTCGCGGATTTCCCCGGATTGCATACCCTGCTCGAGGATGTGTTTGATGAAGGCGGTCTCGCGCTCCAGAACCGATTGATAGAGCGCCTTGAACCTCGGCTGGACGCGGTTGAGCGTATCGAGCGATAGGTTGTGCAGATTCACCACCTTGCGGTAGTAGCGCAGCCGCTCGCTAAGATAGGTCAGAATGCGGCGGCGGCAGCCGGAAACAGATTCGATTTTCGCCTGCAGGGCGCCGATGAACAATTGAGCCTCTTCGATAACCACTTCGATGAAGATGGCTTCCTTGTTTTCAAAATAGTAGTAAAGCGAAGTTTTGTTGAGCCCCACCCGGCGGGCAATGTCCTCCATGGTGGTCTTTTCGTAGCCGAAGCGGGCCAGGCATTCGGCGGCGGCCGTTTTGATTCGCTCGCGCTTGTCGTCTTTCATACCGGTCTTTCCTGGTCTGAGAGCGGTTGATGGGGGGTGGCCGCGGATTGTACAGTCCATGGCTCCGGAATTACCGGTGGCGGGCCAAACCCCTTTGCCTTGCTTGCGATTCGCTACGGTGGTGTCTATTTCGGGAGCTTTGGTTCAAAATTTCAAACAATAATATATTCTGTTTGAAAGTTTGTCAATTTGACGCGCCGTTTTTTTCTGGATGGCGTGACGTTGGCATACCGCTTGCGGCTTTTCTCTTGACCTCCTGACATCATTCGCCTATTTTGCTTCAGGCTCAGGGGGAGGGCCCGGCGGCCCGACCGGCCGTTTTGACGGGGCATTTAACCCGATCGGCCCGCCGGCCAAATTCAGGCATTCACCATTTCCCGACCGTTCCGGCAATTAATTCCTTTTTACCGGCAGTTCGAACCAGCCGTTCGGGCTGGTGTTGATTTCGACAAGGAGGCAGAGGATGCGTTGGATGCGCAATGGAGTGTTCGCCGTTCTCATCACGGGGTTGATGCTGCAGATGACGGGTTGTGCCGCTCTTGTGATCGGCGGCGCCGCCGCCGGGGCGACGGCGGCCGGCATCGCGTACCGCGATGGCGAACTGCGTGCCGACCTTGAAGCGCCTCCCCCCACCGTGATCAAAGCCACTGAGAGAGCCTTTCGCGACCTGATCTGGACCAAGGAATCCGCCCAGGCCAGCGCCGCCGACGGCCAGGCAACCGCCCGTACGGCCACAGGCAGGGAAGTTTCGGTAACGGTCACACGCAAGACGGAGAACACCAGCCAAATCGGCATCCGTGTCGGCACTTTCGGTGACGAAAACCTTAGCCGTCTGCTCTACGACAAGATCAAGTTCTTCATTCAGCACAGCTGACCCACCTTCTGACCGCGATGAGCGCCTTGATCGAAGCCCGAAACCTGGTAAAAGTCTACAACGGCGTGGCGGCGGTCGATGACATCTCCTTTTACGTCTCCACGGGCGAGTGCTTTGGCCTTTTAGGTCCCAACGGGGCCGGCAAGACCACCACCATCCGCATGCTCTACGGCTTCTCGCCCATCAGTCGGGGCCGGCTCACCCTGTTCGGTCAGGACATCAGAAAGCATTGGCGCGCCATCAAGGGGCGCATCGGCGTTTGCCAACAGGACAATACCCTGGATCCGGATCTGACCGTCGAGCAGAACCTCCTGATCTATGCCGGCTATTTTTCGATTCCTGCCGCCGAGGCCCGGGCGCGTTCGGCCGAACTGCTGGCGTTCTTCGCGCTGACCCACCGCAAAGATGCCAAGGTGATGGAACTCTCCGGCGGTATGGCGCGCCGCCTCATCCTGGCCCGGGCGCTGGTGAACCGTCCCGAGCTTCTCATTCTGGACGAACCCACCACCGGTCTCGATCCCCAGTCGCGTCACCAGGTATGGGACAAGATCGCCGCCCTTAAAAAGAAGGGCCTGACGGTTCTGCTCACGACCCACTACATGGAGGAGGCCGCCAGTCTGTGCGACCGCCTCATGATCATCGACCACGGCAAGATCCTGGTGGAAGGCGGGCCGGAGGACCTGATCAACCGGTACGCCGGAAGGCAGGTGATCGAAATTGAGGGCGCCGATGCATCCCTGCGAACCTACTTGAGCGATCACGGGGCCCAGTTGGACGATCTTGGCGAAAAGCTCATCGTCTACACCTCAGGGGGGTCGGATCTGCATCGCACCATCCAGGAAGAATTCTGCACCGAACGCTGCACCTTCCGCAACGGTACGCTTGAAGACGTCTTTTTGCGGCTGACGGGAAGGGAGCTGCGCGAATGATCGATCCCGGGGCTTTCTCGCTGCGTTTTTTCAAGGTCTGGAAGCGCAACCTCGTAACCTATCGGCGCATCTGGAAGGTCAATTTCATCACCCCGCTGCTCGAGCCGCTGCTCTACATCCTGGCCTTCGGCCTGGGATTCAGCGGAATGATCGGCGATGTCGCTTATGCCGGAATGTCGCTCGGCTACACGCAGTTTATGGCGCCGGCCCTGATCGCCACGGCCGTCATGTGGAATGCCTTTTTCGAGACCACCTACGCTTCTTTCGTGCGCATGTACTACCAGAAGACCTTCGACGGCATGCTGGCCACGCCGCTTTCCCTCGAGGAGATTATCCTGGCGGAAATCGTCTGGAGCGCCACCAAGGCGGTGGCGGCCGCCGCCATCATGACGACGGTCCTGGGCCTGCTGGGCTTCGTGGCCTTCCCCGCCGGGTTGATGCTGCTCCCGGTGGCGCTTCTGGGCGGGCTGGCTTTGGGGGCCATCGGCATGTTCTTCACCGGCATCACCCCCACGATCGACATGTTCAATCTGCCCATCTTTCTGTTTATTACGCCCATGTTCCTATTCAGCGGCACGTTCTTCCCGGTCAGCAACCTGCCCGCCTGGGCCCAGCCCGCAGCGCTGGCGTTTCCGCTCTATCACCTGGTGGAACTGACGCGGTTTTTCGCACTGGGTGCCAGCGACACCCACCCGCTGATCAGTTGCGGCTATCTGTTGCTGTTTTTTCTTGTGTTTGGGGGGGTGGCGCTGCGGGCCATGCGCCGCCGGCTCATCACCTGACGGTGGCGCCAGAGGCCCAATCTCGGCGTTGCCCGGCGGGCTTCGGCGCTGCGGCGTACCTGGTGTACGCCTCACTTCTCAGCCCTTGGGCGCCTTGACCTTGGGCCTCTGGCGCCACCGTCCGCTCGGCTGCCGGCGGCGGAACAAAAAGACAGTAGCTGTGAGAGGCCAGTCTCGGCGTTGCCCGGCGGGCCTCGTTGCTGCGGCGTACCGGTTTACACCTCACGCCTCGGCCCGTAGCGCCTTGACCTTGGGCCTCTGGCGCCACCGTCCGCTCGGCTGCCGGCGGCGGAACCAAAAGACAGTAGCTGTGAGAGGCCAGTCTCGGCGTTGCCCGGCGGGCCTCGTTGCTGCGGCGTACCTGGTGTACGCCTCACTTCTCAGCCCTTGGGCGCCGCATATTGGGCCGTTGACGCATCCGTCCGTGCTTGCTGGTCGGAGGAAATCAGTTTGGGTAAGAAGGGCCACCTGCCGCGCTGCGGCCCGGCGGCCTCGACAGGAGAGAATGTGTCCACCCGCGCCATTCAATGGCTCCGCAAGCAGGGGATTAGCTTTGCAGTCGTCACCTACGATCACCAGATCAAGGGGGCGGCTTTCGCGGCGCAGGCCACGGGGTTCCCTCTGGACCGGACCGTCAAGACGCTTGTCGTCGATCTGGGCGGCGGCGCCTTCGGTCTGGCTCTGATGCCCGGCGACCACAAGCTGGCGACGAAAAAGCTGGCCCGGGTGCTGGGCGTCAAGAAAGCGGCGCTGGCGGATGCGCCCAACGCCGAGCGCCTGACCGGCTATCGCGTCGGCGGCATCAGTCCCTTCGGCATCCGCCGCCCTCTCGCCGTGGCCATGGAAGCAAGCCTCATGGTGCACCCACGGGTGCTCGTGAACGGCGGGCAGCGCGGGATCATGCTGGAGATGCACCCCCAGGACATTGCGGCCGGACTGAATTGCCGATTGGGCGATCTGCTGGTGGAGGGGGGCCGGCGGCCGGACCGCAAAGTTAAAAGTAGATAAGGCCGGCCAGGGCCACGGTGACGGTCATGGCCAGCAGCAGCAGGGGCAGGCCCACTTTGACGAAATCGGTAAAACGGTAGCCGCCGGGTTCCATGATCAGCATGTTGACCGGCGAGGATACCGGCGTTACGAAAGCGGCCGAGCAGGCGATGGCAACGGTCATGGCAAACGCCTGCGGCGGCACACCGATCGTCAGGGCGGCGTCGATGGCCACCGGGGCGATAATGACGGCCGTGGCCGTGTTGGAGATGAATAGCCCGATCAAGGCGGTCACCATGAAGACGACCGTCAGCATGGTGAACGGTCCGAGCGGGCCCAGGGTGTCGACGAGCCCGGATGATATCAGCTGGGTTGCACCGGATTTGTTCAGCGCGGTGGCCAGGGGCAGGATGCTGGCGATCAGCACCACGGTTGGCCAGTTGATGCTGCGGTAAATGTTGGCCAAGCTCACACAGCCCGTCAGCGCCAGCGCCACGGCGGCCAGCATGGCGGCCGTCACCGTGGGCACCAAGCCCGTCACCATGGCGGCCACCATGGCGCCGATGATGACCAACGACCAGGAGGCCTGCTGGCGGGCCGGGACGATGTCCTTGTATTCCTGGGGCAGGGTCAGAACGACGAAGTCCCGGCTTTCTTTTCTTAGGTGCATGATATCGGGCCAGCCGGCGTTAACGAGCATGGCATCGCCGAAATCCAGGGGCTGATCGATCAGGTTTTCGGTGAGCAGTGTGCCGCGCCTCTGGATCGACAACACCGTGGCCTTGAAGCGCGAGTGAAACTCGATCTCTTTTAGGGTCTTGCCGATCAGTTTGGATGCGGGGGCCAGCATGATTTCGGCCACTCCCACCTCCTGCAGCAGATCTTGCCGCCTGCGGTCGCTGAGCGCCGGCAGCCGTTGCAGACCGTTCGCGACGGCAAAGCGGTCGGCCTCCTTTCCTGGGCCGACGATGATGACGGCATCTCCAGCTTCGAAGACCGTTTCGGCGGAGGCTTGAAGATAGTGCGGTCGGCCGCCCTTGCGTTTTTCGAATGCCAGAAGGTGCAGCCCGAAATGCTGCCGCATCTGGATGCGGGCCACCGATCGGTCGACCAGCGGTGCGTGCGGCATGACCCGGAAGCGGTTCACGCGGTCGGCCAGACCATAGCGGCCCACAAGTCCCGCGACCGTGAATCCCCGGTTTCGCGTCTGGATATGTTTCTGGCGGTCCAGCAGGGATCGGCCGGCCGCAATCATAAAACCCGTGCCCACGGCCAGAACGGCAACCCCGAAGGGGGTTACGCTGAAGAAACCCAGCGGCGGCAGGCCCTTTTCCTGGAGGGCCTCGGAGACCACCAGATTGGGGGCGGTGGCAATCAGGGTCATCATGCCGCTGATCAGGGCGCCCACCGCAAGCGGCATGAGCAGACGCTTGCGGTTGAGTTCCGCCTTTTGCGCCACCGACAGGGCCACCGGGATGAATATCGCCATGGCCGAGGTGGAACTCATGAAGGCGCCCACCAAGGCAATCACCACCATCAGCAGGATGACCAGCCGGGTTTCGTCGCCGCGTCCGAGCTTGAGGACGGTGGCGCCGATCTGCTGCGCGATGCCGGTGCTGACCAGGGCCTCGCTGACGACGAACATGGCCACGATGATCATCACCACCGGATTTGAGAATCCGGCCAGGGCTTCGTCCACGGCCAGCACGCCGCTCAACGTCAGCGCCAGAACCACCAGGATCCCCACGATGTCGCTGCGAACGCGGTCGGTGACAAAAAGCACGGCCGCGGCGGCTAGAACGGCCAGTACGACACAGATTTCATAGCTCAAGGGCATGTGGGCGGCCTTCCCAGAAGTAATATGGACGGAATTTTAGAGGTGCTGAACAAAACAGGTCAACCTAACGACGAAACCGTTTGAGGTCAATTCCATTGTGGCCGGGCACCAGCGACTCCTGCTCTGTGCTTTTCTTGACATGCCCGAACCGATGAAATAGGCTCGCGCAACCGAACCGAGGTGCGGCCCAAGCGCTTCGGTCTTGCCCGTCAACCCGTACCGGAACGTAATGGCTTCCACATCCCACCACAGTGCCGAGCAGCGCGGAGGCCGCGATCGCCGCAAAGTCAACCTGGGGCCCCCGGCCCACGAGCGGCGTTCGGGCAAGGATCGACGTAGAAAAATCAAGATCCCGATTTTTGTCAAATTTGTCCTCCTGTCCACCCTGTTGACCATCATCGTCAGTTCGATCATCAGCGGCGTCATCCTGCGCCGGCAGGCCCAAGACTTCCGTGAGCAGTTGATCACCATGGGCGACAGCCTGAT
>JASJCV010000215.1 GCA_030065275.1 Desulfobacterales bacterium | reverse complement strand
CGGGGCTGGCCACGCTGTCGAAATTGGCCACCGCCTCGCCGCCGGCCGCCGTAATCTCCGCCGCCACCGCCTCGGCCGGCGCGGCCGAACCCTCCCCGGCGCCATCGCGCGCGCCCCCCAGGTCGTTGACCACCAACCGTGCCCCGCGGCGCGCCAGCTCCAGCGCGTAGGCCCGACCCAAACCACCGCCCGCACCCGTCACGATCGCCACACGGCCGTCAAATCGAATCGAATGTTCCGGGACCGGGCCGTATTCGAAAACGCCGAAATCGATCACGGTATCGCCGGTGCGGTCATTGACCACCTGCCACAAGGCGCGGCCGTCGCCGTCTTTCCAGATCCGGGTTTTGATGGGGTCCCCCGGGTAGAGGGGCTTGGAAAACCGGCAGTTCATCCGGCGCACCCGCTCCGGGCGGCCGGGCACCAGGCTTTTGATCAGCGCCCGGCAGGCAAAACCGTGGGTGCACAGCCCGTGCATAATGGGCCTCTCGAAACCGGCCATTTCGGCAAATTCCTGGTCCACATGCAGCGGAAAAATATCGCCCGAAAGGCGGTAGAGCAGGGGCTGGTCCCTGGTGGGGGCGTCGGCCACCTCGTAATCCGGCGGCCGGTCGGGCATCACGAGGGTCTGGGGAGGCGCGTTTTCGCCCCCGAATCCGCCGTCCAGGCGGGCGAACAGTGTCAGGCGGCTGGTAAAGAGCTTTTTCCCGTTCGAATGCCGGGTGTCGCTCACCCCCACCACCAGGGCCCCCTTGTCCTGGCCCTTGTCGTAAAAGTCGGTCAGGTGCCCGCTGGTCGTCAATGTGCCCTCGGCCGGAATCGGCTGGTGGAAAACAAGCTCCTGTTCGCCGTGGAGGACGCCGGCCAGGTTGATGTTGGCTTCGGTGGAAAACAGCGGAAAGAAGTTGAAAACGGCGGCCATCGAAAAGCTCGGCAGGACCTTGAGATCCTTTTCGTAGGTGTACTCGATCTCGTCGAATCCGGCCCCCACCCCCAGGGCGTAGAGCACGGCGTCTTTCCAGCTGTAGTCCTTGGTGACCGGCCCCAGGGGCTTGCCCAGGGCCTCCAGGTTCAATGCCATAACCTGCCTCCTTGGCGCTCTGGCGTCCGGATCTCAGGATTTCCGGGACGCTTGCGTTTCGGCCGTAAAGGCCGGCACCAGAATAAACTTGAGGGTCTCTTTGACCACGCGCACATAGGGCACCGGGGCCACGTCCAGCATGGGGCGAAAGTAGTTCCGGCCCGCGATGAAGTTCAGGACCGAATGCCACACCGCCAGGATTCGCGCCCGGTCCCGGACCGACACGGTTTCGGGTGTCGGTGCCAGCTCCATGGCTACGGCGATGTTGGTGATGTATTGGCTGATGTTGATATCGAGCACGGCCGTGTGATCCGCCTTGCGGAAATAGCCGAACAGGATCAGGTTGGCGACCTCAGGGTGCTCGAAGAGATAGTCGCACATGATATCGATGGCAATTTCCAGCCGGCGCGCCAGATCGACGTCGCGGCAGCGGCGTTCGACCTCCTGGAAGCGCTCCATGATTTCTGCGTGAACGGCCCCGATGACCCCCTCGTAAAGGTCCTGTTTTTCACCCCAGTGATAGTGCAGGGTGGAAACGTCGATACTCACATCGCGGGCAATCATCCGCGTGGTGGTGTCGCTGAAGCCGTTCTCCCCGAAAAGCCGGCGGGCCGATGCCAATATACGGGCTTTCATGGATGAGGGGGCCTGAAGCGCTTTTTCGAGCGGTGAAGCCAAGCTCAGTGATCTCCATCGATTGTTTCCATCATATGATGGACATCGTTACTTCAGCCTCGCATGGCTGTCAATCGATAATTGTCATCCCCCCCTTGCCAATCCCGGCCGCAACGGGTTGAGCCGGGTCGGTGGGCATGATAAGTCAGTGGTCGACCGCCAACCGCATCCTCGGGAAATCAGGTATGCAGGAGCAAACCTTCGGCCCCATTCGTTTCATTCCGGGCCCCAACCGGGGAAAATACCCCCATTGCCACTCGATCTACATCAAAGGCGCCCGTATCCTCATCGACCCGGCCGCTGACCGCGCGCGGCTGCAGCGCCTGCGTGCGGAAGAGGGGGTCGATGCGGTCTGGCTGAGCCATTGGCATGAAGACCACTTCATGCACCTGGACCTGTTCGATGACCTGCCCCTGGCCATGCATGCGGCCGACGCCCCGATGCTGGCCGACATGGCAGGCTTCCTGGACGCCTATGGTATCGAAGCGGGCGAAATGCGCGAACTCTGGCGTGCCTTGTTGACGGAAAGGTTTCATTTCCGGCCGCGCCGCGCGGATCGGTTGCTGGCGGCGGGCGAGATCATCGACCTCGGCACCGTGCGGGTCGAAGTGCTGCACACCCCCGGCCACACGCCGGGTCATTTGGCCTTTCGATTCCTGGAGCCTGAAGTTCTGTTTCTGGGGGACTACGACCTGACGGCCTTTGGCCCCTGGTACGGGGACCGGGACTCGAGCATCGCGCAGACCGTGGCGGCCGTCCGGCGGCTCCAGGCCATCCCGGCCCGGTTCTGGCTGACCGGCCATGAAGCCGGTGTATTCGAAGCGGCCCCTCCGGAAATCTGGGATGCCTACCTGGCGGTCATCGACGCACGCCGACAGGCCCTTCTGGAACTGCTCACAACCCCCCGCCGCATGGCGGACATCGTCAATGCCTGGATCGTCTACCGCAAACCCCGGGAGCCGCTGGCGTTCTACGCCCACGCCGAGCAGGCCCTGATGGGCAAGCACCTGGAAGAGCTCCTGGCGAACGGCCGGGTGGTGCGCGTCGGCAACCGTTTCCAGCGTGCCTGAACCGGCTCCCTAAAACTAAAGGCCCAATTGCCGCCGCTAAATAGGAAGATCACGCCAAAACGATACAACGCCCCAGGCCCTTCAACAACAATTGTGTGCTTGAATGATGTCAGCCCTCAAACGTCTGCAGAAACGCGTCGGCCTCCTTGATCGACTTTTCGATATCGCGGATGAGAACAGCGACATCCGACTGGATCGCGCCCATCTCCGCGCCCAGCGCGCCCACGGCCTGGGCGTTGAGGTTGTGCTTGAGATAAAGAACATAATCGTTCAGCCGGGTGAGCACCGGATCCATGCGGCCCCGGGCCCGGACCATGGAGGCATGCAGGCGCTTATAGCGCTCGCGGGTGCGCGCCAGGGACTGGCGGCTCTTATTGCGAAAAGACGTATTGGTCATCTGGCCGATCTCCGTCTCCCATTCGACAAAAAGATCGGCCGCGATCTGCTCGACATTGTCAATACGGTCGTCGATCACTGCCGCCCGGTGCTGGCAGTCCTCGAAATCCCCCTTGAGGCGGCGATAGGCATCTTCGAGTTCGCCGCCTTCAAAGCCGGTCAGCTCCTTGATGCGCGTGAGGGCGTCCTTGAACTCTTCCGAGGCCTGGGCCTGGTCCTCCCGGGCCGCCGTCACCTCGTCCTTGAGCAGATGGCGCTTTTCCTTGCCCACACTCTCCCACATGGCGTAGTAGGTGCTGCGGCATCCCGGCACAGCCGCGAGCAGGACGAGCACCAGGAGCCAGGATCGCATTATCGGTTTCGGGTGAAGTATTGGATGCATGGGCCTTTTCTCCAAAGATGGGGCTTGGAAGGGGTTAAAACGGCTAAATCAGATGCGTGAATTCGGTGCGGATGACGTTCATCAACTCCCGGCCGATCCGAACGCCGAAATCGATGATCTGGGGGCCGTAGCGCTTTCCCGTTTCGCTGCGGAAGGTCGCTTTGATTTCTTCGAGCTTGCGCATTCCACCGGGGTAGCGCTCCACGAAGACGGACAGCGGCGGGTTGTAAAAAGTCACCATATCCCAGAGCGTGTCCGTGAAATTGTCAGGCCCCCAGCGGAATTTATCAGCATCGTATAGACAGTCGGACATCAGCGCCGCCTCGGGCGTGGGCGGCGGCTGGATGCGCTGAAAAGCCTCATGGTTGCGGATGGCGTAGCAGACAAAGTCGATTTCCTGCGACGTGAGGTTGAACGCGGTCAGCGCTTTGCGGGCAAACGCCGCCCCGGCCTTGGCATGGTGCCGCTCCTTGCGGCGCATATCATGCAAAAGGCCGGCCGCCTGCACCAGAAGGAGGTTGCGTTCGGCCGCGGCGGAGGGAATCCCGCTGCGTTCGCATTCGATCAGCATCAGGGCTCCGGCATCCAGCGCCACCTTACGCGCATGCGTCAAGCCATGTCCGAAGTCGTTTTCGATATTGCGGCGCACCATGATGAAAATATCCGCCAGCAGGGCATGCCCCTGCAGAACCTCGCGGGAGCGCTCGATCGCCACGTTGTGGACACGGTAAAAGTCGGCCGTTGAAAGACCGCCGGCGATCCTGCGGGCCTCATCCCGCAAAGCGGCGTATACCGGTCCCATGTCCTGATTTTCGGGAGTTTTCATCTTGCCGGCGCTCTCGCTGTCCGCGGTACCGGGATGCAACCGGGCGCGCGGACGCCCATTAAAAAAGGGAGATCGCATCGCGCGGAATGCGTCTCCCTTTGAATACCGGATCAAAGCGGCTGGTGCGAGGGGGCCCTGTACCGCCCGTCATGCCGCCGCCGGGCACGACCTACATGGCAATTTGCAGACCGTGATTGCAGACCTTCCACTGATCGCCCTCTTTTACCAAATCCAGGGTTTCGTCCAGATGGTGGGCTTCTCCCAGGTTCCACATCTTGGCGAAAGCAGCGAAGGCCGGGTGGATGCTGCGCCGCATTTCCGAACGCAGATGAACCTGGGCGCTCTGTTCGTCCTGCGCGAGAACCGAGGCCTCCACCTGAAAGAGCTGCATGCGCATATATCCGGGACTGAAGCCGCGGTTCCGAGCCTCGATGGCCGTGTCGTGGATCAGGTTGTCCACAAATGTCTTGTCGGCCGCCAGATCGGCGCACATGCGCTCGGTCATATCGGGATCCAGCTTGAAAAACGCCCGGGTAAATTCTTCCGCAGCCCGCACGGGGGTCTCCCTAACGTCAGCGGTCAATAAAATGATCTGCACGAACACGCCCAAAATCACAACCAGAGCGAGCGCCATGTAGTCACGGGTCTTCATCGAGGGGTATCTCCTTTCGTCTCGCATGCGGATTTGGCCGGCCGCCTTTCGGACGACCGGGTACGGGCATCTCGATATCACAGAATCTCCGGACTGCCAAGCCCCGCCTCGGCCGGGCAAAGGGGGCGAAAAAGCCGGTATTGGCGGGGATGGCGCCGACCCAGCGGGTCTTCTCCGTTATGTTGGGCCAAATAGAACTTGACACACAATATGTTGTATGAGAGATCAAACCTCGTCGCTGATTTTTAGAAGATGTTTCCTGATCTTCCACCACGATCAGCGGCCATCCGAAATCTATCTTGCGGGCAACATCTCGATTTCCCCTTGACGGAAATCAGAAAATCACCGATAGAGCGGTGCTTTTCACTTCATCCTTAGAATAAGAACAACCCCATCAATTTTGAGTTGGCCGCCGGCCGGCTGTGTCAAGAGCGAGGAGTTTGGAGGCAGTATGGGCGAAAGATGTAAATTTGTTTTGACCAAAGACGGTCGTCTGGACCTGTCGACCCACCGCTGGGACGACCACCGTTTCACGGATTTGCTGACGCGCGGCAAGGCCGTCAATACCGATACGGCCATGAATATCAGCCGCCACCTGCGCGAACAGCTCGACCGCATCGATACACGGACGATCAACCTCACCGCCATCGAAAAAATGATCGACGAGAAGCTCCAGGAATTCGGACTGGACCCGTCCGATCCGGTGCGGCTGGACGGATCCATTTTCAAGAAAAAGGGGCCGGCCCTCAGCGGGAACGCCAAAACCGTACTCGAACGACGCTACCTCAAGAAAGACCCCAAGGGGAAGGTGATCGAGAGCCCCGAAAAAATGTTCCGCCGCGTGGCGCGCCATATCGCCAAGGCCGAAAAACAATACGGCAACACGGAGCGCATCGAAGAAATCGAAGAAGCGTTTTACGACCTGATGACCGAATTCCGCTTCCTGCCGAACTCGCCCACCCTGATGAACGCCGGCCGCCGTCTGGGGCAGCTGGCCGCCTGCTTCGTCCTGCCCATCGAAGACAGCATGGAGGGGATTTTCACTTCGCTCCACAACTCCGCCCTGATCCACAAGTCCGGCGGCGGCACCGGTTTTTCGTTTTCGCGCCTGCGGCCCAAGGACGCCCGCGTCGGGACGACGGGCGGGGTGGCCTCCGGACCGGTCTCCTTCATGAAAATCTTCAATACGGCCACCGAGCAGGTCAAGCAGGGTGGCACGCGGCGGGGCGCCAACATGGCCATCCTCAGGGTGGATCACCCCGACATCCTTGAATTCATCCATTGTAAAAAGGAGGACGGGACCCTCAACAATTTCAATATCTCCGTCGGCGTGACCGATGCGTTCATGCAAGCCGCGGTCGAGGGCCGCGACTACGCGCTAATCGATCCCCGGGACGGCAGCGTGGCCGGCCGGCTCGATGCCCGCGAGGTTTACACCACGCTGGTGGAGCAGGCCTGGGACAACGGCGATCCCGGCATCATTTTCCTGGACCGCCTGAACCGGGACAACCCCACCCCCGATCTGGGTGCGATCGAAAGCACCAACCCCTGCGGCGAACAACCGCTTCTGCCCAACGAAGCCTGTAATCTGGGTTCCGTCAATCTGGCCAAATTCGTGATCGACGAAGACGGCTCCCCGGTCATCGACTACGACGAGTTGAAAGAAACCGTCCATCTGGCGGTGCGTTTTCTGGACAACACCATCGACCGCTCCCGCTACCCCCTGCCCGAAATCGACGCCATGGTCAAAGGCAACCGCAAGATCGGCCTGGGGGTCATGGGGTTTGCGGACATGCTCTACCAACTGGGCGTCCCCTACAATTCCGAGCAGGCCCTCAAAACGGCCGAAGCCGTCATGGGCGCCATCCAGAAGGCGGCCCGGGAGGCCTCCCGCAAACTGGCCCAAGAGCGCGGCGCCTTCCCCAATCACGACCGGAGCATTTACAAGAACCATCCGGACGGCCCCCTGCGCAACGCCACCACGACCACCATCGCGCCCACCGGCACCCTGAGCATCATTGCCGGCTGCTCCAGCGGCATCGAACCGCTGTTCGCCCTGAGTTTCGTGCGCACAGTCATGGACAACGACCGGCTGATGGAGGTCAACCCGCATTTTGCCGCGGCCGCTCGTGAAGGCGGTTTTTACTCGGATGACCTGATGAACGACATTGCGGCCCGGGGATCGATCCACGGCATGGAAAACATCCCTCCCGAGATCCGTAAGGTTTACGTGACCGCCCATGACGTATCGCCTGAATGGCACATCCGCATGCAGGCGGCCTTCCAGAAATACACGGACAATGCGGTTTCCAAAACGGTCAACCTGCCGCGAGACACCACGGTGGAAGACGTGCGCAAGATCTACGACCTGGCTTTTGAACTGCAGTGCAAGGGGGTGACCATCTACCGTGACGGCAGCAAGGAGAATCAGGTGCTGTCGTTCAACCAGAAGGAAGACCCCCAGAGCCGTTTTTTGCGGGCGGTCAAGGAGCGGCCCGAGACCCTCGAAGGATTCACGACCAAGATGAAGACCGGCATGGGCCACCTTTACGTCACCGTCACCGAATACGAAGGACGGCCTTTCGAGGTCTTCGCCACCATCGGCAAGTCCGGGCGCTCCACGGCGGCCAAGGCCGAGGCCGTCGGGCGGCTGGTCTCGCTGGCGCTGCGCGCCGGGGTCAAGGTGGCCGATATCGTCAAGCAGCTCAAGGGCATTGGCGGGGAATACCCCGTCTTTCAGCCAGGGGGCCTCGTGCTTTCCATTCCGGACGCCATCGCGCGCATCCTGGAAAAGCGCTACATGACGGACAAGCAGAACGCCGACGGCTTCGCCCACAGCCTGCTGGGTGAAAAATGCCCGGAATGCAGCCAGACCATCAGCTTCGAGGAGGGTTGCATGACGTGTCACTTCTGCGGTTTCACCAAATGCGGCTAAAAATGGATTGAGGGTGGCATCTAATACCCCAGAGCGGCGTTGCATAGTGGCTTTCAATGCTCACGTACATGAGTACGCTCCGCTTCAAACCCAACAGGCGCCTT
>JASJCV010000214.1 GCA_030065275.1 Desulfobacterales bacterium | reverse complement strand
TGGTGGAGCAGGGCACACCGGGCTTCAAGGCCGTCCAGATGCACCAGAAGATGATGTGGCGCGCCTCCGATACGGCTGAGCTCTATTTCGATGATGTCCGCATTCCGGCAGCCAACGTGCTGGGCAATATTGGCGACGGTTTTCACCAGATGCTTCAGACCCTGGACGGTGGGCGCCTGTCGATCGGCGCCATGGGGCTGGGTGGGGCCCAGGGAGCCTATGAGGCCGCCCTCAAATACGCCAATTCGCGTGAGCAGTTCGGACAGCCCATTTCCAAATTCCAGGCGGTGGCCTCATAGGCTCCCTGGGCCCCACCCAGCCCCATGGCGCCGATCGACAGGCGCCCACCGTCAAGGGTCTGAAGCATCTGGTGAAAACCGTCGCCAATATTGCCCAGCACGTTGGCTGTCGGAATGCGGACATCGTCGAAATAGAGCTCAGCCGTATCGGAGGCGCGCCACATCATCTTCTGGTGCATCTGGACGGCCTTGAAGCCCGGTGTGCCCTGCTCCACCAGAAAACAGGTGTATTCCGGCCGGCCGCCATCGCGCGTGCCGGTCACGGCCTGGACGGTCACCCCCATGGACATTTCGCAGGCCGCGTTGGTGATGAAAATTTTGGAGCCGTTGAGGATCCAATCGTTGCCATCCCTGACCGCCGTGGTCTTGCTGCCGCCCGCGTCGCTGCCGGCGGTCGGCTCGGTCAACCCAAAGCCCCATAGCCCCTCGCCCCGGCAAAGCGCTGGCAGATATTTGCGTTTCTGTTCTTCGGTGCCGAAGTAGTAAATGGGCCCGATGCCCAGCGAGTTGCCGGCGGCGATCGTGGCCGCCTGGGAGCCGTCCACCCGGGCGATCTCCTCGACGGCGATGATATAGGACAGATAGTCCATCTGCTGGCCGTCGTAGGCTTCGGACGCAAACATACCGAACAGGCCGATTTCGCCCATCTTGCGCGTCAGCTCCGAAGAAAACGCTTCCTTTTCGTCGAGTTCCAGCGCAACCGGCGCGATCTCCTTCTCCGCAAAATGGCGCACCTCCTTGCGGATCATCTCCTGCTCCCGGGTCAGATCGAAATCCACCGTGACCTCCTTTGTGTGTGCCCCGTCGCCGATGCTGCCGACGTCGGCCTGTGATTCACGGAGCGACCAGGCTTCATAGCGGGGCCGCCTGGGGGTCTGGTCCGGCCGCCGCAGCCGCCAGATCGCCGACCTTGAGCCCCCGCAGAACGAAATTTTCGTAGATTTCGGCGATAGCATCCACTGGCATCCGCCCCCGCGGTTTGAACCAGATGGCCCCGCCATTACAAAGCGTCAGAATGGCATAGGACAGGATCTTGACGTCGGCGGCGGTGAAGACTCCCGCGGCAATGCCCTCGCGGATGATCCGCTGGAAAATTTGTTCGTATTCGTCGCGTTGGCGGACAATTTCCAGGTAGTGCTCCGGCGTCAGGCCACGCAGTTCGCTGTTGGCGATGAAGGTCTCCTTCTGCCGGTCGAGGTGGAAGCGCACATGGCTGCGAACGGCGACGCCCATGCACTCCTCGATATCCGTGCGCCCGTCGAGGTTGGCGCGCAGGTAGGCGGTCAGCTCTTCCATGGTGACCTGCTGGATATGAAAGAGAATATTTTCCTTGCTGGGATAGTGGTAATAGATGCTGGCCTTCTGGATGCCGCACTGGCGGGCGATTTCACTGATGCTGGTGGCAAAATAACCCTTGCGGTGAAAAAGATCGACGGCCACGGTGGTAATGGTATCTTTCATGGAAGGCATGGGACACTCACTTAAGCATATTCTAATGGCCTACCTACCGGACGGTAGGTAGGCCATCTATAGAATCAACGCCTTCTTGTTGTCAAGTCAAAAATGGGCGGCAGCCCGGGCACCAGCCGAAGACAGACTGAGTTATTTTGTATTTATTTCAGTGTGTTTTCACGATGAAACCGAAAAAGGGGCGGGCATCCGTCGGCCCGCGCCGGGCGGACGCGATGGACGAGCCCCTATTCGGCGGCATTCGACCATTGACAAGGCGCACCACGGCGGATACATTCCGACTGAGCGCTCGCTCAGATACGACCCGACAGGATCGGTACCCCAGGACGATTTGCAGGAGGGACGGGTATGTACAACGCCCACCGACAAGCCACGCGTGA
Organism: Desulfobacterales bacterium; assembly: GCA_030065275.1. Classification (GTDB taxonomy): domain Bacteria; phylum Desulfobacterota; class Desulfobacteria; order Desulfobacterales; family UBA5852; genus JABZFP01. Next base: position 4,724 of record JASJCV010000214.1, on the reverse strand, counting down.
CATTCCCACCCAGGTGAAGAATCAGGACCTGGTCCAGCGTCGCCGGCGCCAGATCGTCGACGCGGCGGTCGAACTCTTTATCCAGAAGGGTTTTCACAAAACCACCACGCGGCAGATCGCGGCCGCCGCCGGGTTCTCCATCGGCTCGCTCTACGAGTATGTCGCCTCCAAGGAAGACATTCTCTATCTGGTCTGCGATGCCATCCACGCCGAAATGGAACAGGGCATGAGCGAGGCCCTGCAGCGTGCCTCCCGGGAAGACAATCCCCTGGCGGAAGTCATTCGGGCCTACCTGCTGGTATGCGACCGGATGAACGACCATATCCTGTTGATCTATCAGGAGACCCAGTCCCTGCCGCACAAATGGCAGAAAGTGGTCCTCGAAAACGAGGTCCGCATCACCGGGCGCTTCACCCGGGCCCTGGCCCAGCTCACGGCGGCCGGCGATATCCCGCACCTGTCGGCCGCCTCCATGGATCTCGTCGCCCACAATATCGCCGTCATCGGCCACATGTGGACTTTTCGTCGCTGGTTCCTGGCGCGTCACTACACGATCGAGGACTATATCCGGCACCAGACCGCCTTTATTCTGAACATGTGCCATCCTTAGCAAGGAGGGTCTATGACAGCCGCAACGGAAGTATACCGCCCCCGTAACAGCGTCCGCGCCGTCACGGCGACATCGCTCTTCGACGGCCATGACGCCTCCATCAACATCTTCCGGCGTATCCTGCAGGCCACAGGCGTCGAGGTGATCCACCTGGGCCACAACCGCTCGGTCCAGGAGATCGTCGACGCCGCCATCGAGGAGGACGCCCAGGGCATCGCGGTTTCCAGCTATCAGGGCGGCCACATGGAATATTTTCAATACATGATCGATCTGCTGAGGCAGGCGGATGCATCGCACGTGCGGGTCTTCGGTGGCGGTGGCGGCGTCATCGTCCCCGAGGAAATCAAGGCACTGGAAACCTATGGCGTGGCCAAAATCTACTCTCCCGAAGACGGGGCGCGCCTGGGCCTTCAGGGGATTATCAACCACATGGTGCAGACCATGGATTTTCCGCGCAGCCGCGGCAACAGCTGGGATCTCACAGGGCTCGCGCCCGACAACAAGCTCGCGGTCGCCAATCTGATCACGGCCGTGGAGCAGGCCAAAGCCATGGAAAACGGCCACCTGGCCAAACTGCGCGCCGAATTGCAGACCCGCACGGTGGATCGAACCATTCCAGTGATCGGCATCACCGGTACCGGCGGCTCGGGCAAATCTTCCCTGACCGACGAGTTGATCCAGCGGCTGCTCCTTGACCTCGGGGACATCCGCGTGGCCATCATCAGCGCCGACCCGTCGCGCCGTAAGACCGGTGGTGCGCTCCTGGGGGACCGCATCCGCATGAACGCCATCAGCAGTCCGCGGGTTTACATGCGCTCGCTGGCCACCCGGCGCTCCCACACCGAGATCCCCGAGGCCATGGCCGATATCATTCAGGTGGCCAAAGCCGCCGGTTACGACTTGGTGATCGCCGAGACCGCCGGGATCGGCCAGGGCGACTCCCTGATCGTCGACCTGGTGGACGTCTCCATCTATGTCATGACAGCCGAATTCGGGGCCGCCTCCCAGCTCGAAAAAATCGACATGCTCGATTTTGCCGACATTACGGTGGTCAACAAATTCGAGAAACGTGGCGGCGAGGATGCCGTCCGCGACGTGCGCAAGCAGGTGCAGCGCAACCGCAACGCCTTCGAGTCGCCCCCGGAAACGATGCCGGTCTACGGCACGATCGCCTCCAAGTTCAATGACGACGGCGTCACCGCCCTCTACCACGGGATTCTGGACGCCATCCGGGAAAAGACCGGCGTGGCCTTTAGTTCGCAGCTGCCCCGGCCGGACGGCCGCATGTCCTCGTCCAAGACCATCATCATCCCGCCCGAGCGCACCCGCTACCTGGCCGAGATCGCTGAAACGGTGCGCCACTATCACGCCCACACCGACGATCAGGCCGAAGCCCTGCGCCGGGTCTGGCACCTCGAGGAGACGGCCCGGGTGTTGTCCGACAGCCACGGCGACGACGTCGAGGCACTTCTGGCCCGGCTGAAGACGGAGATCGCCGCCGCCCGCCAGGCCCTCGAGCCCCGGACCGCCGACCTGGTGACGGGCTGGGAGGAAACCAAAGCCGCCTACCAGCAGGATGAACTCGTCTATCAGGTGCGCGACCGCGAAATCCGGGTGCCGCTCTTTACCGAATCCCTGAGCCGCCGGAAGATCCCCAAGATCGCCCTGCCCCGCTTCGCGGACCCGGGTGCGGTCTACGCCTGGCTGCGCCGGGAAAACCTTCCCGGCTATTTTCCTTTTACCGCCGGTGTCTTCCCCCTGAAACGCGTGGGCGAAGACCCCACGCGCATGTTCGCCGGCGAGGGCGACCCGCAGCGGACCAACAACCGCTTCAAGCTGCTCTCGGCCGAAAGCGAGGCCAAACGCCTGTCCACGGCCTTCGACTCGGTGACGCTTTACGGCTACGACCCGGACGAGCGGCCGGACATCTACGGCAAGGTGGGCACCTCCGGGGTGAGCGTCTGCACGCTGGACGACGTCAAGGTCCTCTACAGCGGATTCGCGCTCTGCCATCCGTCAACATCGGTGTCCATGACGATCAACGGGCCGGCCCCCATCATTCTGGCCATGTTCCTCAACACGGCCATCGATCAGCAGGTGGAAGACTACCGCGCCGAAAACGGCAAGGCGCCGTCTCCAGCGGTATACGACCAGATCCGCGCCGATGTGCTCGCCAACGTGCGCGGTACGGTCCAGGCGGACATTCTCAAGGAGGACCAGGGCCAGAACACCTGTATTTTTTCCATCGACTTCGCCCTCAAGATGATGGGCGACATCCAGGCCTATTTCATCGAGCACAACGTGCGCAATTTCTACTCGGTGTCGATCTCGGGCTACCACATCGCCGAGGCCGGCGCGAACCCCATCTCCCAGCTGGCCTTCACGCTGGCCAACGGGTTCACCTATCTGGAATACTATCTTTCCCGGGGCATGCCGCTCGATCATTTCGGGCCCAACCTCTCCTTTTTCTTCTCCAACGGCATGGATCCCGAGTACACGGTGATCGGCCGGGTGGCGCGGCGCATCTGGTCCGTGGCCCTGCGGGAGAAGTACGGCGCCGCCATTCGCTCCCAGATGCTCAAATACCACATCCAGACCTCGGGGCGTTCGCTCCACAGTCAGGACATCCAGTTCAACGACATCCGCACCACCCTGCAAGCCCTTTGTGCGATCTACGACAACTGCAACAGCCTGCACACCAACGCCTTCGACGAGGCCATTACCACGCCGTCCAAAGAATCGGTGCGGCGCGCACTGGCCATCCAGATGATCATCAGCCGGGAATGGGGCCTGGCCCGAAACGAAAACCCGCAGCAGGGCAGTTTTATCGTGGATGAACTCACCGACCTGGTAGAGGAAGCCGTCCTCGCGGAGTTCGACCGCATCGCCGAGCGCGGCGGTGTCATGGGGGCCATGGAAACCGGCTACCAGCGCGGCCAGATTCAGGAGGAGTCGATCTATTACGAAACCCTCAAGCACACCGGGGCCATGCCCATCATCGGGGTCAACACCTTCCGCGACCCGGACGCTCACGAAGACGAACTTTCCGAGAGCGTCGAGCTGGCCCGGGCCACCGAAGCGGAAAAACGGTCGCAGTTGAAACGCCTGGCCGACTTCAAGGCCCGGCATGGTTCGGAGGCGCCGGCCGCTCTCCAGCGCCTGCAGCAGGTCGCCCTGGCGGGCGGCAATATCTTCGCCGAACTGATGGAAGCGGTTAAAACCTGCTCGCTGGGGCAGATTACCGAGGCGCTATACCAAGTTGGGGGAAAATACCGCCGCAACATGTGATGTGATCGTTGAAAAAGGGTCTTTTTTGCCCTGATCTGCGTTCTCCGCGGGTTTATGGCTGCGGCGTACATGAGTACGCCTCACCCCAAACCCTTGTGCGGCCTTGATCAGAACCAAAAATCCTCCTTTTTCAATCGACCACACCGTTATTTATTTCGAAGGAATTTTTAAACGGAATAGCATTTGGCGGATGGGTAAAACGTTCGAGATTGAGGCCCAAACATAAATGACTTGCCTTGCGGTTTGAAGCGTCCCTTTTGCCCCGCGCCGAGCATCGGTGGCAGGGGCGGATAAAGCGTGTCGGCCTGTCTGAGCGCAGCGATTTCCGACACGCGCTGCCACTGGCACCGACGCACAGGATGAAGCGGGGCACGGGCGATTTCTTTTGGTTCGTTTTCTTTGCCGTCAAAGAAAATGAACAGAATTAAAGCAATACGCATTCCATCATAATATGGAGGAAGACAATGAGGGAAGCTGTAATTGTAAGTGCGGTAAGGACACCATTGGGAAGTTTCGGGGGTAGCTTGAGCACCATGGGCGCCACCGATCTCGGCGGCCTCGTTATCGCGGAGGCCGTGAGGCGGGCCGGCATTGACCCGGCGGAAGTCAACGAGGCCATCATGGGCCAGGTGCTGCCGCTGGGCTACGGCCAGAACCCGGCCAAACAGGCGGCCCACAAGGCCGGGCTGCCCCAGGAAGTGGAATGCATCACGGTCAACAAGGTCTGCGGCTCGGGGCTCAAGGCGGTGATGCTCGCCGCCCAGGCCATCCAGGTGGGAGATGCCGACGTGGTAGTGGCCGGCGGGATGGAGAACATGAGCATGGC
>JASJCV010000213.1 GCA_030065275.1 Desulfobacterales bacterium | reverse complement strand
CGCGGCCGCGGCCTCGGCATCGATCGAGTCGATGCCAGTACCCCATTTGGAGATAACTTTCAGGCGGGGCGCGGCTTCGAGGACCTTGACGGTGATGCGGTCATCGCCGCAGATGATACCGTCATAGTCCGCAATGACCTTTAGAAGTTCTTCTTCACTCAGGCGCTCATTAACCTCGGCGGCAATCAACTCGACGTTGTCCGCCTCGAGCGACGCACGAAAGCGATCGATGACCGGCAGCATGTAAGGGGCCGAAACAAGGACTCTCCATTTCATTGATTGTCGTTCTCCCGGTATGATTTGTATGCATTCAGCAGGGGGTCATCACGCATCAGCTTTTCAACCAGCAGGCGGTCCTGCTCCGTATCGACGGCCTGCGTGCGGTGATGGGTCGTGACCATTTTGACCCTGTACCCATGTTCGATGAATCGCAGCATATCGATGGATTCGGCCTGCTCCAGCGGTGTGGGTGGGAGCTGGTTGAAAAGGGTGAGGCTCTTGGCGGTAAAAGGAATGATGCAGACCTGCTTGTAGGCGGGCATCTGCGCGAACGACTTGATCTGCCGGGTCGGTATGGCCTCTCGTGACATATAGACCGCGAAGTTTTCGGCATCCATGACGACTTTGATGGTGTTCGGGTTTTCAAAATCACCTTCGTCGTCGATGGGCAGGGCCAGATTGACGCAAATAATGCGCTCATCCTTCAGAAGCGGTGCGACGGCCGCGTCGATCATTTCGGGATGGACCATGGGTTCGTCGCCCTGGACCATGACCACGATTTCGGCCTCAAACGACGCCATCGCCTCGGCAACCCGGTCACTGGCACGCTCGTGGCTGTCGGCGGTCATCAGTGCCTGGCCGCCGAAGGCATGAACGGCGTCCATTATTTCCCGATCGCAGGTCGCCACCCAGACCGCATCAAGCGTCGCACTCATTGCGGTGCGGCGGTAGACGTGTTCGATCATCGGCCGGCCGAGGATTGGGCACAGTGGTTTGCCGGGAAAACGCGAAGACCCCATACGGGCCGGAATCACCGCCACGATTTTCTTACTGGCAACTTGCAAGATATTACTCCTCGATCAGAACGGCCCGTGCCGGCGCGCCGTCGCTGCCGGCAAGCTTCATGGGTAGACACATCAGTTCATAGGACCCCGGCCGGACACCGCGCAGATCAAGCCCTTCCACAATGACCACGCCGGCTTTCAGCAGAATACGATGGGTGGCCGCGTTCGTGTCGCTGTAACGTTGCACCGACAGATAGTCGACGCCGATCAGGCGAATTCCCTGATCCACCACCCATTGGGCGGCGGCAGGGTTGAGGGCCACAAAATCACGATGAAAGCGGTGGCTGGGATCGGACCATAATTCGGAGTTGGGCGTTCTGATCAGCAGCCGTCGAGTGTCCCCGGGAAGGTTCCGGTCCATCAAATCGTTCGGGGTGATAACCTCGGTATCCTCGATCGCAACGACCGCGGCTGGGCCCACCAGAACGTCCAGTGGCAGTTGATCGGCGGACGTCCCGTTTTCCAGGAAATGACAGGGGGCATCCACATGAGTGCCGGTGTGCACACTGCACCGAAGGCGCGTATCGTTGCTGGTGTTACCTTCTGCGATGGACCGCACCCGTTCCAGCATCACAGGCGCATCGCCGGGCCAGACTGGCAGATCGGGGTGGAGGGTTAGCGAAATATCGATCAAATTCATGGCTGACAACGCTCATAAAGCTGGGTTAATCCGAAGAAAGCGTCCCGCGCGACGTTTCCGGCCGCCTAAAATAAACGGCCCAACCTTTTGATTGTTGGGCTCGGGACCTGACGTACTTTTAATCAAGAGGAATGGGCGCGAGCCAGCTATATCACCAATACCCTTTATTGGCAAGCACCCGAGGGGATTGAAAAAGCAAGCCCCTGAATGCCAATATCACATTGGATGGACCTGGCCGCGATGATCCCCGGGGCCACCGTGTTGACCAATGGCCTGCAAGAAGACAAACCCAAGCCACCTGCAAACGATCAAAGCGGTCCAGGCCAAGGCGGACCGTGGGGAGCCCGTGCGCCGCCATCGGTGGTCGAAGCCGAAAATGACTAAATATCCGAATCTTGACAGCGGGTTACCTGGGTTGATAAACATGCGGCGCGTGGAAAAGGATCCCTAAGGACGGCCCTTTAACGCTTGGTCTCCGAAGGTCGCGCGGTGCGGGTGCGTCTTGCCTGGCGCCGCGAACAAATACCTGGATGATGAATTGGCGGTTACGAGGGATATGACCAAACCAAAGGCTTCACTGCTGATACCCGTTGAAAACCAGGTCCGCGAATTGGACGCCAAACTGCTGCTGGCCTGTGTCGCCGCTAAACGCGGACTGACCGCCATTATCGGCCCCAAGCGGCTGGTCGAATCGCGCGCTGCCTCCTATCCGCGCAGCATCTATCTGGCCAAGTCGGTGCTGCACGGTCACCGCAAATTTCTACGGCTGGCGTGCAAGCTGGGGCACAAAGTCGTGGCCTGGGACGAAGACGCTTTGGTCCATCTCCCGCCGGAAATCTACTTTTCGCGCCGCCTTTCGGCGGCATCGCTGGCCTGTGTGTCGCATCTGTTCGCCTGGGGGGAAGACAACGCCGCCCTCTGGCGCCGGTATCCGGAACTGCCGCCAGACCTGCCCATTCATGTCACCGGCAATCCGCGTGGCGATCTGCTGCGCAAGGAGATGCGCGGCTATTATCAGGCCGCGGTGGAAAAGCTCCGTGACACCTACGGCGATTTTATTCTGATCAATACGAACTTTAACCATGTCAATGCATATACACCCGACCGGAATCTGTTCCAGCCAAGCGACCAAAACGGGGAGCCACCGATTTTCGGTCGTGCTGCCCGAGGAATGCCCCGCACTTACGCGGAAGGCTTGCGCGACCACAAAAAGGCCACGTTTGAACATTTTCTTGAACTGATCCCCGCACTTGAAAAAGCCTTTCCCGACCACCGTATCGTCGTCCGCCCGCACCAGGTGGAGGATCAGGGTGTCTATCATCAAATCGCGACTTCCTGCCGGAGGGTGCATGTCATCAATAAAGGGTATGTGGTGCCTTGGCTTATCGCCTCGCAGGTGCTGATCCACAACGGGTGTACGACCAGTGTCGAGGCCTTCGGCCTGGGGATCCCGGTTGTCAGCTACCGGGCAACCGTCAATCCGGCCTATGATGAAGGTTTTTATCGTTTACCCAACGGTTTGAGTCATTCCTGTTTCGACTTCGCGGAGCTGGAGGACACCCTGCGCAAAATTCTGAAAGGCGAGCCGGTGGACGGCCTGGATAAGAATCGCCGGACATTGTTCACCCGTTATCTGGCCGCCCAGGAAGGGGATTTGGCTTGCGAGCGGATGGTCGATGTCCTGGCCCAGGAGGCGGCCGATCTGGACCGCTCCCCCAAACCGCCTTTGGGGGGACGGCTGGCCGGCTGGTACAAAGTGACCAAGCGCCGCCTTCGGCAACCATCCATATTGGACGATAACCCGGGGCATACCGCGCTGAAATACCAGCGCCGCAAACATCCGGAAGTTCTGATTGATGACCTGCGTTCACGCATTGTGCGCTTTCAAGAACGGCTGGGTCACGATGGCCATATCCGTGTGCAGCAGATCTATCCGCAGATTTTCAGGATTGGCGGATGACCGGGACACACCTGCGGTGGCGCTTAGGCCAGGCAGCCTTTGCGACCAGGAAGACGCCGCCTCTAGCCACAGCCGCCTTTGCGGCCGTTTTGCCCAAAGGGACGTGTAGACCGCACCCATTGCCTTGCAGGCCGACATCCGCATACAGGACCTGAGCCCATGTTTCTTTTCTTTGTGCGGCACTTCAACGATATCGATCACCTGACGCCGATTGCCTGGAAACTGCTTGAAGCCGGCGAGTCGGTAGCGGTTTATGGCATGAACGCCCGGTATGATCTGCAGGGCGACTACCGCATTCGCTTTCTGCAGAAGGAGGGGGCGCTCGTCGGGGATCTGGCCCATGAATTTGAACATCTCCACGGCCGGGGGTGTCGGTGGATGCATGGCCTTATGGAACGATTTTTCCGTACCGAAAGAGACCTGCGCCAACGCCCGGGGGCGCCGGCGCGCTGGCGGGGTCACTGGGTCGCCCTGCTGGTGGGGGCACTGGGTACCCTGAGCTACAAGATAATTCGAAGACTCTACTACGGGGAGAAATCGGCACGGCAGATTCTTATGCGCCGCAGCGTGCGACTCCTTTGTTTTGACCACATCATGCCGGTGCACTACGTTGTCGGCACCTTCCTGGAGGCCGCGCGGGCCCTGAACATCCCCACCGTGTCACTGCCGCATGGCGTGCTCTTGTACACCAACGAGGCCACCAAAGAGAAAGCCGGCCGTCAGCGGCGACACCAGAAATTCTCCCGTTACGATCAGATTGTCGCGCCTAATGCGTTGCGCCAAGACGCTTTGATTGATTCCGGTGTGCCCGCCGCCAAAATCACCACATTGGGCAGTGCGCGCTATTGCGAGGAATGGATGCACCAAAACTGGAAAATTCTGCCCAAGCGACTTCCGGACCCGCCGACTGCATCCGATGACCTGAAAGTCGTTTTTTTCCCCTCCAAACCCCAATGCAATGTGGATCTGGATCGTCTGGCCGCCTCACTTGAACGACTGGCGGCGATCGAGGGCATCCAATTACTGGTCAAGCCGCATACGCGCGCCGCGGCGCGCATGGACCTGCCCGTCAGCCCGCGCCTGAAGGATGCTTCCCACGTGTTGACGGCTGAGCTCTGCCATTGGGCGGACGTTGTGCTCGTGGTCGGCTCCAGTGTCGTCACCGAAGCCCTGGTGCGTGGCAAGCCGGCGCTTTACTTGAAGTACCTGCATTCGAATACGACACTCCTCGAGGAGTTGAAAGCCTGCTGGACGATTGGCGACGAAGATGTGCTGCAAATGGCGATCGAAGCCCTGCGGAGGGACAAACGCAAAGTCCCCTACCAGGCCGAGGATGTCGATCGCTACCTGAAGGCGGTCGTCCAAGGCGACCGGGACGAAAATGATGTTCTGGTGGGATACCGGGATTTTCTGGTGGCGACGGCCGGACGGGCTCCAGCGGCCTGACATGAACGCTGCCCAAGTGCAGGCCCGAAACCCGCGTCGCTTGATGGGCGCATGACCAGCGTTTGCGCCCGAATCGATCGCTTTACATTGTCCCCGACAATTTACCGATCATCCGCCTGAAGGGGTTCTTGGTATTTTCCCTGACCAGGCGTTTCATGTACATCGACGAAAAACGTGGCTCGATTTCGGGTTTGGAGGCCACGGCCCAGTCGTCGAGGTCGTAGCCGACGGCCTGCATATAGGACCGATAGGCCGGTTTGAATATTTCTTCATCTTCAGGGGTAAACCAGTTGCGCCAATCACCGAAAGCCTTCTTGCGGGCGACCTTGGCTTTGCCCGTCGACGCCGGGACCTCCGCATCGTCCCGGACCGCAAACCCGAGGTAGTCACTCAGGTTTTCGAAGTTCCCGCGAATCATATCTTCATATTTGAAAAGGAACCAATCCGCGCCCAGGCTCTTGACGAAGGCGCTCATTTGATCGTAACGCAAGCGTTCATCTTCGGCGACTTCATCGGTGGTCAGCGGCCAGTGGCCATGACCGATATACCGGCACAGGACGTGGAACGGTATGGACTGGGGATCGCGTTCCTTCTGCTGGACCATCTCCAGATGGTTGCGGTATTGCTTCCAATGGCCTTTAGGGCCCTTGTGCCATCGAAAAAGCATTCGGCTGACAGCGACATCGCGGGGGTCGCGCGCCACCCAGATCATCCGATCGTATTGTTGGTCCGACACATGCTGCCGGTAAACATCAAAGGTTTTGCCCTTGCGTTCGCTGTAGGTATGTTTGTAAACGGCGTTTTTGAAATCGCCGGCGTATTTGCCGGGATGGCCGCCGCTGAAGGCACGGCAATCCGGCAATCCGGCGGCAATTTTGAAGAGGAGGGCGGTTGTTCCCGATTTGCCACGTCCCAAAATAAAAACTTTCATACGGTCTCCTGATTGGTGGTCGATTCGCTCAATTGGTGGATGGGATCCGCGACCCAACCATAGGCCCAGTCACCATTCATCGGTTCTCCGGCGCCAAAGTTCCCATCAACGGCTGATCCTGAATAGCTTGCCAAAAATTCTTTCGACACGCAGCGGTTCGGAATGGCCGAGAATATTCTGAAACCGCTTCAGCCGGGCTTGGATTTCTTCCTGCGCCGTCTCGGGGTAGCGATGGCGTTCAAACGCCCGGGATTTCGTACTGCCCGGCAGATGTGATTTGATGCGCTGCCGAATACGGCGTTTGGTGGTTCGATACCAGCCTTCCAGTCGATTCGAGGTCGGCGGATGGGGACGACGTTTGAGCTCGGTGGCCACCCGTAAAAGCACATCGACGATCTGCTCGCAGGCGAATGGACCTTCCAGGCCGGCCAGATGATGTCTGGTCAGGGAGCGGCGTTCATCGCCGTCGGCAGCGCCTGTCTGTCCTTCGAGGATGCTGTTGAGTTTTGTTTTCAGCGATGCAAGGTCGAAAGACTGGTGGCTCAAACGATTGGGGAGTTGATAAAAGCCGTCATCGTAGACGTCGTTGACATGCGGTCGAAATGAAATGGCCGGCACGCCCATGACATAAGCTTCGACCCCGGTGGTGCATCCGTTGTGAATCAGGGCGCGGGCGGCCATCAACCATGGTACGACGTTGCCGGCGTTGGTGACATGCACCCGCTGACAGCGCTCCGCAAGCTTGTGATAGATGGCCTGATTTTCAGTTGGATGGGGGCGCACGACAATATCATAACCTGAAGAGGCTTGCTCGATGACGGGAATCATATCCAAAAATGCTTCGAACAGGGCCTGTTTGTGGGCGCGCAGGCCCTCGGCATAATCACGGGGCATGCCCCGGGCCGCCTGTCCGTAGGCCGGTGGCCCTCCGGTGGGCTTGACCGGCTGAAACAGATTCTGCGCCGAGTGATAGGCGTTGACGTGGTTGAAATTTGTATTGATTAGAATAAAACGGCGGAATTTAGCACGGATCTCCCCGAGTGCCTCCTCGTAGAAGCCTCGCATTTCAGCGCGCAGTAAATCGTTGCGTGGATTGCCGGTGACATGGATCGGGGTTTCGGGAGGAAGCTGAGGATATTGGCGCCATAGCGCGGCATTGTCTTCACCCCAGGCGAACAGATGCGATACGTGCGCCATGCCCGCCGGCGACAGGCGTCGACTGAAATAAATTTCGGCCGGCAGGTGAACCAGTGCTTCTTCATCCCAGGCGACAATTTCATGACCCAGCTTGCGTGCGGTCGGGAAAAATTTACGGTTGCCGATGCGCAACGATTTGGAAAGAAATATGCTTCTGGGAAAAGACGCGATACGGAATTCGATTTCTCTCTTAGGACCGATAACGACGTGCAAACCCTTGCTGGCGGCGACACATGCCAGCAATAGCTTGGCGTCGAGTTCGCGGACTTGGTTTTCAACCGGTATGAGGAGTGCGGGTTCAGCCATCGGCACGTTGAATCCATTCTTGGTTGCAATCGATCGGCATAGGCGGACCATATCCCCACCGTGTCAATCATTCCAGGCGGGTTACAAGCCCTCTACACGATACAGGCCCAACCTTCCAAAAATGCTGGTATTTCGACATGCTGAGCATTAAAAAATTTGTATTAATATTATAATTCAATTGATACATCAACATGCCGATGTCAAAATTTCCACCTTGATAGTTACGCCCAAGAATTTCTCGGCGGACGAACGGCGTCGGTCCGGGACGTTATTCTGCAAGCGGGCCTGCTGCGTGGTGTACGGCGAGGTGTCCGCAAAAACCGCTGAAACGAACGCGGGAATATTTGGATCTGCGGCCAACGACCCGCTGGGAAGGCCAGGGCTTCCAGGCCCTTGCGGAAAAGTGGGGTTAGGCGTTGTTGCGGAAACGAGCATCGGCGGGTCATCGATTAAAGCGTTGATCGGTTCAATGGCT
>JASJCV010000212.1 GCA_030065275.1 Desulfobacterales bacterium | reverse complement strand
CGCCAAGACAGCGGCGCTGCCGGCCACGGTTTCCGAGGCCCAACTCGAGAGCGCCCTCGAAAAAGTCATCCGCGAAATGTTTGCGGAGAAAATCGACGTCCTGATCAACGAGGCCATCGAGAAAACCGTATCCGCCGAAATCGAAAATTTAAAAAACCAGTTGCTCAAGGATTCGACCGAGGAATAGTTCGGCACCGTTCTTTGTCCAAATTGATCGCCATGCCGCCGGGTGTCGAGCCATCGGTGTGCTTCCTGGAACGTGGCGCCTTCCTTTCGCCCCGTCCCGCACATCCCGGCGGCCAAATATCAGCGTCGTCAGCGGGGATTAGATCTAATCCCCGTTTTCAATTTTAGGAGGAGTCGTTTGCATGGGTTCGAATTTGCTGGCCAAGGGCTATGAGCCCCACGATGTCGAGAAGAAGTGGTATCGTCACTGGGAAGAGAAGGGTCTGTTCGCCGCGGCGGAAGAGGGAGCGGAGCCCGCGTATTCGATCGTCATCCCCCCACCGAATGTGACCGGTGTCCTGCATATGGGCCACGCCCTGAACGTGACGCTGCAGGACATTCTCTGCCGCTATCGGCGCCTGCGCGGTGACAACGTTCTGTGGATGCCCGGAACCGACCACGCCGGCATCGCCACCCAGAACGTGGTTGAGCGCAAACTGGCCGAGGAAAAAACCGACCGTCATGCCCTGGGACGCGAGAAGTTTATCGAAGCTGTCTGGGAATGGCGGGCGGAATACGGCAGCGCCATCATCAACCAGCTCAAGCGCCTGGGCGCCTCCTGCGACTGGCAGCGCGAGCGCTTCACCATGGACGAGGGGCTATCCCGGGCGGTGCGCAAGGTTTTCGTGCAGCTGTACGAAGAGGGCCTGATCTACCGCGGCGATTATATCATCAACTGGTGCCACCGCTGCCACACGGCCCTGGCCGATCTCGAGGTGGAGCATGAAGACATCGACGGCCATCTCTACCACATCCGCTATCCATTCCCCGGAACCGACACGGGCCTGGTGGTGGCCACCACCCGCCCCGAGACCATGCTGGGGGACACGGCCGTGGCCGTCAACCCCGAAGATGAACGTTATGCCGGGCTCGAGGCCACCCACGTCGTCCTGCCGCTGATGATGCGCGAGATCCCGATCATCCGCGACAGCTACGTCGATCTGGCATTCGGCACCGGTGCGCTCAAGGTGACCCCGGCCCACGATCCCAACGACTTTGAAATCGGCCGACGTCACGACTTGCCCCGTGTCAAAGTGATCGGCGACGACGGGCGGATGAGCGCCGAAGCCGGCACCTTCGAGGGGCAGGACCGCTTTACCTGCCGCGAGAACGTCGTTGCGGCCCTCAGGGATCAGGGCCTGCTCATCAAGGTTGAAGACCTCAACCACAGCGTGGGACACTGCTACCGCTGCAAGGAAGTTGTGGAGCCCAATCTCTCCACCCAGTGGTTCGTCAAGGTCAAGCCCATGGCCGCAAAGGCCATCGCCGCCGTGGAGACGGGTCGCACGCGAATCATCCCACCCAGCTGGACCCAGACCTACCACGACTGGATGGAGAATATCCGCGATTGGTGCATCTCCCGTCAGATCTGGTGGGGGCATCGTATTCCGGCCTGGACCTGCGAAGACTGCCAGGAGATCATCGTGGCCATGGAGGCGCCCGCGACCTGCCGTGCCTGCGCCGGCAGCCGGCTGGTGCGTGAAACCGACGTGCTGGACACCTGGTTCAGCTCGGCCCTGTGGCCTTTCTCCACCATGGGCTGGCCCGATAAGACCAAACTGCTCAAAACCTTCTACCCCACGTCCGCCCTGGTGACCGGTTTTGACATCCTCTTCTTCTGGGTGGCCCGGATGATGATGATGGGGCTGCAGTTCATGGACGACGTGCCTTTCCGCGACGTCTACGTTCACGCGCTCGTGCGCGACGCGCACGGCAAGAAGATGAGCAAGTCCAAGGGCAACGTGATCGACCCCCTCAACGTGATCGAGGCCTACGGCACCGACGCCTTTCGGTTCACATTGACGGCATTTGCGGCCCAGGGACGCGACATCAAGATGTCCGAAAAACGGGTGGAGGGCTACCGCAATTTCATCAACAAGCTCTGGAATGCCGCCCGTTTCGCGCTCATGCATCTGGAAACGCCGGATGACCTGCCACCGGCCAGCCAACTTGCCGTTCCGGACCGCTGGATCCTCTCGCGGGTGCACACGGTCGTCCGCGAGACCGCCGCGGCCATTGACGAATACCGTTTCAACGACGCCGCGGCCCAACTCTACCAGTTTGTCTGGCATGAATTCTGCGACTGGTACGTGGAGATGAGCAAACCCGCCCTTTACGGCAAGCAGGGCGAAGAACGGGCCCGAGCCACACGTGGTGTCCTCTGGCGGGTGCTGCACGACATGTTGATTCTGCTGCATCCGCTGATTCCCTTCGTCACCGAAGAAATCTGGCATCAACTGCCCGGGGCCGAGGGCTCGATCATGCAGGCCGTCTTCCCCGGCGACGACGCAAGCTTGCCGCCCCTGGCGGCGGATCGTGAAGCCGAGGCGGCCATCGCTGTCATGATGCAGGTGATTACCGGCATCCGCAACATCCGCGGCGAGATGAACATCGCCCCGTCTCTGAAACTGGACGTGGTCATGCACTCCGACGACGAAACGGCCCGGCGCGTCATCGGCGATCATCGCGAACTGGTGGTCAACCTGGCCCGCCTGGATCGTCTCGATGTCGACGTCCCGGGAGACAAACCCAAAGCCTCGGCCACCGCCGTCATCGCCAACGCCACCCTCTTTGTCTCGCTCGAGGGGGTCATCGACTTCCAGCAGGAAGCCGCACGGCTGCGCAAAGAAATCGCCAAAGCCGAGACGGAAATCGCCAAGCTCAACCGCAAGCTCGGCAATGCCGACTTCTTGAACAAGGCCCCGGAAAACGTCGTGGCCAAGGTTCGAGATCAGCATGCCGGCTATGCGGAGAAGCAAAAAGCCCTCGTGTCCCATCTGGCGCGCATCGAAGCACTGGCCTCTTAAGGGGCGCCAACATCCGGCCCGCCGCGGGGCGGCCGAATTGACAGGCAGGACAATAGACATGCTGCACGGCCTGGAACGGCTGATCGATCTTGCGCTGGCGGAAGACATTGCCACCGGCGATATCACCACCAATGCCCTGATCGCGCCCGACGCCCGCGGCCAGGGTGTCATTGTGGCCAAGGCGCCGATGGTCGTGGCCGGGCTGATGGTGGCCCGGCGCGTCTTCAAACGCCTGGACGCCGAGCTGCGCGTTGTGGAAATGGTGGCCGAAGGCCAGCAGGCCGCACCGGGCGACACCCTGATGACCATCGAGGGGCGCATGGCCGCCCTGTTGACGGCCGAGCGCACGGCTCTCAACTTTCTCCAGCGCCTGTGCGGAATTGCCACGCACGTGCGCCGCTATGTGGACGCGCTCCCGGACACCGGGGTGCGTCTGGTGGACACCCGCAAGACCACCCCTGGATGGCGGGCGCTGGAAAAATATGCCGTGCGCGTCGGGGGTGCCGCCAACCACCGCTTCAATTTGAGCGACGGCATTCTAATCAAGGATAACCATATCGCCGCCTGCGGCGGTATCGCCGCCGCCGTCGACCGCGCGAGGCGCGCCGCACCCCATAGCCTGAAAATCGAAGTGGAAACCGAGACCCTGGCCGAGGTCGAAGCGGCGCTGGATGCCGGGGCTGACATCATCATGCTGGACAACATGGGACCGGAAGCGATCCGTGCGGCCGTCGACCTGGTTGCCGGGCGTGCCCTCGTGGAGATATCCGGCGGGGTTGATCGCGACAAACTTGAAACGCTGGCCGCCTGCGGTGCCGACATCATTTCCATCGGTGCCCTGACCCACGCGGCCAGGGCCGTTGACATCAGCATGCGTATCGACGCTTCAGAGGACCGCCCCGCGTGATCGACCGGGGCGAGCCCCATCGACCAAAGGTGGGGGCCTCACAGGAAAAAGACCGGCCATGATTCCGCTGCGCGACACCATCCGCACCCGCAACCACCCCGTCGTGACTTATCTTCTCATCCTGCTCAATGTCCTGGTCTATGCCTACCAGGCGATCCAGGGTCCGGACCTAAGCCGCTTCATCACCACCTACGCTCTCATTCCGGCGCGCTTTACCCATCCCGCCCTGATCGACTATTTCGGTTGGGGGTCGAATGTCATCTCCCTATTCACGTTCATGTTCCTCCACGGCGGATTCTGGCATCTGCTGGGCAATATGTGGAGTCTGCATATCTTCGGCGACAACATCGAGGACCGGCTGGGACCACTGCGCTTTCTCTGCTTCTACCTCCTGGCCGGGGTGCTCTCGGGCCTGGTCCACCTGGTCCTCCATTCGCAATCCCAGATCCCCACCGTAGGGGCCAGCGGGGCCATCGCCGGTGTGATGGGCGCCTACTTTTTATGCTACCCCGGCTCCCGGATCCTGACCCTGATTCCCATCTTCATCTTCCCCTGGCTGATCGAAATTCCGGCCTTCATCTTTTTGGGCATCTGGTTCGTGCTTCAGTTTCTGGGGGCTGCCGGTGCCGACGGTTCGGCCGGCGGCATCGCCTGGTGGGCCCACGTGGGCGGTTTCCTGGCCGGCATCGTGCTTCTGAAAGGCTTCGAGCGAATCCCCGCCACCGGAATGTCGGCCCCCCTCGGGGCCGCCGCCGCCAGGAAGCACAGTCACCATCTGCAGGTTATTCAGCCCACGCCGACTCCCGATTCACCCGACCTCCGGGGCCGGTTGCGCATCACCGCTTTCGAGGCGCTCGCCGGCACCCGCAAACGCGTGGCCCTCGCCACCGGTCTGCGTCGCCGCACGTTCCTGGTACGCGTTCCACCCGGCATCAAGGCGAACCAGTCCCTGCGGCTAAAGGGCCTGGGGCGAACACAGCCCGACGGCCGCCGCGGCGACCTTTACCTAAAAATCGAGTTGGAATCCTTGTAGATGGGGAATAGATCAGTGTCCATAAAGGATACTAGATTTTGGTTCAGGCCAAGGCCGCAGTGTTTTTTATACCGACGACGCAGTCGTCGTCGCGAAGCGACGCGAAGCTATGCTACGTCGAGGATTTTAAAAGCGCGAGAACGCCGGCCTGGACCAAAAGATGCCATTCCTGGATGGACACTAATCGGCGAACAGGCAGGACACTTTATTGCGCCCCTCGTCCTTGGAGGCGTACATGGCGGCATCGGCCCGTTTGACAAAGGCCGTGATGTCTTCGGTGGGTACGTACTGGGTGACGCCGACGCTGATCGTAACATAAACCGATGCGCCCGATCGCGGGCTGAATTTCTCTTTTTCAACCGCATCCTTGATGCGGTAGGCGACGGTTTCGGCTTCGTCGCCGGTGGTTTCAGGCAGGATGACCGTGAACTCCTCGCCACCGTAACGGTAGGCCGTATCGAGTTTGCGCAGGCAGGATTCGATGATCTGGGCCAGGCGCACCAGCACCTTGTCGCCCTCGAGGTGGCCGAAGTTGTCGTTGTATTCCTTGAAATGGTCGATGTCCAGAAGGAGCAGAGATAACGGCGGGTTGTAACGGTTGGAGCGATCGACTTCCAGGGCCAGCTGGTTGTAGAAATGGCGTGAGTTGTAGAGCTTGGTCAGGCCGTCGGTGGTCGCCAGTTTCTGGAGCTGCTCGAGCATCTTGACCCGCTCCTGGGTCAGCTGGCGCTCCTTCAATACCCGTTTGAGCCTCAGGAGCAGTTCGGCGAACCGGACCGGTTTGAAGAGAAAATCGCTGGCCCCTTTGCTGATGGCCTCCTCGTAGGAGTAGTCGGCACTGTAGCCGGTGATGACGATCACGTCGGCATCGTAGTTCTTCTTGATCCGATCGGTAAGCTCCAGCCCGTCCATCCCGGGAAGCGAAATGTCGGTGATGACCACATCGGCATCCTTGGCGTTGAGGATGTCCAGCGCCTCCTCCGCGCTGGCCGCCGCCGTGGCCTCGTAGCCCGACATCCCGATAAACTCGTGCATGGTATCCCGAATGCCAGCATCGTCATCCACAATCAAGATACGGGTGTCTTCCATGGGGGCGTGATTCCTCGCAAGCGGTCCGTTGTATCCGTCGGCTTGTCGCCGGAGCAGCGGGTTGACAGGCTAAAAAGTGATCTGGTAATAGGAGCTTTCCTTATTATTTGCAGAATGTTAACTATAATATGCATCAATTAACCGTGTCAACCGGCATTTGGCTCCCAAGCTTCCCGCCTCTCCGTTCGCTGCCCGGTCCAATTCGACCGCCTGCGTACCGTTGATACAAATTGACCGATCGGCTGTGCCGAAACCGGCCGGCGCATCGCCGACGGGCGTCACAGAACGGCCGGCTGTGGTCTATAAATGGAATCCATACGCAATTTCAGCATCATCGCCCATATCGATCATGGTAAATCGACCCTTTCGGATCGTCTGATCCAGGTCACGGACATCGTCTCCGACCGGGATTTCAAGGACCAGATCCTGGACAGCATGGATATCGAACGCGAGCGCGGCATCACCATCAAAAGCCAGACCGTCTGCCTGCCCTATCGCGCCGCCGACGGCCGCGACTACCGCCTGAACCTGATCGACACGCCGGGCCATGTCGACTTCTCCTACGAAGTCTCCCGGGCCCTGGCCTCCTGCGAGGGGGCCCTCCTGCTCATCGATGCCAGCCAGGGTGTGGAGGCCCAGACCCTGGCCAATCTCTACCTGGCGCTGGAGCACGACCTGGAAATCATCCCGGTGATCAACAAGATCGATCTGCCCTCTGCCGACATCGAGCGGGTGCGCCGCCAGATCGAAGAGGATTTGGGGTTGGACCCGGACGACGCCATCCTGGCCTCGGCCAAGGAGGGCACCGGCATCGAAGACGTCCTTGAGGGCGTCGTCCGCAAGCTGGAACCGCCGGGAGGCGATGCCGAGGCCCCGCTCAAGGCGCTGATCTTCGATTCCCACTACGACGCCTACCGCGGCACCATCGTCCATTTTCGCGTTTTCGACGGCCGCGTCAAGGCCGGCGACACGATCCGTTTCATGTCCAACGGCGCTACCTACAAGGTCGAGGAAGTGGGGGTCTTCCAGATCGTGCGTCGTCCGACCAAGTCGCTTGCGGCCGGCGAGGTGGGTTATCTGATTGCCGGGATCAAGACGGTCAGCGACACCCGCTGCGGTGATACGATCACGCTTAAAGCGCGCCCCTGCGAGGCGGCCATGCCTGGCTTCAAGGAAGCCAAACCGGTGGTGTTCTCATCCATCTACCCCGTGGCTTCGGACGGCTACGAGGATCTGGTGGCAGGGCTCGAAAAACTCAAGCTCAACGACGCCTCCCTGATCTACGAAAAGGATACCTCGGTGGCATTGGGCTTCGGTTTTCGCTGCGGGTTCCTGGGGCTGCTGCACCTGGAGGTGGTCCAGGAGCGCCTGGAGCGGGAGTTCGATCTCTCCCTGATCTTGACGGCCCCGTCGGTCCAGTACGAAATCGTGATGAACGACGGCACGACCGAGATCATCGACAACCCCGCCCTCTACCCCGATCCCACCACCATCGCGGAATCGCGGGAACCGTTCATCAAGGCGGCCATCATCGTCCCCGACCGCTACATGGGCGCGGTGATGAAGCTCTGCCTCGACCGCCGCGGGATCAACAAGAATTACCAGTACCTGACCAACAGCCGCCTGGAGATGATCTTCGAGATGCCCCTGGCGGAGGTGATCTACGACTTCTACGACAAGCTCAAATCCGTCACCCAGGGCTACGGTTCCTTTGACTACGAGATCATCGCCTACCGGGCCACCGACCTGGTCAAGCTGGACATCCTGATCAACGGCGAGCGGGTCGACGCCCTCTCGCAACTCGTCCACCGCGAGCGGGCGGTCGAACGGGCGCGCACGGCCTGCACCAAGCTGCGTGACGAAATTCCGCGGCAGATGTACAAAATCGCCATCCAGGGCGCCATCGGGGGAACCATCATCGCCCGCAAGACCATCTCCCCCTTCCGCAAGGACGTCACGGCCAAGTGTTACGGCGGCGACGT
>JASJCV010000211.1 GCA_030065275.1 Desulfobacterales bacterium | reverse complement strand
ACAGATAGGTTTCCTGGGTGACCATGCCAATGGCGCTGGACAGGGAATTCAGGCTCATATCCCGCAGGTCGTGTCCGTCCAGACAGATTTTACCATCGGTTGGATCATAGAGGCGCGGCAACAAATAGGTGACGGTGGTTTTGCCGGCGCCACTCGGTCCGACTAAAGCGGCCAACTCCCCGGGCTTGATTTCAAAGCTCACCGACGCCAAGGCCTTGGTACGGTTCGATTTCAGAACCACCCGGGAGACCGTGGCGAGACCATCGCGTGAGTGACGATCGACATCCAAACCCAGCAACGCCGAACCGCCATCGCCGCCCTCTGTATAACTAAAGGTTACGTCCTGAAAGCGAACACGGCCTTTCACATCTGACAGCTTGATCGCATCCGGCCGGTCACGGATTTCCACCGGCAGGTCGAGCACCTCGAAGACGCGCTCGAAACTGACCATGCTCGTGGCGAACTCGACATGCGCATTGCTGATCGAACTTAGCGGCCCATAGAGCTGCGTCAGGTAGGCGCCGAAGGCAACGAGGGTCCCCACGGTGAAAACACCGCTTAAGATCATATGGCCCCCAATCCAAAACACCACCGCCGTACCGACAGCGCTGATAAGCCCCAAAGCCATGAAAAACCAGCGCCCCACCATGGCCGAGCGAACCCCGATGTCGGCGACGGCGGCGCTCCTCTGCCGGAACCGCCCCCTTTCATCAGTTTGCCGTCCGAAGAGTTTGACCAGCAGAGCCCCGTCAATGTTGAGCGTTTCCTGCATAAGGTTGTTCATGCGTGCATTCAAATTTAAACTCTTTCGCCGGATCTCTCGTAACTTCCGCCCCACCCTGCGCGTGGGCGCTAAGAATATGGGGACGATGGCGATGCTCAAAAGCGCCAGACGCCATTCCAGCGAGAACATGATGGTCAGCGTGGCGACCACGGTCACCAGGTTGGTGACGATGTTGATGAAGGTTCCCGTCAGCGCCCTCTGGGCGCCGACGACATCGTTGTTGAGCCGGCTCATCAAGGCGCCGGTCTTGGTGTGGGTAAAAAAGCGCAGACTCATCAACTGCATGTGGTTGAACAGGGCATTGCGCAGGTCCGCGATTAGCCCCTCGCCAATCCTGGCACTGAGAAAACGCTGCCCCAATCCGATGGCCGCGCTGAGCAGCGGTATGCCGATCATACCCACCGCCAGCCAGTTGAGTCGCGTCGTATCGCCATTGACGATGGCGTTGTCGATGAGATCGCGATAGAGCAATGGCGGAACGAGGCTCAAACCGGTAATG
The DNA here is from genome assembly GCA_030065275.1 of Desulfobacterales bacterium. Lineage (GTDB taxonomy): Bacteria > Desulfobacterota > Desulfobacteria > Desulfobacterales > UBA5852 > JABZFP01. Next base: position 6,726 of record JASJCV010000211.1, on the reverse strand, counting down.
GCGAAGATCGTCGCCAGCAACCCCATGACCTTCAGTTGATAGGGCTTGGCGTATCCCCACACACGTCGAAGCAGCGCCCTGCTCATCTTGGGACGATCATGCTCTTGGTCGTATTTTATATATGTCCACCAACCCGTACCAAGATCAGGTGCCATCATTTCACCTCATATATAATAAAGGCCTTTACCGGGCCGCGTGATTGCATAATCGTATTCACACAAATCGCTTCATCCCGGTCTAACGGTGAGTCAAAAGCCAACCGATCAATGCCATCAGCGCCATAGCATCCTACATGCCATCGAAATGCATGCGCCCGCATCATTTGGAAGAGCATGGATTGACCGCACTTCGGATACGACGAGCCGCCAAGGTTGGCTTTGGTGCGGCAGGCAGGATCATCGCTTGCGACGTCAAGCGCCGGGGCTTGTTTAACAGCAGGTCAAGCGCGATACGTCCGTGAATTTTCCAGCATCCAGCTGGATGACGACCAGACGTAAACCCGACGACCCCATGCATTGGATGATCCGGCGCCGTAAAATGGTAGTGGCGGCAGCCGAACCCGCATCAGAGTCGTACGCGTTGATCCACTGATTCGGCTTGTGGCGGAAATGGGCTTCGGGGATGAGAAAGCTCCGGTTGTTGCCGCAGTCGAGCTCACCGGCGAATCCGAAGCAGTCGTGGCCCTTGGCCTCGAGCATACGGGCCCATTTCCTGGCTTCCAGGGTGGCGCCGTTGGTTACGGCAAAGTGTGTATACACAAAACCGATGTTTTTAGGCATAGACCATGTTCCCGGTTCAGTTTTGATAGAATGTCGGAATTAGGGGAAAAGAATATGAACAAGAGGACGTTAAATCAAGATCAGCTTTTGGGGGGCCGCCGGGCAAACGACCCGGGGCCGTACCGGTCGCGTGTGCTGAGGTAACTAAGGCGGGCTTTGCCACCTGTCATCGGTTTGATTCGCTCAACGATGCAAGGGACCCGGCCTATAGGACATCGGTTTGCAAGGCTTCCGGTTTCAGAGCAAATGGGCCGCTTCGGTTGAAACCGTGCGGTCCCTGTCCAATCGCCCCTTTACCCTGGTATCCTGCTTACTACGGCGCTGGCCGGCAGCGATCTCTGGCGCCTGGGGCGTTCTCCATGCCCCTGACGGTGATGGCGGTGGCGGTCGGCTGCTGGCCCCTGCGTGGCGACACGATCAGAGGAGAGGAAGCGCCCGCCGCCAAGCCCATGGTTCCCTTCCTGAAAGAACTGGCCCCATTTGTCTTCGTGATCGTCTGCGGGGTGGGGCTGGGTCTGTTGCACTCCAACGAATACTTCGATACAAATATAGGCGAAGTCTACCGCTGCCTGCGGGTGCCCGTGACGGCGCTGGCAGCGGGGGGCGTGGCCTATTTCGGGTGCTGTGCCTGGGGATGGGGTCGGGGACCAAGGTCCAGAGGCTCCGGGTTCCGGGTTTTAATCGGATTCAATTTCTATCCGCCTATAGCCGCGCTTCTCTTCACCCACGCATTTTCTTAGGAGATCGATGTTGCATTCCCCCAAGCATCGCGTGACCCTGGGGCTTGTCGCTTGCGGTCTTTGCTTTCTGGCCAATGCAGCCTGGAGCGGATCGACCGACGACTGGCCGACCCATGGGTGGCGTACTTCAACACCTGAAGCCCAGGGGATGAAATCCGACATCCTGGCCGACATGTTCACCGACCTGACCTATCGTGAGCACAGCATCGATTCCGTCACCATCATCCGCAACGGCTATATCGTTCTGGATGCCTATTTCTATCCCTTCCGCAAAGATACCAAGCATATTCTGCATTCGTGCACCAAGAGTATCACATCGACCCTTGTCGGGATCGCCATCGACAAAGGCTATATTCATAACGTTCAGAGGCCGCTCCTGGCGTTCTTCCCCGATACACCACCCGTCAGCATAGCGGGCGGCAAGGACCGGATCACACTGGAAAATGTGCTCACCATGACGACGGGCCTGGATTGCCGCGATTCCTACAGACATCGGTGGCAGGGGCTGAAGCAAATGATGCGCAGCGACAATTGGACCCGGCACATGCTCGATATGCCGATGATCGAGCCTTCCGGCACCCGCTTCGTCTACTGCAACGGGGCTAGCTACCTCCTCTCGGCCATTGTCCAGAAAACCACCGGCATGCGAACCCTGGCCTTCGCCCGGGAAAACCTCTTTGCCCCCCTAGGCATCGCCGATGTGCGCTGGGAGACCAACCCCCAAGGCATCGATGTCGGGTTTGGCCGGATGTGGCTCAAGCCGCACGATATGGCCAAGTTTGGTTGGTTGTTTCTCAACAGGGGGCAGTGGGACGGCCGGAGCGTCGTATCGGCGGATTGGGTCGATGCCGCCACCCGGGGTCATATCGAGACCAAATCTTCCGATCGGTACGGATACCAGTGGTGGGTCGACAAAGAAGGTTTGTTTGCGGCCATGGGGGACCGGGGGCAGCGTATCTTCGTGGTCCCCCAACACGATCTGGTGGCGGTTTTCACTTGCTTTGATGCCCCCCGAACGCCGGATTTTGTCATGCGGAGTCACATCATCCCATCCATCGTATCGGATGCGGCCTTGCCTGCCGATACGGTCGCCAGCCAGCGCCTGAAAACCCTGGTTCGAAGGCACCAGGCCCCTCCGGTGCCGAAACCGGTTCCCCCCCACCCGGATATTGCCGGGACGATATCCGGCCGCACCTACCGGCTCGATGCCAACGATCTGGGCATCCAATCTTTCAGGCTTGATTTCAAGGCGCGGCGCGACGCTGCTGTCCTCGATTACATGCAAAACGATCGGCTGATATCGGTGACCATCGGATTGGGAGATGTCTATCGTCTTTCGGACGCTCCCGGTGTACTAACGGCATTCAAGGGCCGCTGGCGAACCGATTATGCCTTTTATTTTTCCTTCTTCGAGGTCGGTTATACGTTTTTTTCAAAGGCCAGAATCGAGTTTGACGATGCGCAGGCCCGTGTCCGATTGACCGATCCCCAGGGCGGGATAATTGAATTGAAGGGGACAAGCGACCCCGGCGCCAAAAGCGAGGTTGAAAAATAGATTGTAAAAGTGCATTTTATCTCTTGAACTTGGCACCCTACCACCAAGCTTCTGATCTGAGAAAATCAGAACCCGGAACGCTGAGCCATGATGCTATCCACCCGCGCCAAGGAAGCCATCAAGACTGCTCTGGCCATGACCATCGCCTATGGGATCTCCCTAGCGATGGGATGGGACAAACCTCTCTGGGCCGGATTCGCAGTGGCCTTCGTGAGCCTGGCGACAGTCGGGCAATCGATGAACAAGGCGGCGATGCGGATGGTCGGTACGCTGCTGGGTATGGTCGTGGCGTTGACCTTGATCGCCCTTTTTTCCCAGGATCGCTGGGCCTTCATTTCCATCCTTTCCATCTATACCGCTTTTTGTGCTTACATGATGAGCGGCAGTCGGAATGCTTATTTCTGGCATGTCAGCGCCTTCGTCTGCGTGATCATCTGCATGGACGGCGGCGCGGATGCGGCCAATGCCTTCCAGATTGCCATGCTGCGCACCCAGCAAACCGGACTGGGTATCCTGGTCTACTCCCTGGTGGCAATCTTTCTCTGGCCGGTCAGTAGTTATGATGCGTTTAAAGACGCCACAGGTGAGCTGGCCGTCACGCAGCTTGAGTACTATCGTGCCTGCCTCCGCCGTGTCAGTCAACAGGGTGGCGAAAGCGAGATCCTGGAACTGAGTGCCCGGCAGGTGCAACAGAAGGCCCGCTTCGATCAGCTGCTGGCCGCGGCCGAGATCGACAGTTACGCGGTCCAGGAGCATTCGATCCAGTGGCGATCCTATCAGCAGCAGGTGGCGACGCTGATGAAGACACTTGAGTGCTGGCGGGAAAGCTTCGCCGAAGTGCAGTCATTGGATATGCACCAGCTGTTGCCTTTACTCGACAATTTTGGTGACGAACTCGATCGCCGCATGGAACTGGTTGCCGACATGCTGGCGGGGCAGCCGATAGTTTGTGGGCGGTGAGAAAGAGATGCCATTGAACCGCAAAAACCTCATTTCCGATCTGGCGGCCGGGTTCACCACCGGCTTGTTCAGGATCCCGAAGGGCATGGCCTACGCCAAGCTGCTGGGCGTCAACCCGGTCTACGGGCTCTACTCTATTATGGCGGCGCCCATCGTGGCCTCCCTGGCCACCGGCACGATCCTGATGGTCAGCACGCTCACCATCGCGATCGCCATCTGCACCGGCAGCGTGATCCAGCAGGCCGGCATCGATGTGGCCACGCACCCCTCGGCGCTCATCACCATCACGTTTCTGGCGGGGGCCGTAATGGGCCAGGGCTACTTGACCTACGACCTTGACTGGCTCGCGGCGGGTCCCTCCCAAAAGGTTTTCCGCATCTGGAACCCGCCCCAAGCGGCCGATCAGATCGAATGCGCCGTCGTGCCGTTCGATTTCCAAAAGGGCGTGGCCGCTAGCCGGGTTTTTATGTTCGATACCCGGGCCGGTATTACCGTTGGCGAAGGCGAAATCAACCGGGGCAATGAGAAAATCGATTTTTTTACGGGTATCCAAATCCAGGCATCCCGACCTGCGCCTCGTGTCCAAGCTGAAAATAAGCGGCACGACCATGGAACCCCAGGTGGGTGTGGCCAGGCTCCCTTATTGACGCGAAGTGCTGAGGGTCTCAGCGCACTCGCGGTCGGTCCAATCGGATTGCTGGCTCCATTTCCGCACTTGGACGCGTACAGGGCGTACCCCTGCGATGTTAATGGCATCTGGCAACGCACGATCGACATCCCTGCCAAGGAGCAGGCGCCGTCCCCTTCAATCCGGTCCAGAGAGAAAGCGGATTAAAGTGAGACCGGTATCTTTTCGCAAGGCCTGCAAAACAAAATGGCGCTTTCTTTTGGAGGAAAAATCATATGCTTGCGATTTCGAAACCCAATTGGATGGTTATTGTCGGGCTTGCTCTTGTTACCGCGATTTGGGTGGTCGTGTTTGGGCCTGCCGGCGCAGCGGCGCAGAACACCCATGTCGGGGTCGCGAAACTTCGCGTAGGGACCGTGGAAGCCCCCCCCTTTGCGACGCAGGTCGCGAATGGGCCCTGGGAGGGACTCAGCATCGAGCTGTGGCGCTGGATCGCACGGGACCTGGAAGTCGCATATGAATTCATCCCGTACGAAGATTCTGGGCAATTAAAGCTGGATCTTGAAAACGGCGCGCTGGATGTGTTCATCGCGATGGCCCTCACCGCATCGCACGAGGACATTTTTGACATGAGCCACCCTTTCCTCACGTCGGGATCGTCCATTGCAGTGCCATGGATTGAACCGCGGCCCAGCCTACTGCACTTCCTTGGCCAGTTTGTCGATCGATTTCTCTCGCGCGAACTATTGCTGATGATTGGCGTGCTGGTCCTGCTGGCGTTCGGTGCCGGCACCCTGGTATGGTTGTTCGAAAGTCGCCGCAACCGCGACGTATTCACGGACAAAACCTTCAAAGGGCTCTGGCAGGGTCTGTGGTGGGCCGTGGTCACCATGACGACGGTGGGCTACGGCGACAAAGCCCCCAGAACCGTCGGCGGGCGGGTCGTGGCGCTCGTCTGGATGTTTACCAGCATCATTTTGTTCGCCCTTTTTACGGCGGCCGTGACCGCGTCGCTGACCGTCGGCACGTTGAGCGGCAAGGTCCAGGGCTTTAACGATCTTTACGGGGCCCGCGTCGGCTCCGTGGCCCGGTCGGAGAGCCTCGATTATCTTGCCCAGCACGGGATTGGCGTTCGCGCCTTTAAAAGCCAGCAAGACGGTCTTCAGGCGATGATCGATGGCGAAATCGATGCCTTTGTCTTCAATGCACTCACCTTGAAAAATGCCGCGCGGACGGCATTTAACGGACGGATTCAGGTCCTGCCCGAGATCTTCGATCCTTATTACGTGAGCATGGCCATGCCGCCCGGGAGCACGCTGCGCGAACCGTTCAACCAGGCCCTGTTGACGATCATCGAAACCGAGGAGTGGCTGCGCTTGACGGCGCGCTATATCGGATTGGAGAAGTGAGCGCGATGGGGGCGGGGCGTACGGATGTACTTGTTGGCGTCCAAGGAATTGCGTGGAGTGCTAAGAAGCGGCCGATGATGAAGATCGAACATTAAATGAAAACCGACTGGAAGCAAGACGAATTGGATCTCTATACGAAGGATATGATCGAACTGACACCGTAGCGTCTATCCCGGCATCTATTCAATGCTAAAAATAGGGGGTCTTTGGTAGGAATAGGGTGTAAGTGATCGATATAATTAGGCGTTGCGGAGGCTTGCCCGCCTCAGGCGGGGATATAACCCCGACATCCTGCTCTCCAATGAAGTTCGGCAATTCTGGGAATTTTTGTTAACCATCAATGATTGTTGACCATCTATATGATTGGCAAATCAGCCGATTTCCGTTCAATAGACATTATGTCAGCGGCCCCCGCGTCGGGGCCGTCGCATCGATACATCGTCTATCCGGATGGCCTCTCCTAAAGCTATTATCCGCAATGCCCACCTTAAGATTCGATCATATGTGCCAGGCGCTGTAATTCAGATGGTAGCGCTTGGTCTAATCTGCGATATCGCGCGGTCCGGTTTGGCGCAATCATCCCCCTGAATGCGCAGGGGCGGCATCTGTCGCCAAGGACCGCCGCGCGATAAATCCTAATGTCTCCCCAAAGCGA
>JASJCV010000210.1 GCA_030065275.1 Desulfobacterales bacterium | reverse complement strand
CATGACCCACGTGGTCCGCACTTTATAAACTCTCCTCGCAGGACCGTAGCCTATTCCTCGGCCCCCCGGCCGTCGCCGGGACGCTGCTCGGCCGACAGCGACCAGTGAACAAATAAACGCACCCGTCTTTCAATTATGTAATAATTATTTTCACGCAAGTTACATAATTGAAATAACTGGCACCCCTGTTTCCACGAACCAATCCATCAACAGTCTGTAATTTATACTGAAATTTTTGATTTTGGCCGATGGCACAACATTTGCTCAAAAGATCGCGTGCGTCATTCGACATCAACGAACGAATCGATCCGGACCATGCCCAAGACCACCACCAGCGCCGCCGAAGAGCTTCGCCGCCAGCGAAATCGCCTGTTGCGCGATTTTCCCAAAGGCCGGGCGCCGGACTTCATGCTTCAGCACTCACGCCTGCTGGACGAATACTTCTGCAACAGCTTCGAGGCCAGCCAGATCGGCCCCCGCATGAACATCACGCGCAACCCCTATGTGATCATCGCCCAAGGCGGCTACGGACGCGACGACCAGTGCGTGCACTCGGACATCGACCTACTGATCCTGTTTGAAAAGCGGGTCCCGGACAAAGCGGAGGCCCTGATCCGCGAAATCGTCTACCCCCTCTGGGATCTGGGCCTCGAGGTCGGGCATGCCACCCGGTCGCTCAAGGAGTGCCTGTCGCTGGCCGCCAAGGATTTCGAAATCCTGACACCGCTTCTGGATGCCCGCTTCGTCTGCGGGATGAGCAAGCTCTACTCCGCGCTGATGCAGATGCTGCGGGAAAAGGTCATCAAGCGGCGCACCCGCAAGGTGATCGACTGGTTGGTGGCAACCAACCAGGAACGCCACGTGCGTTTCGGCGACTCGGCCTACCTGCTTGAGCCCAACCTGAAGGAGGGGCAGGGAGGGCTGCGTGACTACCATACCATGCTGTGGATCGCCCGCATCAAATCCAATCTCAAACAGCCACGCGACTTCGAGTACCTCGGCTATCTTTCCCACGAAGAGTATCAGCAGATGATGGACGCCCTGCTGTTTATCTTCGAAGTCCGCAATCGCCTCCACCTTCTGAGCAACCGCAAAAACGACCAGCTGCATTTCGAACACCAGATTCGCCTCGCCCGCGCCCTGGGTTATCGGCGCCGCAACGGGCTGCAGCCCGTGGAACAGTTTCTGGGCGACTTGCACGAGCAGATGGAATTCATCAAACAGCAGCACCTCATTTTCCTTTTCGAGCAGGGCTACGAAAAGCGCGTGCGGCGCTTCAAACGCAGGGCCAAGGTCGCCAAGGTCGAGGGTGTCGAGGTCAAGGGCGACGCGCTGACCTTCAGTGCCTCCTATCAGGTGAAAGCCAATCCCCGCCTGCTGATCCGGATTTTCGAGGAGAGCGCCCGGCTCAAGCTGCCGCTGGATATCGAAGCCCGCCGGGTGGTGCGCGAATTCGGCCACCTGTTCGATGCCGATCTGCGCGCCGAGCCGGAGGTGGTCAAATCATTTGAAAAAATCCTGATGGCGCCGGCACCGACCTTCAACGTGCTGAACGCCATGCTGCACACGGGGCTGCTCGAACGGTTTCTGCCGGTGTTCGCCATGGTCATCAACCGCATCCAGTACGATGAATACCATATCTACCCCGTCGGGCGGCACCTGTTGCGCACGGTCATGCTGCTCAAGCAGATCAAGGATATGCAAAACGGCAACGGCGACCCCCTGGCGGCCGAACTGTGGTCGGAGGTCAAAGCCAAAAAACTGCTGCTTTGGGGCGCGCTTCTGCACGATATCGGCAAGGGCCAGCCGGGCAAGAACCACTCCGGCCGGGGCGAGGCCCTCATCCCGGAGATTTTAGGGGAGAAAGGCTACAAGCCCGAGGATATCGAAACGGTGGCCTTTCTCGTGCGCGAACATCTGCTGCTGGCCAAGACCGCGGCGCGGCGCGACATCAACGATGAAGAAACCGCCCTGCACTGCGCCCGCCGGATCAACGATGTGGAACGGTTGCGGATGCTCTACCTGTTGACGGTGGCGGACTCGATGGCCACCGGGCCGAAGGCCTGGAACAGCTGGACCGCGACCCTCCTGCGGGATCTCTTCTTCAAAGTGCTCAATGTGCTTGAAAACCGCGAGTTGGCCACCCAGGAAGCCGTGGCGCTCGTGGCCCGCAAACACGAGGAGCTGCTAAAGACGATAAAGCCCAAAAAGCGCCGCCAGGAACTCGAAGCCCTCTTCAAGGTGATGTCGCCCCGCTACCTCCTGAACGTGCCGGTGGAAAATATCCAGTCGCATGCCGACCTTTTTCAGCGACTGGGGGATGCGCCCTTCGTGTGGGACGTCGAGCCGGGCATGGCGGATGACACCCGCATCGTCACCGTGTGCGGCCAAGACCAGCCGGGCCTCTTTTCCCGCATCGCCGGCGTGTTCACCCTGAACCACATCAACATTCTCGATGCCCAGGTGTTTACCTGGCGCAACAACACGGCGCTCGACATCTTCAAGGTGGAGCCGCCGCCCGATCCGATTTTCGAGGATGAGAAATGGGAGAAGGCGCGTCGGGATCTCACCCTGACCCTTGAGGGCGGGCTGGATATCGAAGAAAGGCTGGTCAACGGCGGCGGACACAAGACGCCTGTGCGCCCCCCGGACATGGCGCGCCCCGTGCGCGTGGAAATCGACAACACGACCTCCAGCTTTTTCACCATCGTCGAGGTCTTTGCCGATGACTTTCCCGGGCTTCTCTTCCGCATCACCAACGCGCTGTTTCACTGCCGCCTGGATGTCTGGGTGGCCAAGATCGCCACCAATGTCGACCAGGTCGTCGACGTCTTTTATGTCCGCGACTTCGACGGCCAAAAGGTGGACGATCCTGGAGAGGAGCAAGGCATCAAAGATGCGATTTATGCGGTACTGCCGACGGAACCGGCACAACTAAACGCCATCAACTAACACAAGGAGGGAATGCAATATGATGAAAATGCGATCTTTACTCTGGACCACCCCGATGCTGCTTTTTCCGGCAGCCGCCATGGCGGCCGAAGGACCTGACACCGGCGATACGGCCTGGATCATCGTTTCCACCGCCCTGGTGATGATGATGACCCCGGCCGGCCTGGCCCTTTTCTACGGCGGGCTGGCACGCTACAAGAACCTGCTCAACACCATCGCCATGACCATGGTGGCCTACTGCCTGGCCAGCGTCATCTGGGTGCTGTGGGGCTACACCCTGGCCTTCGGGACCAGCATGGGCGGTTTGGTGGGCGGTTTCGATCATCTCTTTTTGAGCGGCATCTCGGTCAACAGCCTGTCGGGCACCATCCCGACCTATGTCTTCCTTCTGTTTCAGATGACCTTTGCCTGCATCACCGTGGCCTTGGTCCTGGGCTCGATCGTCGATCGCATGAAGTTCTCGGCCTGGATCGTCTTCACGATTCTGTGGGTCACCTTCATCTACTGCCCGGTGGCCCACTGGGCCTGGGGCGGCGGCTGGATGGGCGCGATGGGCGCGTTGGACTTCGCCGGCGGCACGGTGGTCCACATCAACGCCGGCGTGGCCGGCCTGGTGCTTTCCATCCTCCTGGGCAAACGCCTCGGCTATGGCAAGGAGGCCATGTTTCCGTCCAGCATCACCCTGACGGCCCTGGGCGCGGCGCTGCTGTGGTTCGGGTGGTTCGGTTTCAACGCCGGCAGCCAACTGGCGGCCGACGGCGTGGCCGCCTCCGCCTTCCTGGTCACCAACACCTCGGCCGCCTTGGGCGCGCTGGCCTGGATGACGGCGGAGTGGATGACCACCGGTAAACCCACCGTCCTCGGCCTGGCCTCCGGCGTCGTGGCCGGCCTTGTGGCGATTACGCCTGCGGCCGGATTCGTCTCCATGCCGGGTTCGCTGGTCATCGGTGTGATGGCCGGTCTCATCGGCTATTTCAGCGTGGCCAAACTCAAAGGCATGCTGGGTTACGACGATTCACTGGATGCCTTCGGCGTGCATGGCCTCTGCGGCATCTGGGGGGCTCTGGCCACCGGCCTTTTCGCCAGCCCGGCCGTCAACGAGGCCGGCATGGGTCTGTTCTACGGCAACCCGGGCCAGCTATGGATCCAGGTGGTGTCTATCCTGGGAACGGCCGCTTTTTCGGCCATCGGCACCCTGGTGGTGGCGCTGGTCACCAAAATGATCACCGGTGGCCTGCGCGTGGTCGAGGAGGTCGAAATCGAAGGGCTCGACAATGCTCAGCATGGCGAGCGGGCCTTTGAAATTCAAAGTGTTTGATGTTGCGATAACGAATTAATCTATCCGGATATTTTGAGGAGAACAGGAGGTCGTTAAAATGAAGAAAATTGAAGCGATCGTCAAGCCCTTCAAGCTTGATGATGTCAAAGAGGCTTTGAATGAAATCGGCATCCAGGGCATGACCATCACCGAAGTCAAAGGCTATGGGCGTCAGAAAGGCCACAAGGAGATTTACCGCGGCGCCGAATATGTCGTCGATTTCATCCCCAAGGTGAAAATCGAAGTGGTCGTTCCCGCCGACCAGGCCGATGCCGTGGTGGCCAAGATCCGCGAAGCCGCCAACACGGGCAAACTCGGCGACGGCAAAATTTTCGTCGTGGGCATCGAAGAGGCCGTCCGGGTGCGCACCGGTGAAACCGGTTCGGATGCGCTATAGGACCTGGAAGCCTGGTTTCATTTTTTTTAACCGATACCAAACCGCCGCACGGTTTTCACTGCGCGTCAACTAAATAACACGACTCACTAACAAAGGAGGCATTATGATGACCCCTAAAGACGTATTGGCATTCGCCAAAGAAAACGGCGCCAAGGTGCTTGATATCCGCTTTCTGGATTTCCCCGGCGTCTGGCAGCACTTTACGGTGCCCATGAGTGAACTGGACGAAGGCAGCTTCGAGGACGGCTACGGCTTCGACGGCTCGAGCATCCGCGGCTGGCAGCCGATCAATGCCAGCGACATGCTTGTGATTCCCGATCCCACCACGGCCGCAATGGATCCGTTCTACGAGGAACCGACCCTCGTGCTGGTAGGCAACATTGTCGATCCGGTGACCCGCGAATCCTATACCCGCGACCCCCGCTACATCGCCCAGAAAGCCGAAGCCTATCTCAAGGGCACGGGCATCGGCGATACGGCCTTTTTCGGTCCCGAGGCCGAATTCTTCATCTTCGACGAAATCCGCTTTGAATCCTCCCGCCATCGCGCCTTTTACGAGATTGACTCGGTCGAAGGCATCTGGAACACCGGCCGGGACGAGGCCCCCAACCTGGGCTACAAACCCCGCCACAAGCAAGGCTATTTTCCGGTGCCGCCCATGGACAAATTCCAAGATCTGCGTACCGAAATGCTGCTGACCCTGGAACAGCTCGGCATTGCCGTTGAATGCCAGCACCACGAAGTGGCCACCGCGGGGCAGGCCGAAATCGACATGCGCTTCCAGCCCCTGCTGCAGATGGGCGACCAGTTGATGTGGTTCAAATACGTTTTGAAAAACGTGGCCGCCCGCAGCGGCTATACCGTGACCTTCATGCCCAAGCCGCTTTTCGAGGACAACGGCACCGGCATGCACACCCACATGAGCATCTGGAAAGACGGCGAACCCACTTTCGCCGGTGACGGTTACGCAGGCATTTCGGAAACGGGTCTCTTCGCCATCGGCGGGATTCTGAAGCATGCCCGGTCGCTCTGTGCCTTCACCAATCCGACCACCAACTCTTACAAACGTCTGGTACCGGGCTTCGAGGCGCCGGTCAACCTGGCCTATTCCAGCCGCAACCGCAGCGCCTCGGTGCGCATTCCCATGTATTCGGCTTCGCCCAAGGCCAAACGCATCGAATTTCGCACACCGGATCCGTCCTGCAATGGCTATCTGGCCTTCTCGGCCATGCTCATGGCCGCCCTGGACGGCATTGAGAACAAAATCGATCCGGGCGAGCCGCTGGACAAGGACATTTACGGGCTCTCGCCCGAGGAACTGGCCGAAGTCCCCTCGGCACCGGGCAGCCTGGCCGAGGCGCTGGAGGCCCTCCAAGAGGACCACGACTTCTTGATGAAAGGCGACGTGTTCACGCCGGATGTCATCGATACCTGGATTGAATACAAAACCGAAAACGAAGTCAACGACGTGAATCTGCGGCCCCATCCGCACGAGTTTTTCCTGTATTTCGACATTTAGTACCGTCCTGACGCGCACATCGGAAGTGATCCTCGTAACGGATGCCTGGTCCGTTTTGCGTGCTGCCCACACCTAAAAAGCCGCCGGAAATCATCCCGGCGGCTTTTTAGGTCGAGCATGTGGAAAGGGCTGAAGCGCAAACATTAGTACACAAATTATATACGTAATTTTACACTATTTATACCGCATTGAATATTCCCTCTAATTGATTTATCAATCCTCTTAATCTCAGACATTATTATAAAAATCCCGATTGGTCCAGGTGCGGGAAGGTTGGCGGAGAGGCCCGAGGCATCCAAGAAACGGACCGGAGGGGTTCGGCTTTCAAATCCCGGGTTGTCACCTGCCGGTAAATCGAGGCGAGCATTGGAGGGGCTTTATGCAATTGACCGGTGAGCAGCTCAACAAGATCCTTGCGGAAAAAGAGGGGATTTCCCAGAAAAAAGCCAAGCGGATTATCGACATCATGTTCCGGACGATGGCCGAATCTCTGGAGCAATCCGAGCGCGTCGACATCCGCGGTTTTGGGACATTCAAGGTCAAGCAATACGACGGATACATCGGCCGCAATCCCAAGACCGGCCAGTCGGTTGAAGTCAAGCAGAAAAAGCTGCCCTGCTTCAAGGTCGGCAAGGCGCTGAAGGAACGCGTCAACAACGGTCACGCTGACGACTGATAGGCTGGCGCCGGGAGCGCCACCATGATCACGCAGCGTGCGCCAGGCGCTCGGCCGGGCGGACTTCAAAGTCCCAGATCAGGGGAATGTGATCGGAAAAAGGAACGGCTGGCGCTTCGAAATGCTTGGTTTGAATCGCCGGACTGTGCAGGATGAAATCAAGCTGCCGCCGGGGCAATCGACTGGGGTATGAAGGTGCATCTTGCGTGTTGGCACTCAGCAGACCTGTCGCCCCCATGAACAAGGACAATTCTTTACGTCCTCTGAATACATTAAAATCTCCCGCCACAATGACCGGCTTGCGCGCTTTGCGCACCATTTCGTAGAGATCCCTCAATTGCTCCTGTCGGTGACGGTACTTCAGGGAAAGGTGGACGATAAACGTCTTGAAATCCCTGAACTCAGCCTCAATCACCAGCCGCTTGAACCCTTTGCTCAGGTAGTGGAAAGTCCATCCCGAAATTTCCTGGTTGGTCAGGAGGGCATTGCCCTGCCGGCTCAGTAGGGGTACGCGCCGCGCCATGGAAGCTCCGCCGTATTTGTTTTCATAAACATGGCGCTGCCGCAGGCCCACAGCCAGCCGCTCGGCCTGGCAGCGCCACTCGGCACGGAATGAGCCGCTGTCGACCTCGATCAGACCGGTAACATCCGGGTTGACCGAACGTATGAAGTCCATGATGAGGCGAAAATTCCTGCCCGTGGGTTTGAGGTAACCGCCAAAGGGCAAAGGTAGGTGGACCCGCCAGCCGCTGCCGGCTCCGTAGCGAATGTTGTAAAGCAGAAAACGCACCGCGTGCCTTTCGATAGAGAATAATTCAGTCTCCGAGTAGGACCTTCATGCGACGACAGTAACCTACTTGTCCAAAAAAGTTTAAAGTGTGCCTCCCGGATAATTTTGTCAAACCGGCAGGGGCGGTCCGGCCCGCAACGCGGAAAAGTTGGCGCCCTAGCCAATCGACCCGCGACGTGCGAATTCGGAAAGGGCCATCCATGTCTTCACGTCCACCTTCAACGAGGCGTCTTCGATGATCCGGCCGGCGGCGGCGGCATCCAGAAAACGCACCTGGATATCTTCGGAACTCT
>JASJCV010000006.1 GCA_030065275.1 Desulfobacterales bacterium | reverse complement strand
ATTTTAAATTGCTTATTCTGAGTGTGGCTGTTTGCTTTCCAATGAGATAAAGATTGCTGTTGTATCCAAAAGCGATGAAGGCCGTGCTTGAAAAACTTCGGCTTTGTCACTGTTAAATTTTATCGCCCGATCACTAAGATAACATCAGGATCTTATTTAGTCCTGAAGGAGGTTTATATGAAACCGATACCGATTTTCTCAACCCTCGCGTTATTACTTTTCATGGCCAGCGCACTGGCGCCCGATGCCGGCGCCCGCAACAACACGTGTACGATCAAAGCGATCAAGGACGTGAATCTCCAGGCGCACTACTCGGATGGCGGCCGGAAATCGCCGAGCATCCGAAATAAAAGCGACGTGATCTGGAGCGGAAACATGCGCCGCGGGGAGGTCCAGTCCTTTAATACCCGCAACGGCTGGATTCATCTGGCTTATCAGGATTTGACCGATCGAGACCCGCGAAGCGAAAACAACGATACGATCTGCAAGAACGGAAGGACAATACTCGTACCGCGGTGACGAATCACGATGATGCACCGTCACCGGTAGGATGATTATCGTCCTATGGAAAAAACTGAGGAGATTCAATCAGGACCAGATACGTCCTATCCTCGCATCCAAAGACAAACAGTAAATATTGCCAAGCAGGCATTATTAGATTAAGGTTTTTGGATACTGGAAAGGGGAGCGTATGAACCGGATCCTGATTGTTATGCTCACTTTGGCCCTTACGGGCATCGCCCTGGCCCTGCCAACCGACATGAGGGCCGAAGAGGACACCACCTGCCAAATTAAGGCGACCAAGCCGGTCTATCTGGAAGCGCACTACTCGCGTGGCAGCCAAAAGGCTCCGTCTATCCGTCGTAAAAGCGGCATCATCTGGAGTGGCAATCTCAACCGAGGGGGCGTGGTTTCGATTACCGCCACCAGCGGATGGGTCCACCTGACATTCATGGATTTAACCCAGGATGATCCCCGCACCGAGAATGACGACACGATATGTCAGAATAATACCATTCTCGTACCCCGATAGTCGGTCGATCAATCACTTACCAGAAGGTGCAGGCGCGACCGCGGCGAGTGAAATACAAAGCGGATTTTGATTGGACACCCCGGGGAACGCTTGCTGCGGATTACGCCGCCGGGGGCAATTCCCCGGATCCGGATGATATTCTCAACGGTTCGCCACCTTCCTGCTCGGCATCGTTTTTCCAGGCAATTTCAAAACCGAATTTATTTTTGTCCTTCTTTTGCTTGGCCTCGATTTCCAGAACAACCACCGAAGGCGGCTCCATATCCAGCGTCTTCCCGCCATGCTCCACGACGATGCGCCCGTCCCGAAAACCCTTGGCCAACGCCTCCAAATATGAAACGGCCTCGTGAATGTCGACCATGCGTTTGAAGCCAATCGATTTCTCGCCCATTTGCTTTTCTCCTCGAGGTTAAATGAAATCCGCGGCGATATTGCCACCCAAGCGGATGTCGATAAAAAACGCCAACCGATTCCTGCGCATTCCAAGCGATCGGGTCTCAGGAAAGGGAAAGCAGGATCGGTACCAGCATCTTCTCGTCGATATACGGCTGGCTGCGCATGCTCACCAGGCGGCAGCTGATCGTTTGAATACCTCGCCGCGCAAGCGCGTCTTGATCCAATGCCCCTGAGTAGTTTCCGTTGCGCTCGTCCAGCAGGATGTAGTTGAGCACGTCACCGTCTTTGATATTCGCGGGGTCGTCCCGTTTGAGGGCCTCCAGCAAGACTTCGACCTGATCGCTCAAGCTGTGCCCGAAAAGTTCAGGGTCGTTGCCTGTGCTGGGGATGAAAACCTTGGGACGCGGATTGCGCCAGATGGCATCCGATACCCCACGGATCAGGAGGTTCGACAGGAGGCTGGAGTAAAAACTGCCCATGGGATAGCAGATCAGGTCAGCTGAACCGATCAGGGTTTTCATTTTTTCCCGGATACCCAAGGTGGTCGGCCTGGGTGCCTGGCGTGACGCGCTCAGGTAGACCGATTTGACCCGGCTCTCGATTGGGGGCACCTCCTTGCCGGTGAGCAGGTGCTGGCCGACAATGGTTTCACCGTCCTCCATCTCCGCGACGAGATGCAGGTCGGCATTGGCGACCGGACGCACCGTGCCGCGCACGTTGACCAGCTTGGAGAAAATAAATATGGCCGGGTCAAAATGCCGCCGGTTGCTAAGATAGCTGGCGGTCAGGATGAGATTGCCGATGCTCGCCCCCCGCAGGTCAAAACTCCTGAGCCGTTCATTACTGCCGAGCATGTCGACGAAGGACTGCAGGTAGTTGCGCACGATCTTGCGCATGGGGTCAGGAACCCGTTGGATCAGAGGATGTTCTCCCCGGGCCATTTCCAGCAGTTCGTCGGCCAGCGCCTCCGGGCCGGCCCCATGAGGGAGACGGTAGGCGAACAGTCGAAAAATCTCGGGGTTGCCACGAAGGCCGCGATCGGCCAGCGCCATCAAGCGGTTGCGTATATCGCCGATGGCCGGCATTTGAAACGCATTGCGCAGGACGGCCGAGCTGCCGCCCGAATCCACCGGTGTGATGATGTGGATCGAGTTATGGGTGAAATAGACCAGTTCTTCACTGGTCTTGCGCAGGGCGCTGCCGCCGCTGAAGAACAGGATCCGCGGCCCCAGATCCGGGTTGCGTCGCAGCAGCTCCATCCGGCGGGGATCGGGAAGGTCGATGGTGTGGGTGATCTCGATCTGCATGCGGGTAACCGGCTCAGGCCGCCGAGGGGTCGGGACGGACAAATCGCAGGCAGGCCTGGGCCGCAGCCGCGAAGTTGGTTCCACCGCTGACCTCGAAAACGCTGCAGCGCGAAAGAAAGTCGATATAGGCATCCTCGACCGGAGCGGGCATGGCACACTGCTCCGGCGGCACAAAAAAGAGGCCCACGTTTTTGATGAACGCCGGCAGCAAGTCCCGTCGCTCGGCCAGATCCACCGGCGACACTTCGGTCGGTCCGCCATTGCGCCGCCAGTTCAATAGAACAAGCGCTTGCATCGGCGCCCGCAGCACAAAGCGGTCCGGACCATAGCAGTCATCGATCAATGCATCGTACTTGTGCTCGAGCTCCCAGAGTTCGTTTTCGGGCAGGGAAGCAAAACGCGTCTGCTCTTCCGCGCTCATGACCGTGCGCAGTTTCGGGTTGTTGAGCGCTGTTCCCGGATTGATGCGCGGCATCTTCGCAACACCGTGCATCACCAGTCCGTTTTTTCTCTTTTCGATCATCAATCGATCGTTGGAGATAAAGGTAGCCCCCTCGTTCATGAGGTGCAGGGCCAGGGTGGATTTGCCCGCGCCTGAAAACCCTGCCAGCGCCAGGCCCTGGCCGTTGAGAACCACACCGGCGGCATGCCCCAGAAGGCTGCCCTGGCATAAGATCCACTCGATGTAGCGGTTATTGATGAAATTGACGACCTGGTTGAGATTGTCGAGACAGGGGCCTACAGCGACATTATCGCCCCCGCCGATAACGAACAGCATCCCGGTCAGGCATTTGCGGACAATCCGCCCATCGGCCAACTCATAGAATTCCTCTTTGATTTTGGTCTTGCCGGGATCCGGTTCTTTGACCGTGAAATCAACCGGCAGCCGATACTCCGGCGCCTCGTGGATGCTGACCTCGATATCGGCAACCCCGGCTTCGGCCACAAAAGGCTTAAAATATTCACGCAGGGCGTCGACGATCGATTCGCGGTCGGTGTGGACCGCCAGCAAACATCTTCCGAGCTGCAGGTAAAACGTTGATGTTGCCGGCAGGGCCTCCCTGATTTGGGCAACCAGCGCCTGACGGCTTTCAGGCAGCGGATTCATGTCCGATCCTTTCCAGTACGAATTCTACGTAACGCCGGGCGGCATCGATGCCGCTGGCCGTCTCGATGCCACGAAAGCCACCGAAGGCCGAAACCTCGAAAACGATCGGACCGCCGGGAGTCTCGGCCACGTCCACACAGGTAAAATCCAGGTCGAACGGCGCCTGGGCTTTATGGGCCAGGGTGATCAATTCCTCGGGCGGCTCAAACGCCTCGTAATGCCCCCCGGAACGGGTGGTGGTGTTCCAGGCGCCCTCCCCTTTCACCCGCGCGTAGGTCGTCAAATACTGGCCGCCCAGAAACGCAATCCCCAGATCCTTGCCCCGCAGATCCATCTTCCTCTGGATGTACATGATCGGGTTTTCGTTGTGGTAGGCCTCGATCGTCTGACGGGCGCCGGGCCCGTCGGACAAAAGCAGCATGCCCTTGGCCTTGGTGGAATAGAGCGGCTTGAACACCGCCTCGCCGTATTGGGCCACCGACGCGACGGCCGCATCCACGTCTTCGGTGACCGTCGTCGGCGGCATGGGGATGCCGGCCAGCTGAAGGGTGACCGTGCAACTCAGGCGATCCAGCACGCGCATGATATTGTAAGGCGAAGAAAAAATGGGCAGCCCGCGGGCGTGCAAAAAACGCAGCATTTCGAGGCGGTCCAGCAGATCGGGCGAATACCAGGCCCCGATTTTTTTGATGATCAGACCGTCCAGGGCGCTGACATCGGTGCCCTCGAACCAGGCCCGCCCTTCGGAAAGGTCCAGCGCCAGGCGTGACATGTCGATCAACAGCCGATATCCGGTCATCGCGGCCACCGTATCGGCCAGTTTTTCCGACGACCAGCCGCCGGGCGTGCCGACCACGCCAAGTTTGATGTTCATTGGGAGCCTTTTACTTGCAGTATCCGTTTGGGTTTTAGAGGGCGCCGTCAGGCCCTTTCAGAAATCGGGTGAATGGCGGTGTCCTCAGTAGTAGAGCACTTGGCGTTCCAGCCGAAAGGCGGACGCCGCCTCCGAATGCGTCAGTACTTTTTCCATCAGGTAGTGCGCGCGCGTGAACATGTCGCGGGCAAAGTCCTGGTTGAGCTCGAAACGGGTGGACGTGTAAAACGACCGGGCCAACGCCAGCGCCATACGCAGCTCGAAATCGGCATCGCCGTGGTTGCGGGCGAAATCGGCGCTGAACGCGAAAAAACGCTTGATGACATCGTTGAGACGTTGGCGCAGGGATGGTTCGAAAACCGGCATTCTGAAATTGGAGACCAGAAAGACGGAGACATCCTGGATGTAGTCGGCTTGACGCGAGCGGTGGAAGTCGATGTAGTTGATCCGCCCGCTATCGGGGTTGAAAATCACATTGTTGGCGTTGAAATCGCCGTGAATCTGGATGCCGAAGGGGGCGGGATGCGCCTGTTCGATCGCCGCACAACGATCGATGAGGTCTTCGGACGATCGAATCTCCAACTGGTCGATGGCCTTCCAGGATCGCATGAACCCGGGATGCACCCGCCGGACCGTACCCAGACGGGCCTTGAGCTGCCCCATGTAGTCCGTCGGGGTCGCCTGCTCGCGCCGGGTGCGCTGCCAGACTTCTCCCAGGGTCTTCTCCAGCGCCGCCATGGCCGCCTGCAGCGTCCTGTCGTCGTTGCCCAGGATGATCGAATCCAGTGTGCGGCCCTCGAAGAACTCGACCAGCAGCGTGGCCTTGTCGGTGTTTTCCCGATAGGCCAGGATACGCGGGGCCAGTCCCGGCATGATTTTTTCCCAGAGTTCGATATTTTCTTTTTCCTTACGGATCTTGGCCCTGACCCCTTCTTTGTAGAGCCCTTGTGCCGCTGCCGGCGCCCCCTCCGCCATGTCCACCCGTCCGATCCGGCAGCCCGACCGTGAGCCCCAGATGGATTTGAATTCCGCCCCGGTGAGGGTTTCTTCCAGGCCGGGACTGGCCAGCACCTCTTTGAGGGCGTCAAATTGCTCGATCTTGATGCGCTCCCCGGTGGCGGCAAAAATCAACGCTTCGCCGATATTCAAGAGGGAATCACCGATGCGCTCCAGATAACGAAAAATAAAGAGCGTCGTGATCAGGTCTTCGACGAAATGGCCGGTGCGCAGACGGGCCATGATCCAGTCGAAATTCTCTTTGTAGAGTTTGTCCAGTTGCTGTTCCGACCGGCAAATTCTGAGGGCCTGGGGCAGATTCTGCTTTTTCAGGGCCGGCAGGACCTGCTCGATACTGGACTGGATCAGGGTGAACATCTCCTGGAAATTGGATTGGTGCAAATGATTGAAATCGATCAGATACTCGGTCTGGCGCGCGATGTTGACACAGTAGTCGGCGATGCGCTCCAGATTGACGGCGATGGCGTGGGACGCCCGGATGGTCCGGATGTCGTCCGATCCTTTACCGGCATCGCCGTGCAGACGGGAGAAACATTCGTTTTCGATGATCGCCTTGAGGTTGTCGACGTAGTCGTCTTTGGCGGAGACTTTCTCCAGCAGGTCGGGGTCGGCGTCGTTGAGCAGCCGGAAGGTCAGCGTTAGCTGGTTTTCGACCTCCAGCACCAGGAATTTGAGATTCTCTTCGAGGGACTCAAAAGTGATCATGGCTCAGGGTCCAATTTCCAAAGGCTGCTTGGCGGCCTTGATCTTGCCTTCCTTCCAAGAAATCTTGATGCTTAATTTGGTCTTGTCTTCTTTCTTCTTGGCACTCACCGAAAATTTGAGCAGATTTTTGGGCTGAAGTTCAATGGTGTCGTCACCCGAACTGAGAAAAATCTGCTCCTTGGCAAACCCCTGGGTGAGCGACTCCAGAAACTTCTGGATGGTCTCCAGGTCCTGGTAGGATTCGTATTCAAAACTGCCGTATTCCGCCATGGTCGAATATTCCTTTGCTGCAGGTTACTGCCCCAAACGCGCTTCATACTCCTGAATGACATTGCGTCGATTGGCACCGGCGCGGATGAGCGCTTTGCGGATGCTAAAATCGTCCCAGGCCGGCTGGTAGCCGATTTCGCGGGCGGCTTTTTCCTGGTCCTGAACCTCAGGGGCGCGGGTTTTCTCCGCCATATGGGTATCGTCCCCCATGAAAATTAAAAGATTGCGTTTGGACAGGCCGCCGCAGCGGTTTTTCTGATTGATGACCGCGATCAAAAACTCCGTGTATTTGCGCGACTGCGGGTTCCAGACTTCAATCCCGTCGACATCGTAGTCCGCCAGAAGGATCGGCCAGAATTGTTCGGGGTGCGGTATGACGATACCCGCCCCCAGCGCGCGTGCCTCCTCGATCACCTCCGACGTCCGGTAGAAATAATGCAGGGGGAACTCGGCCTTGACCCGTGTTTTGACCGCTTTGAGAAATGTCTGCACACGATCGATCAGGGTGTCGCCGTGCTGCTCCCGCAACCCGTCGAAAAAATTGCGGAGAATCTTGTTTTTGATCATCTCGGGCGGCAAATCCCCCCCCTTGGCCTCCAGCAGACGGCTGATCTTTTTGATGTAAACCCGGGTGAAATCGATCAGGGCCTCATTGGCCCCGGTTTCCCGGGCCGCCGATGCGATGCGCGCCTCCACCGGTTTGGTCAGGGTGTGCATGAATTCAAACAACTGGGACGATCGGTATTTGAAGGTATGGGCCAGGATGGACTTGAGCAAATCCGCATCTTCGATGCGTGAACGGACAAAATGCAGCAGGAGTTGGACCTTCTGGTTGAATCCGCGCGAATAGCAGTCGATCTCGACACCCGCATAATCACCGCAGGCGGTGAGCACATTGTGCTGGGTCGGGATGATCAGGGATCGGCGCTTGTCCGGGTACATGGCCTCGATCCGGCGAGCGATCAACGGCATGGGAACATATTCCGGATGCCAGTGAATAGCCAGGACACTCTCCTGCCGATGGACGACCCGCTCGGGGACCGCCACGCGCTGCTGCTGATCTTCGGAGAGCCGGGTGGCGGTGATGGCATCGAAAAGGGCTTCGTCTGCCGCGGTGACGTCCTCGGGAATTTTGTCCGGAATGACCGAAAACCATTCGGTCCTTTTCTGGGGTTGGCTTGATTTCATATCTCGATTATCCCGATCGATTCGCAAATCCGGCCAGAGGTGCATCGTCTATGGCTGCACCTATCAAAGCCGTCATATTCATCTCGCGATGTTAGTTACGTGTTAGGATCGGTCGATTAATTGGTTCGCCCGATCCTTGCCAAATCCAGGCAAGGAACTAATCTATCCTATTGGATCGGATGCCTAAGGATGTTTATTACGCACTGTGCTCACCGCCGTAAACCCCCGGCAGCGCCTAATCATAATCTAACCAACGGTCAGCAAATTGGCTTCAGCCCATCGAGGTACCCCGATCATCACGAAATGACCGCGCAAGAAAGGAAGCCACCATGAAGGCCTCGGAACGTAAGTTCAAACAGGATGTACCGTTTGAAGAAATACCTGCCTGCCTGCGCCGGCTGGCGGATGCTTTAGAAAAGAAAGACAACAATCTGCCACCGGAATTGTCCGATCTTCCCGAACCGATCGGCAGGCTGGAGCTCAAAGGCAAAGCCGCCGGCGGCGGGTGGACACTGAAAATAAAAATCAAGGCCGATCCCCCCGCCGAGCCAACAGCGCCCGAAGCCGGGGCGGACGAGCCGTCGTCGGGCCCAGCCCCGGTTAAGCCGTCAATCAAATATAAACCGCTGAAGAAGCGAATGAAATCGTCTTTTAAGGAAATCGGTGAAGCGCTGGAACAGCAAAAGCTTCCGGAACCTGAAATTCTGAATGGTTTCCTCTCCGACTCCGAACGGATGATGGCCTTTGCGGGCAAAAAATACGGCGAACCCGACTATCCGGCCTACCGGGAAGCCTGCCGCCAACTGGCCGATGCCTATGAGGCCCGAAACTGGACAGCCTTCAAGGATGGCTACGCCCGGCTGGAGCAGCTGAAAAAAGACTGTCACAAAGCCTACAAATAAACCCGCAGCGCCATCTGCAGATGCTGATTGCCGGGACCGCTGCAGTATCGACCGGATATGGTGATGGCCACGGATAATCTCAACGTCGGCGTGCGATCGCCATGACAGTGGACACGCGCAATATTCTGGCCAAAACGATTCAGCGCCTGCTGCGCCGGCGCTCATATTCCCATCTGCGCAAGATCGTCCGTCGCGCCCACCCGGTCGACCTGGCCCGCTCCTTCTCGGTCCTGAGCCTGAACGAACAGCTGAAACTCTATGACCTGATCGATGATCCCGCCGGACGCGGCGTCCTCCTCGCCAAACTGGATATCGACGACCTGCACCCCTTTGCGGCCGCCATCCCGATAGGGGATCTTGTCGTGGCCAGCGAACACCTCGCCGCCGACGACCTGGCGGATCTCGTGGAAAACCTGCCGCCCGAGATCGGCCGCCAGGTCCTGGAAGGGTTGCAGCGTGAATACTCCGAGGGGGTGGGGGATCTTCTGCAATACGACCGCAAAACGGCCGGCGGCATCATGGCCACGGAATTTTTCGCCCTGGCGGAAACCACCACGGTTCGCGAGGCGATCGCCCGGATTCAAAAAGAGCACCGCAACGTTGAAACGGCCTTCTATCTCTATGTCGTCGGAGCAGACCAGCGGCTCAGCGGGGTGTGTTCCTTGCGAGCCCTTGTCACCGCCAAGCCGGATACGGCATTGAGCGCGTTGATGACACGCGAAACCTTTTCGGTATCCACGGATACCGACCAGGAAGAGGTCGCCCGCGTCGTCAGCCGCTATAACCTGCTGGCCGTGCCGGTGGTGGACGCCGACCAGCGGATGGTTGGCATCGTTACGGTGGATGATGTCATCGACATCATCCGCGACGAAGCCACCGAGGACATCCTGAAAATGGCCGGGGCCGGCGAGGATTTCATCGAAACCAAATCGGTGATGTCCAGCATCCGCATCCGCCTGCCCTGGCTGCTGGCCACCTGCGGCGGCGGCATCGCCGCCACCATGATTATCGGGCATTTCGAATCGACGCTGGAGCAGATGGTCTACCTGGCCGCGTTCATCCCTGTGATCATGGGTATGGGCGGCAACATCGGCACCCAGTCGGCCACCATCGTGGTTCGCGGCCTGGCCACAGAAAGTATCCAGGTCCATCGCCTGGGAAACGTCGTTTTAAAGGAGACCGCTGTGGGGTTCATGCTCGGTTTCGTCTACGGCGTGCTGCTGGGGGTGCTGGCCCAGTTCGGCTATCAGATCTGGCAACTCGGGCTGCTCGTGGCCCTGGCGGTGGTGTTCACCATGACCATGGCCGCCGTGGTGGGGGCTCTTCTGCCCATGACCTTTGCCCGCTTCAACATCGACCCGGCCGTGGCCACCGGGCCGTTCGTGACCACCTCGATCGACATTCTCAGCATTTCGTTCTATTTCTACCTAGCCCGTTGGCTGTTCCGGCTCTGATCGTCATAGCGGACCCCTTGCCAGCAAGGTCAACCAATCCTTCGGTGTCCGGCCCGCAAGGGATGTACGGACTACAAAATCAGTTTGGCGATAACCTCGTTCATAATCTCGGTGGTGCCGCCGCCGATGGACAACAGCCGGCTGTCCCGGTAGAGTCGCTCCACCAGGTACCCGCGCATGAAGCCGTAGCCGCCGAAGATCTGCACGGCGTCATGGGTCACCTGCTGGCTGACGCGGCAGGCGAAATTCTTGGCCATCGCGACCTCCTTGACCTGGTCCTGGCCGGCGTCCATTCGCGCCGCCACCCGGTAAGTGAACTCCCGGCTGATCTCCACCAGGCTGGCCATTTCAACCAGTTTGTGGCGTGTCACCTGAAAACCTGTAAGGGTTGTTCCAAAAGCCCGGCGCTCCCGGGCATAAGCCAGCGCTTCGTCCAGCGCCAGTTGGGCGGTCATGTTGGCCATCACCGCCAAAGCCAGGCGCTCCTTCTGGAAATTCTCCATGATCAGATAGAACCCCTGGTCCTCCGCCCCGATGCGGTTGGCCACGGGCACGCGGCAGTTGTCGAAGAAAAGCTCGGCCGTGTCCGACGCCCACCAGCCCATCTTATTCAAGGGCCTTGAAACGGCGAACCCGGGAAAATCCTTCTCGATCACCAGGAGGCTGATCCCGTGGGCCCCTTCGCCCCCGGTGCGCACCGCGCAAGCCACCAGATCCGCCCGGCAGCCGCTGGTGATAAAGGTTTTGCCGCCGTTGACCACGTAGACGTCGCCTTGCCGCTCGGCCGTGGTCTGGATCGCAGCCACGTCCGAGCCCCCGCCGGGCTCGGTGACGCCCAGGGCGGCAATCTTCTCACCGGTCAGAACCGGCCGCACGAAACGGGCGTGCTGGTCGGCCGTACCGTGGCGCACGATGGGCGGGATGGCGATGTCCAGCGACCCCAACCCCGCCACCAGCCCGCCCGACCCGCAGCGCATCAGCTCTTCGCTGGCCGCGATCTTGAAGAAGATGTCCCCGGGCGTACCGCCCAACGCCTCGGGGTAGCCGATCCCCAGGATGCCAACCTCTCCGGCCTGGCGGTATAGTTCCTTGGGAAAGCTTCCGGCTTCCTCCCAGTCGTCGACATGGGGGCGTATGGCCTGGTTCACAAACTCCCGCACCGACCGCCGCACCATGTCATGCGCCTTGGAAAAATACGCCTGACACCCGGACGTGGTGTTGAATGACATTGTCATGTCGCCCCCGTTTTTCGTTCAGCAACGATTAAGTGCCGTGGAGATTATCCGGCAATTGTCGGTCGACCATCGGCACGAGATGGCTTTACGAGGCAGCCAAACATTTGCCTACTCCTTGACTAAGCTGTTTGTCGCTCTGGCGGTATGTCCCTTCGCCCCGCGCCGAGCATCGATGCGGCGGGCGGGAAAAGCGCGCGGACTGTTTGAGCGAAGCGAGTTTCCGCGTGCTCCGTCCGCCGTGGCGACGCGCAGGAGAAAGCGGGGCACGGGCGGTTTCTTTTGCTTACTTTTCTTTCACGCGAAAGAAAAGTAAGTATCGAGAAGACTGTTTCCGTAGGATACAACCCAGGAGGCGGTATGATGGAAGTTTTAGCCACCGTTTCCCCTCCTGGTTGGTTCAGGGCAAGGTCAGTTGCGCCCGGGGCTTTTCTTCGAGTTCTCATTGATTTCGATCCGAACGGTGATCGTATCCCGGAAGTGGGTCGGTGCCCTGGGAATCCGTTTCATCTTTTTTTCAGCGCGGCGCGGGCCCCGCCTCATCCATGAGATCCGGGGGTATCCGGATGGTTTTGACCCGCAGGTATTCCCCCAGGGTCTTGGCTTGGGGATCGCTTTTAAGCGAGGCGGCCACACCCTCCCCCAGAATCCCCCGGATGTAAAAATTAACGGCCCCAAGATTGGGCAGTTCATAGCGCTCGATGTCATAAGACGCCGTATCGGGCAGCAGGGTTTTCAGGCGCTCCACGGTGAGATAACGCCGCAGGAAAGCGAAGCCGGCTTCGCTGCGGGCCCAGACCCCCAGGTTGGCGTTGCCGCCCTTGTCGCCCGAACGGGTCCCGAAGAGCCGACCCAAGGGCAGCGCCTTACCGTCACGGTACCCATCGTCTTCGTCCGCTGCCGCCGGCGCCCTCGGCCGGGGAGGCATGTCGGCTCCCGTAAGCGGTTCGATCGCGATCGTCTCATCCCCGATCACCACCTGCGGACGTAAACGGTGATTGGCCACCAGGGCCGGCCAGTGCTGGATGGCCGGCGTGCCCTTGGACGGCGGCGCCGTGGCGGTAAACCCGGGAATGCTCACCAGCGCCAGTTCCACGATGGCGGCCGAGAAACGGGCGACCTTGGCTGGATCCGGATCGATCACCCCCAGTCGCAAATAGGCAAACGCCTCGTCGTTGGTGGTAGGCTCCGACCGGTCCGAGCGCACCAACTGGGATTCGAAGACCGCAAACCGATCGCGCCCGCCCAGGCTGGCCGTCACGGTCTCCTCCAGAACGCGGGCCTTGGCGTCGATATCCAGGCCGGTGATCACCAGGGTCATGGCATTGCGATAGCCCCAGAAATTGTTCAGGCAGACCTTGGTGGTGGTCGGCGGCGGCGCGCCGGTAACTTCGGTGACCCGGACCCGGTCGGGGCCGTCCGGAGCCAGGCGGATGGTGTCGAACCGCGCGGTCACATCCGGCGTCAGGTAGTCCGGCCCCTGGATTTCGTAGAGCAATTGGGCGGTGACCGTGCCCACCGACACGAGGCCGCCGGTGCCCGGGTGCTTGGTGATGACGGCGGATCCGTCCGCGTGGATTTCGGCGATCGGGAAGCCCAACTGCCGGTAGGAGGCGACTTCTTCGATAAAGGGGTAATTCCCGCCCGTGGCCTGCCCGCCGCACTCGATGATATGGCCGGCCACGGCGGCGCCGGCCATTCGGTCCCAGTCGTCCCGGTCCCAGCCGAAATGCCAGGCCGCCGGGCCGGTGACCAGAGCCGCGTCGGCCAGGCGGCCGGCCACGACGATATCCGCCCCGCGGGTCAGGGCCTGGGTGACCCCCCAACCCCCGATGTAGGCGTTGGCGGTGATGGGCTGGGCAGCGGCCTCCTTGAGCGTGATCCCCTTGTCCAAGTGGCTGAAGGTTTCGCCCTGCCCCTGGAGTTCGTCCAGACGAGGCAGAAGATCATCGCCTTCGACGTAGGCGATCAAGGGTTTGAGCCCCAGCTTGTCGGCCAGGGCCTGGAGCGCCGCGGCCAGGCCCTTGGGGTTGAGGCCGCCCGCGTTGCTGACCACCCGAATGCCGCGCTCCAGACAGAGTCCCATGACCGCCTCCATCTGCCGCAAAAAGGTGCCGGCATAGCCCCGGGAAGCGTCCTTGAGTTTCTGGCGGAATAGAATCGCCATGGTCAGTTCGGCCAGGTAATCTCCGGTCAGCACGTCGATCGGGCCGCCTGTCACCATCTCCATGGCCGCATCGAAACGGTCGCCCAAAAAGCCGCTGCAGTTGGCGATGATCAGTTTTTCTCGCTTCGGGGCTGTGCCCATGGGTCTTCCCTTCAGCAGTGGGTGGTTTCCAGTTGCGACGGGGACGATTCCAACGACCCCTAAATGGTGTGAGGCCCGCCGCCGCTGTCAACGGCCCTTGAAGTTGGGCGGCCGCTTTTCAATAAAGGCCAGGATGCCTTCGCGCGCATCCTCGGTGGCCGCCACCTCGGCCAGTTGGTCGGACAGGTAGTCCACCGCCTTTTCAAAGGGCATGTCCGCCATGGCGTAAAAGGCCTGCTTGCCGATCTTCATCCCGATGGGGCTCTTGGCGACCAGCTCCCCGAGGAGGCCCGCCACCGCCGTATCCAGCTCGCTTCGTGCGACCACGCGCGTCACCAGCCCCATGCCCAGGGCCTCGGACGCCTTGAGCCGGCTGCCAGTCAGCACCATTTCCATGGCCTTCTTGCGCAGCACGTTGCGGTAGATCAACGCCCCGATCATCATCGGGAAAAGCCCCACATTGACTTCCGGGGTTCCGAATCTGGCCTCTTCCGAGGCGATGACGATATCGCAGGCCAGCATAATCCCCATGCCTCCGGCCAGACAGTAGCCGTTGACCCGCGCCACCGTAGGCTTGGAATATCCGGCCAGGCGCTTGAGCAATGCGGCATAGCGTTTGAAAACGGCCTGGCTGTCCGCATCCATCCCGCCGCCCAGGTCGGCCCCGGCGCAGAAAGCCCGGTCGCCGGCCCCGGTCAGTCCGACGACGCGCACCGACGGATCGGCCTCGGCCGCATCCAGGGCCTTGTGAAACAATTCAAGCGCCTCCGGATTGATGGCATTGCGCTGGGCTTCGCGGTTGAAGGTGATCCAGCCGACCTGATCTTCGACCCCGTAAATCAACGGCAATATTTCCGTCATGCGCCACCTGCCTTGAAATGGTCAATGCCCGACCGATAATTTGATGCCTCCCTCGAATTGGAAATCTTTGGAGAACACTTGGAGAGGTATCTCAATCAGACATTTGGTTTTAGGACATATTCCCATTGTTCCGCGCCGAGCATCGGCGATGCGGACGGAATAAGCGCGTCGGCCTGTTTGAGCGAAGCGAGTTCCGACGCGCGCCGTCCGGGTCGCCGACGCGCAGGAGCGAGCGGGACACGGGCGTTTTCTTTTGGTTACTTTTCTTTTCACGTGAAAGAAAAGTAACGAACAAAGAAGGCTTGGCTGTAAAAAGCGATAAGCGCAATCCGCCTGTATTGGCGAATTAAGATCGATTGGGAATGCCGGCCCTAATGACGAGAGCCGAAGCGTAACGCCACTATTTATCAGCCTTAGGTGGATCGAGCGCTTCATTGTAAGATCTTTTTTTAGGCAAAAAGCGAACCTAATCTTAGCCGGTTTCGTAAAGAGTTCGATAGCAAGGCTTGCGAGGGCCGAGAAGTGAGGCGTACTTAAGTACGCCGCAATGACGAGGACCGAAGCGTAACGCCGCTATCGGGCTTTTTCCGGAACCTTCTCGAGATCGACGAGGATGTCTCCCGGTTTCACCTTATCCCCCGTCGCCACGTTGATCCGCCTGATCCGGCCCTCAAAGGGCGCCGTCAGGGTCGTCTCCATCTTCATGGCCGAAACCACCACCAGGCTGTCGCCCCGGGTGACATGCTGCCCCTCTTCGACAAGCACCTTCACCACCACCGATGGCATGGGAGGTGTGACCTCGCGAGGGCGTTCGTCGCCCCCGCCGCCCGCGGCCGCCGCCAGATCCCGAAGATCCGCATCGCACACCTGATAGACGACACCGTCGATCAGGATTTCCCTGGCGCCGCCCTGGCCGGTGACAAAGGCGTCGACCCGCACCCCGTCCACCACGAGGGCCAGACGGCGCTCGTCGATACGGTGGAAGGCCACCTGGTGCTCGCGGTCGTCTGTGGCCACAGCCATGCGGTGGTCCTCGTGGGCGGTAACCTTGAAAACCATGGTCTGACCGTTGACCTCCAGGTTGTACTTCATGGCTTTAACTCCTGTTCCCTTGACGGTCTCGCCAAACGTCCGATAGCGACGTTAGGGTTCATTCCTCGGAAGGCGCAAGCCGTATCTCGAACTTTTTACAAAACCGTCCCAAAGCGGACTTTTTACAACTTTATCTTTTCTTCCACGCGGAAGAAAATGAACCAATCGGTAAAGACATGACGATCACTAGAATTGACCGTAACGTTCCGGCGCCTCCAACCGTAGCGGAGGGTTTCGATCTAAATCACGGCCGCCAGGCCCCCAAGGTCTGCCAGGGCGTGCCCCCCCCCGCGGGCTCAGTGGACTGGCGGTCCACCCGGCCGACGCCACCGGCGAGGTCGTCGGCGATGTAGGCCAGGGCCGCCATTTCGGGAGCATGGTCCGCGGGGGACCACCCCGCCATGTGCCGGGGAATGAAGTCAGTGAAGGTCGCGCCGGCACGAAAGGCTTCGTGGTCCAGGACATCGCGAAGATAGGCGATGGGGGTCTTGACCCCCAGGATCACATACGCGGTCAATGCCCGGCGCATGCGGGCGATGGCCGCCGCCCGGTCTTCGGCCTGGACGATGAGCTTGGCCAGAATCGGATCGTATTCCATCGGCACCTGCCCCCCGGCATAAATTCCAGAATCGACCCGGATCCCCGGGCCCTCGGGGGTTCTTAGATAGTCGATCGGCCCGGGAGCGGGAAGAAAATCGTTATGGGGGTCCTCGGCGTAGATCCGGCACTCGATGGCGTGGCCCCGCCCGGCGATGTCGGCCTGGGCATAGGCCAGCGGCAGCCCGGCGGCAATCCTGATCTGCTCGCGCACCATGTCGATGCCGGTCACCATTTCCGTGATCGGATGTTCGACCTGCAGGCGGGTGTTGACCTCCAGGAAGTAAAAGCGCCCATCCGGATCCAGCAGGAATTCAACCGTGCCCGCATTGACATAGCCGGCGGCCCGGGCGGCCCGCACGGCGGCTGCGCCCATTTCCGCCCGCAGGGTCGGAGTGAGCGCCGTCGAGGGCGTCTCCTCGATGATTTTCTGGTGGCGCCGCTGGATGGAGCACTCCCGCTCGAGCAGGTGGATGCATTCCCCATGTGTATCGGCCATGATCTGGAACTCGACGTGCCGGGCCCGGGCAAGGTATTTTTCGATATAGATGGCACCACTGCCAAACGCGGCGGCCGCCTCCCGGCCGGCGGCCTCGGCCGCTTCACCAAGCGCCTCGGCGGAAGCCACCACGCGCATGCCCTTGCCGCCCCCACCGGCGGCGGCCTTGATCAGCACCGGGTAGCCGATGCGCGCCGCTTCGTCCGCCAGTTTGCGGGGATCGGTTTCGGCGTGCTGCAGACCGGGAATGACCGGCACACCGCTGTCCATCATCATTTGCCGGGCCACGGTCTTGTCACCCAGATCGCGGATGGCGGCGGCCGGCGGCCCGATGAAGGTCACGTCTTCGTCTTCACAGCGCGCGGCGAAGACATGGTTTTCGGCCAGGAAACCGTAGCCGGGATGGATGGCCTCGGCTTGCGTTTCGCGGGCGGCGGCCATGATCCGATCCTGATTGAGATAACTGGCGGCGGGCTCATCCGCTCCCAGCGGGACCGCCCGGTCAGCCGCAAGGACATGGGCGGCGGTCGCGTCGACGGTAGAGTACACGGCCACGGTTTCGATCCCCATTTCCCGGCAGGTCGCCATGATCCGGCAGGCAATTTCGCCTCGATTGGCAATCAGAATGCGTTTGAACATGGGCTCAGCTTTCCTCTGCAGGGGATTTCGATCGAAGGGGCCCGGTCCCAAACCAGGTTGCCCTCATTGCACTTACATCCGGAAAATCCCGAATCCGGCAACGTCATCCCGGATAGGGGCGTTCAGGGCGGCTGAAATCGAGAGTCCCAGAAAGTTGCGGGTCTGGGCCGGGTCGATGATCCCGTCGTCCCAGAGATTGGCGGTGCTGTAGTAGGCGTTGCTCTCCTTGCGGGCCGCCTCCACAATGGGTCCCTTGATGGCTTCGACCGCTTCGGCTCCCATGGGCGGGCTGCCGGCGCGGGCCAGTTGGTCGTTCTTGACCGTCACCAGGACGTCGGCGGCCTGCTCGCCGCCCATGACGCCGATTTCGGCGTTGGGCCAGGTCCACAGGAAGCGCGGGCTGTAAGCCCGGCCGCACATGCCGTAGTTGCCCGCGCCGAAGGAGGCGCCGGTCATGACCGTAAACTTGGGCACGCTGGCCGTGGCCACGGCGTTGACCATCTTGTGGCCGTCCTTGGTGATGCCGCGCCGCTCGTACGCGCGCCCGATGATGTAGCCGTTGATGTTCTGCAGAAAAACCAGCGGGATGCGCCGCCGGTCGCAGATCTGGATGAACTGGGTGGCCTTGAGTGCGCTCTCGGAAAACAGGATGCCATTGTTGCCGAGAATGCCTACGGGGTAGCCGTGGATGTGGGCGAAGCCGCACACAAGGGTCGTCCCGTAGAGGGCTTTGAACTCGGTGAATTCGCTGGCGTCGACGACACGGGCAATAATTTCCCGGACGTCGTAAGCCGTTTTGAGGTCGCGGCTGACAACACCGTAGATCTCCTGCGGGTCGTAAACCGGTGGCACCGGGTCACGCATGCTCAGGCGGGTTTTTTCGGCGGCCGGCAGGTTGCGCACCAGTTCGCGCACGATGGCAATGGCATGGGCGTCGTTGTCGGCGTAATAGTCCGACACACCCGACTCCCGGCAGTGCACGTCGGCCCCGCCCAGTTCATCTGCCGTGACTTCCTCGCCGGTGGCCGCCAGGACCAGCGGCGGGCCGCCCAGGAAGATGGCGCCCGTGCCCCGCACGTGGACGACTTCGTCGGACATGGCCGGGATATAGGCCCCGCCGGCCGTGCACAGGCCCATGACGGCCGCGATCTGGGGGATGCCCATCTTGGACATCATGGCCTGGTTGTAGAAGATGCGTCCGCCGTCGTCCTCGTCCGGGAAGATTTCGCTCTGCATGGGCAGGAAAGCGCCCCCCGAGTCGATCAGGTAGATGGTGGGCAGGCGGTTCTCCATGGCGATCTTCTGGGCCCGCAGGGACTTCTTGACCCCCAGGGGATAGATGGTGCCGCCCTTGATCATGGGGTCGTTGGCGTTCACGATGACCTCACGGCCCTCCACCACGCCGATGCCGATCACGCTGCCGGCGCCGTGCACCTTGCCGTCGTACAGGTCCTTGGCCGCCAGGGCCCCGATCTCCAGGAACGGCGTGTTGCGGTCGAGCAGCCGGTCCAGCCGCTCGCGCACCGGCAGTTTACCCACCTCGGCCACGCGCTGCCGGGCCTTGTCGGAGCGCTCCTCCCGGGCCTGCTTGAGGGCGGCCCGCAGGTCCGCGACCTTCGCCGCCATGGTCTCGAAATTCTTGCGGTAATCCTCCGAACCGATATCGATGCGGGACTCAATCACGCCCATGGGATAGGTTCTCCTCGTCGGCAGGGTCCGCCTGCAGCAGGTTGCGGATACCGCCCGCGATGAAGTCGACGGCGTCATCGCCGACCGCAGAGAGATCGCCGCGGCGATCCTGCCAGATCAGGTAATGGTAGGCCAGGCGTTCGAACATCCCCAGGATGCTGGCCGCCATGACGTCGATGGCCAGATCGCTGCGGAAGGCGCCCAGATTGGCCTCCACGCTGGTGAGCGCGGCCTTGAGATCGTCGATCAGCTTGGCGAAAATCCGCTTGCGGTGCGCTTCGACCACCGCGCTCTGGCCGGCCGACTCCCGAAAGATCAGGGCGATTTTTTCCGGATTCCGCGGGCAGAACTCTTCGAAGAAAACCTTGCCCGCGTTGCGGAACCCCTCCAGGGTCCCGTCCGCATGACGAAAGGCGTCCCCTAAAAGGCTGCGCAGCTCGTAGCCCGTGCGATCCAGGAGCTGGACCAGCAGATCTTCCTTGTTCTTGAAGTAGAAGTAAACGGTCCCCACCGAAACCTCGGCCTCGTCGGCAATGCGCTCCATCCCGGTGCGGTGATAGCCTTCTTCCGCAAACAGGGACCCGGCCGCCCCGAGAATCGTCTCCAGGCGATGTTCCCGCTCCCGCAGGCGCCGTCGGGCGCTGCGGGTCAGCGGGGCCTCAGGCTTGCCCTTCGGCGACCGTCGTTTTCTGGCTTGATTAACGCTCATGCGTGTAATCCCGTCTTGGACCGACTTTGCCATACCGATGCACCGTCCCCCCAGGACTCATTAACGAATTTAATGTTCGGTTTTAAGTTCCCTTTGCCCCGCGCCGAGCATCGGCGGCAGATTCGGATGAAAGCGTGTCGGCTTGTTTGAGCGAAGCGAGTTTCCGCAAGACCCGCTCGTACAAACCGGACGATGCGGCAAGCATCATGCTGTCAGGCAAGGCGCAACACGAAGTGAGGCGCGCAGCAATCTTAAGATTGTGAGCACCCGAACAAGCCTTGCAACGCCGCATGGCGGCATGAGGCGCCGCCTCATCATCCGGGTTTGGCGACGCGCAGGGTTAAGCGGGGCTTTGGCGCCTTCTTTTGGTTACTTTTCCGACGGTCTCGTAAAAAGTCCGATATCAGCGTTGCGCTTCATCCCTCGTCATTGCGGCGTACCGCAAGTACGCCTCATTTCTCGGAATTCGCAAGCCTTGATCTCGAACCTTTTACGAAACCGTCCGGCAAAAGACTTTCTACAAACGCATCTTTCCTTATGCGTATAAGAAAAGTAACGTCGGAGTGTTACCCTAATTGATCGTCGGGCTCATGACGTCCGCCAATGATGGAAGACATACGCGGCTTTAGTACCCCAGCGCCGCATCGCCGATCTTGACCCGGGCAATCTCGGTCGAGGTCCCCGCGATCTGGGTCAGCTTGACGGCACGGTAGGCTGCCGCGGCCTGGCTGCCCGCGTGGCCGCCCTCTTTTCCCAGGATGCGCAGGGCGTGTCCGGCCACCTCCTCGGCCGCCTCGGTGGCGAAGACCTTGGCGCACCAGTTCAGTGACCGGGCGGCCTTGGGATCGACCGCCGCGGTCCACACGGTCCGGTAGGCCAGGAGCTGAGCCGTCTGGTAAAGGGTCAGCATCTCGGCGAGTTTAAACCCGACTTCCTGAAAGGCAATGATCGGCTTCCCACCGGTGCGATGGGACTTGGCGTAATCCCGCGCGGTTTCATAAGTCGACCGCATCAGCCCCAGGGCCTGGGCGGTCAGGATTTCATTCTCCCACAGGCGCAGACGGTCCAGGAGATCGACGTCCGCGGGCAATTGGATCACCGACGCGGCGTCTAGGCGCGTGTCTGCAAGCTGAAGGTCTGCAAGCCAGAGCGCGTCGTGCCCCATGGTCGGGGTCCGTGCACCAACGCGCAGGCCCTCGGCCTTACCCGACACCAGAAAGAGGGCCGGGCGTTTTTCGAACAATCCGACCACCCCGATGACATCGGCCAGGGGCGCATTGATCACGAAGGATTTCTTCCCGCCCAGGCGAAAGTCATCGCCCTCGCGCCGGGCCGCCGTCTTCAGCGGATCGTTGTCGATATTCAGGCCGGTCTCGGAAAGTGCCAGCGCTCCCAGCCGACGCCCCGCCACCAGGGGGTGCAGCCACTGGGTCTGCTGCCCTTCGTCACCCCAGGCCGCAACGGCCCGACCCAGCATCCGGGTGCTCACGGCCGCCATCAGCATGGCGCTGCGGGCACCGGCCGCCAGAGTCTCTGTGGCGGCCAGTGAGACGACGGCCTTGTCGGCATCCGCCGGACGGACGCCCAGCGCCAGATAGTCCGCCGCGGCCAGGCGTTCCAATACGCCAAGGGCGCCAGCCCGGGCTTCGAGGATATCGTCCGCGGCCAACTGGTCTTCACCAGGCAGGTCGGCGGCCAGGACGGCCAGCTTGTCGAGCAGGGTCTGATCCTCGGGAGTGAAATCAAAATTCATCTTGGCTTACCATGTTCATGAGCTTCTTGCAGTCGCGATGCCGATGCTAAATCAGGCGTGAAATGATCATCTTCTGGATCTCGGAGGTGCCGCCGCCGATCGGTGCCAGGCGCGTGTCCCGGAAGATACGCTCGACATCGAATTCATGCGTGTAGCCATACCCCCCATGCAAGGTCACGGCGTCGTTGGTGACCGGCAGACTCCAGTCGCCGATAAACAGTTTGGCCACCGCCGCCTCCAGGTGGTTCAGGGGTCGTCCCTGGTCCTTGCACCAGGCAATCCGGTAGACCAGGGCGCGCGCGGCCTCGCCAAAAATACGGATGTCGGCCAGCTTGTGCTTGATGGCCTGGAAATGACCGATCGGGCGGCCGAACTGCCGCCGGCCCCGGGCGTAAGCCGCACATTTTTTGAGCAGGTAGGTGATCGAGCCCACGAAAGGGGCCAGAAGCGCGCTGCGGTCCCATTCCACCGTCTGCATGGCCATGAGAAAACCCTCGCCCTCGCTTCCCAGGCGGTTGGCGGTGGGGATGGCGCAGTCCTTGAAAACCAGCTCCGAGGTCTTGGAAGTGCGCACCCCCATCTTGATCAGCGGGCGCCCGGCCGTGAACCCGGGGGTGTCCTTTTCGACGATGAAAGCCGAAATGCCCGCATGCTGCTGGTCGGGGTCGGTCTTGGCGTAAACCACCGCCACGTCGGCGATCGGGCCGTTGGTGATCCACATCTTGGTGCCGTTGAGGATGTATCGGTCGCCGCGGCGCACGGCGCTCGTCGTCATGGAAGCCACGTCCGACCCGGCCTCGGGCTCGGAGAGTCCCATGCAGCCGATCCATTCACCGCTGGCCAGCCGGGGGATGTAATGTCGCTGCTGGTCTTCACGGCCGTGCCGAAAAATCGTGTCCGCACACAGGAACGAGTGGGCGCCGTAGGCCAGCGTCAGTCCGCCGTCGACACCGGCCTCGCCCAGGGCCTCGCCGGCCAGCACCGTGGTGACCACGTCGGCCCCGCCGCCGCCCAGCGCCTCGGGCAAGTGCATCCCCAGAATGCCGAACGAGCCCAGTTTACGGAAGGATTCGAAATCGAAGGCGCTCCGGAGGTCGTGATCCTGCACGCGGGGAACGATCTCCTTGCGCGCAAAACGGATCACTTCCTGCTTGAACATCAGCTGCTCGCGGGTAAAGGCGAAGTCCATGACCCTTCCTCGAAACATGCCGACCTATAAGTGATTCGTATTTTGAATATGATTCAAATTGCGAATGTAGTTTACATATCGGCCCCAGGGCCCCAAGTCAACCAAAAATCAGATCGGTTTATAGCGTTGAATTGAACTCAACAAGAACGTCCGACGTGCCCTCGTTCCTGTGTCCGGGACCCGATGGAAGCCGGGTTTTCCGGCAAAACGACGCCCGGGCCGGCCCTTCCGATTGGCGTCCCGGGGAAACCTTGACAAGCTGCTGTCGATTTTCTAAACAATCACATAGATTTAATTATGAATACCTGCCTTTGTCGCCTGTGGAATGCTGGTTCCGGACATCACCGGCACCCCCCATCATGAAAATCAACGACCACCGCCCCTTCAAAAGGTGACGGCCGTCGCGTCAGCAGACAGGAAACCGCAAAGGGCCCCGCGCATGGCACAACTGATCGCCGATCGTCGCGATATCGACTTCGTTCTCTACGATCAGCTCGGCATCGACAGCCTTTTCAAGACCGAGCGCTATCGAGAGATCAGCAGGCCGCTGGCCGACATGGTTATCGACGCGGCACGCCAGTTCAGCATAAAGGAAATCCTGCCCACCCACGCCGCCGGCGATCGTGAAGGCGTCCGCTACGAGAACGGCCAGGTGCGGGTTCCGGCTTGCTTTCACCGGGCCTACCGCCACTACCGCGAAGGCGACTGGCTGGCCATGGCGGAAGCCGTGGAACTCGGCGGCCAGGGGCTGCCGCAGGTCGTTTCCCAGGCGGCGCGGGATTACCTCACCGGGGCCAACTTCAGCTTCGCCGCTTTCGGCATCCTGGGGCACGGCACCGGCAAGCTGATCGAACGCTTCGGCAGCGAGCGGCAGAAAACGCTTTTTCTGACCAAGCTCTACTCGGGCGAGTGGGCCGGCAGCATGCTGCTGACGGAACCCGGGGCCGGATCCGATGTGGGGGCCCTCACGACCACGGCGGTCAGAAACGCGGATGGCACCTACAACCTCGAGGGAAATAAAATTTTCATCACCTGCGGCGACCACGACCTCACCCCCAATATCATCCATCCGGTCCTGGCACGGGTCGAGGGCGCACCTGAGGGCAGCAAAGGCATCTCGATCTTCCTGGTGCCCAAAATCTGGGTCAACCCCGACGGGACCCTGGGAGAACCCAACCATATCGCCTGCACCGGTATCGAAGAAAAAATGGGGCTGCACGCCAGTCCGACCTGCAGCATGTCCCTGGGGGCCGGCGGCCCCTGCCGCGGCCTGCTGCTGGGGGCCGAGAACCAGGGCATGCCCATCATGTTCCAAATGATGAACGCGGCCCGGCTGGAAGTCGGCCAACAGGGGTTCCTGCAGGGCTCGGCGGCCTATCTGTACGCGGCCGAATACGCCCGGTCCCGCCTCCAGGGACAGGACCTCGCGCCCGGCAACCCGGCAGATGACCCGGTTCCCATCATTCGCCACCCGGACGTCCGGCGAATGCTCATGCGCATGAAATCCCTCGTGGACGGCATGCGCAGCTTTACCTTCTATGTGGCCCACCTTTTCGATCTGGAAGCCACCGCGACCGACACCGAGGAGCGCGACCGTTACGGCGGCCTGATAGCGTTTTTGACACCCGTGGTGAAAGCCTATTGTTCCGAACGCGGCATGGAAGTATGCGATCTGGCGATGAATGTCTTCGGCGGTTACGGGTATACCAAGGCGTACCCCATCGAACAGCTCGTGCGCGACTGCAAGATCACCACCATCTACGAAGGTACCAACGGCATCCAGGCCATGGATCTGCTGGGCCGCAAAATCGGTTTGCGCAAGGGCGAAATCTTCATGTTCTTTATGCAGACCGTACGCGCCGGTATCGAGAAGACCGAAAAGATCGAGGACCTGCGGGCGCTGGGCGAAAAGCTCGAAGCCGCCCTGAACCGCTACGGTGAGGTCGCGGTTTACCTCAGTAAACGCTCCCGGGGAGCCGATGTCAAGCTGGCCTTTACCCAGGCCCACCCCTTTCTCGATGTCACGGGTGATATCATCTTGGCCTGGATGCTGCTCGAGAGGGCCGCCTGCGCCCACCCCCGCCTGCAGGCGCTGACAAAGCAGGCGCCCGATGCGGCCCGGATCATCGCTGCCAATGGTGAAGCGGCCTTTCTGGACGGACAGATCAAAACGGCCGCCTATTTTATATCCACGACCCTGCCCGTCACCATCGGCAAGATCAAAAGCATCATGCAGGCAGACGCCACCGCCATCATGGAAACGGCCGAAAGAACCTTCGGCGCCTGACGGCCGGATGCAACCTGCCTGCGTTGAACGCCCTCCATTGCCAAAATCCGGCAACTCGGCTATGAGACAATTCATTTCCGGCGGCCCGGTCACGATACGCCTGCTGCGGAGAGCGAACCCATGGATCTTCCCAATATCTGGGCCGAAATCGATCTCGACGCCATCGCCCACAACATCAGGGAACTGCGGCGCATCACCCGACCGCAGGCCCGCCTGATGGCCGTGGTCAAGGCCGACGGCTACGGGCACGGCGCGGACGCCGTGGCCTGCACCGCCCTGGCCAACGGTGCCGATATGCTGGCCGTGGCCCGCATCGACGAGGGCGTCCAACTTCGCCGCGCCGGTCTGGAAGCACCCATCCTGGTCATGGGGCCGACCTTTCCCGCCTTTGCCGAGCGCATCATCGCAAACGATCTCATTCAGGGCGTCACCGGTCTGAAGGATGCGCGCGGTCTGGCCGCCCGCGCGGCCCGCATGAAGCGCGTGATCCCCGTCCACCTCAAGGTCGATTCGGGCATGGGACGCCTCGGTCTCGTACCGGACTGCGGTGGCCCCGGAATCGAACCCGCCCGGCCGCCGGTTGCGGAGGTCCGCGCGCTCAAAGCACTGAGCGGCGTGCGCCTCGAGGGGGTCTTCACCCATTTCGCCGCCGCCGACGAGGCCGACAAGTCCTTTGCCGAACTGCAGCTCGAGATCTTCAGCACCTTCCTCGACCGGCTCTCCCGCGCGGGCATCGACACCGGCATGCGCCATGCCGCCAACAGCGCCGGGATCATCGATCTGCCGGAATCCCATTTCGACGCCGTGCGGCCCGGGATCGCCATCTACGGCCTCTACCCCTCGCGCGCAGTCGATCGCCGGCGCGTCGATCTGCGGCCGGCCCTTGCACTCAAATCCCGCGTTTTGCAGGTCAAGGAGGTGCCGGCCGGTTTTCCGGTCAGCTACGGCATGACCTGGACGGCACCGCACGCCACCCGGATCGCCACCGTGGCCACCGGCTATGCGGACGGCATTCAACGGCGGCTTTCCAACCGCGGCCACATGCTGGTTCACGGGGTGATGGTGCCCATCGTGGGACGGGTGTGCATGGATCTGATCATGCTGGATGTGGGCGGCGTCGAAGGCGTGGCCCCGGGGGACGAGGTGGTGATCATTGGCCGCCAGGGCGATGCCGAAATCAGCGCCGACACCGTGGCCGACCTGCTGGAGACCATCAACTACGAAATCGTCTTTACCAATTTCGCACGCGTGCCGCGCCGCTATATCGGGGAAGGTTCCTGAAGGCCATGAGCGGAATCGCCCCGGCCGCGGGAGGAACGCGAGGGCCGGTGTCAGGCGTTTTCGGTGGGAAATACCATCTTCCCGCTTGAGCGGACATCATAGCCTTCAAGCGTATCGGCCAGCTCGCGAAACGTCTTCTCCGTGAGCAATCCCAGAAAGAGCTGGACACCCGGGTCGAAAAAGCGCTCCTTGGTCACCAACAGGTCGTAGCGCTCCCAGCGCAAAGGGATGAAGTCGAGCCCCAGCATGCCGGCCACGGCCCGGATGCCGGGCCCGGCATCGGCCCGCCCGGCCGCAACCTCCAGCCCCACGTCCAGGTGGCGGGCGACCTCGCGATGGTAGCCCGCCAGGGAGGGCCCGTCGACGCCCGCCTTTTCGAGCTCGCGGTCGAGCAGCAGACGCGTCCCCGTCGTGTTGGGCCGGTTGACGATACGCAGCCCCGGGGTGGCGAGGTCGACCACCGAAGCAATCCCGTGGGGATTGCCCGCCGCCACGAGAATACCCTGTTCCCGACGGCAGAAATTGATGACGGCCGGGGCGTGCTCGAGTTCCCGGGCGGCGAAGTCGAAATTGTATTCACCGTCCCCCTCCTGAAGCAGGTGACTGCTGGCCATGTGGCACATGTGCCGGCGCAGGGCCCGCAGCCCCCCCAGGCTGCCCAGATTCCCGAAGACGGCGACATGCTCGGGATGCGTCCGGTTGAAGAGATTGATGGCCTTCTCCAGCAGGGGATCGTTGCTGCCGGCCACGATCAGAATGCCCTCGTAGGGCGGCAGGTCCTTGCGCGGTTCGGGGTAGTTGATCGTGTTGGCTTCGATCCACTGCTCGACCAGGTGGCGCGGGAACAGCCATTTACCGGTGATCTTGGTGGCCGGCAGCCCTTTTTCGGCCACAAGGGTGTAGACCATCTTTTCGTTGACGCCGATAAAACGGGCGACCTCCTTGGTCGACAACATGTAATCCATGTCCGTTTCTCACTTGCTGGCGGCCGCAACCGGCCGGTCTATGGCCCCTTCCGGGAAAGGCAGGGCGTGAAGGGCTGCCACGCACGATATTTTCGTGCCGCAACCCTTGTCATCAGATTTCTTTCAGAAGCTTATTGCCCGGCGATTTCTCGACCGACGCGCGCACGTCCTCCAGGGCGTCGGACAAGGCCACGAATTCCGGGGATTCGGGCAGGGGAAAACCGTTGACCCCGCGCGTCTCGAGCGCTTCGAGAATAAAGCTGATGCTCAGATGCTCCGCGTCCCGGGCCGGCATGAAACCCTGCTGGTCGCTGTCGACCAGCTGCACTTCCCTGAGGATGTCGCTGTCGGTCAGTTCACGCAGCACGCGGTTCGTCAGCGGCAGCGGCAGGCCCAGGTCATCGGCCATCTGATCGCTCGCCACCGGTGTGG
Source organism: Desulfobacterales bacterium (assembly GCA_030065275.1). Lineage (GTDB taxonomy): Bacteria > Desulfobacterota > Desulfobacteria > Desulfobacterales > UBA5852 > JABZFP01. The sequence continues at coordinate 16,305 of JASJCV010000006.1, read as the reverse complement.
TTCCCTGGCTGAACCGCCGCACGATGTACAGGCAGACGCGCAGGGCCACCAGTTTGCGCAGTCCCGGGCTGGCATGGGTGGTGTCCTGTTCGAATTCGTACTTCCCGACGTTCTGGGAGGCGTAGGCAATCTCGGCGCCCAGCAGTACGATCAGCCAGCTTGCCTGGAGCCAGACCAGCAGAAGCGGCAGGGCGGCGAAACTGCCGTAGATGGCGTTGTAGCGGGCGAAACCGATCTGAAAAGTGAAATAGAAACCCTGCAGGATCTGGTAGCCGCTGCCGGCGATAATGCCGGCCACCAGGGCCGATTGGAATTTAACCCGCGTGTTGGGCATGACAAGATAGATCAGGGTGAACAGCACCCACACGAGGAAATAGGGGATGAGTTTGTAGGAATGATAGATCAGCGGGCTGAAATAGCCCAGAAGGGCGATCTTCTGGGTAATATTGGCAATCTGCGTTGTGACGAAAACCGTGGCGCTGCTCTGCAGGATGACCAGGATCGGACTGAGGAGCATGATGGCCAAATAGTCGCCAAGCTTGCGGGCCAACGTCCTTTCGCGCTTGACCTGCCAAATCTGGTTGAACGAATGCTCGATGTTGCCCAGTACCTTGAATACCGCATAGAAAAGGACGACCAGGCCGAACCCGGCAATGACTCCGCCCCGGGCGGTTTCCAGGAGACTGTCGGCGAAAACCACCACGCGGGTGACCACCTCCTCCTGCCCCGGGAAGTTCTGGTAGAGCTGCCTTTCGAGCATGTCGTGGAAGCCGAACCCCTTGGCGATGCCGAAGGCCAGGGCCACCACAGGAACGATGGACAGCAGGGTGTAGAACGTGAGCGAAGAGGCCCTGAGCATGCAGGCGTCTTCGCGAAAACCCCTCAGGGCCAGCAGCAGAATGCGCAGGCTCCGCATCCAGAGCCGCTTGAGGAAGGGCATCTCCTGCATGCGCGCGCGCCAGATGTCGCCCGCGACGAACTGCACCAGACCGTTGACTTTGGCTTTGACTTCGTGGATTGATTTGGTGGGTTTGTCCATTGCGCCCGCTTGTCGCCAGAGGTTAGGGGGCGTGGGAGCCATCGGGTCAAAACGTCCGCCGAATGTGGCAAACGACCCCGATGACCGGATCGATACCCGCAGTATAGTGATTTAACTCAAAATATGCAAATCTCGGCTGTGATCATGCCGACACGGCTCGAACACGGAACGTGTCAACCAGCCGACCGGCGAGCGGCGTCGCAAGCGGTGCACATGCCCGCGCATCTGCCAGGGAGTAACCATCTGTGACCACCACCATGACGACCAGCGATCGAGCCGCGCTTCGCAGGGCTAAAAAAATGCTGGACACGCCGGGGCTTGCCGCCCGCCTGACCGGCGCAATGAGCATTCCCGTGGCCAAGGGCCTGGCCCTCGTTCCGGCCCCCTGTCTGCGCCTGGTGGGCCGAATCACCCAGGCGGCCGTCCAACGCGCGCTGGCGGCGGCGGCCAAAACGCTCCGGACCAGGCACCGGCAGCCGGCCGCCAGCGGTCGGCACACCCTGGCGGTGGTGCTCGGCGGTGCGGTGTCCGGCGCCTTTGGGCTCCCGGCCCTGGCGCTGGAACTGCCGCTGTCCACCACCGTCATGCTGCGTTCGATCGCCGCTATCGCCCGCAGCGAGGGACATGACCCTCGCGATCCCCGGGTCCGCCTCGAGTGTGTCCAGGTATTCGCTCTGGGGGGACCGGCACCCCCAACAGCCGCTGCGGAGACCGGCTACTTCGCGGTGCGGGCCGCCCTGGCCCGCTCGGTGGCCGAGGCCGCCCGGCACATGGCCCGGCAGACGGTTGGCACGCAGGGCGCCCCGGCGCTGGTCCGCTTTATCACCCAGGTCACCGCCCGCTTCGGCCTGGTGGTTTCCGACAAGGTGGTGGCCCAGGCCATCCCGCTGATCGGCGCCGTTGGCGGAGGTTTCGTGAATTTTCTCTTCATCCGCCAGTTCCAGCGGACCGCCCGCGGGCATTTCATCATCCGTCGGCTGGAGGCGCGCTACGGCGAGGCCGAAGTCCAGCGGGAATACGAGCGGGGCGGATAAAACGGCCAAGGCCCACCGCCAAGGCTTCAATACCGGGCCAGAATCCGTTCCGCCTGCCGGCGCGCCCGTTCAAACCGATCTTTGCGGTCATTAACGCCAACGCTGCCCCTCCCGGAATCACCGACCGCGAAGAAAAAGGTCTGGGCCAGAAAGAACATCCAGATCCCCAATCCCCATGACAAGGCGCTCCCGGAGGCCGGGGCTGCGGCCAGCCAGGCGCCGCCGCCGCAGAGAACGACTTCGCGAAGCAGGCCCCGGAGCGGGGGGGCGGGAAAACACACACCGCTGCGGATCCAGCTCAAGGTTGCCAAGGCCATAACGATGAAGCCCCGGCCGGAGGGCAGCTGTCCGCCCCACAGCCCCAGTACGATCAGCGGGAAAAAAACGACGGACAGGCGCTGACGCCCCCAGCGCACGAGAAGCAGCGCATAACCGGCGGTCAAGGTCCAGACAATCCCCAAGCGGATGGCGGGCTGCGCCCCGTGCCATTCCGGGATCAGGGCGCTTGCAAACCCGGCCACCCCCCCCAGGATCCCCATCAGAAGCGTCGTTCGAATCGGGCGGTGGTCTTCGATCATGGCCTCCTCCCGGCCACGAAGGCTTCCTTATGACGGATCAATTCCAATTCGACCGCCGCATCACCGGGCCGGTTGTCAGGACCGGGCGGCATCCCTCGATCGGCGGCGGCGCCCGCATCGGTTTGTTTGCGGGCGGCCCGGAAGTCCATCGATCGCCGGCGTATCTTCACGTAGGCCGCCGCCTGGCGGGCATAGGCATCCTCCCCCGCCAGGATTTCGTCAGACAGCTCCTTGAGGCGCGCGTTTAGCGCTTCGGCCCTGTGCCGCCGGGACAGGATCGCGCGAACCAGCTGGCGGGCGATATCCTCTCGTTTCCGGGCAAGGGCCAAGACGATATCATCCTCCATGGTCCGGACCCTGTGGCGTTGAACGGCCAGCTCGCGCGCAATTTGGCCCTTGCGGGCACTGCGTCTTTCGAGCTGTGCCCTCGTGTCGGCCAGGGCCGCCTCCATTTCCCGCAGATACTGTCTCAGGAGCAGCCCGCGATCTTCCATCCGATCCAGCAGACCGTTAAGATCGGCCCGACACAGCCGTAGCAGGCGTGCAGCGATTCCCATGTCGACCTCCAATCGTTCGTGTATCCTGGACGAGGGTTTCCCGGGCTAGTCGGCCGCACGACGGCCGCTCGGGCCCTGTTGCTTGTCGCGTCGCTCGCGGTAGCCGTCGTACTGAAGGGCCTTGGCATTCGCTTTCTGCTTGGCGGCCACGGCCGGCGCCGGTCCGGCGAAGGTCTCCTGGACATAGGTCTTCAAAGCGTCCACGTCCCGCGCCAGGTTGTCGGCCACGCGTGCCGAGCCCACGACGGCGTTGACGGCCCTTTTCTCCTGCCGGTAGCTCTGGATGCGATTCAGTGCTTCAGCCGCCCGCCCGGCTTTGATGTCGGCGGCCACCTCTTCCTTCAGACGCCCGAAATCCTCGCGCACCACCTGATCGCTCCAGGCCTCCTTGTGGATCGAGGCCAGGACATCGTCGGCATCGTCGACGCAGGCCACCGTGAAACGCCCGGCCGGGACCGCCGTCCGGGCTTCTTCACCCCGGTGGTAGCGCACCCGGATCTCGCCCAGTTCGAATTGCCGCTCGGTGTCGGTCGGCAGCTTGAGCGTCAGATAGAGCTTGCGCGACTGGCCGTAGCGAAGGCTGCCGGGGTGGAAGGCGGCCTTCAGGCCCGTTTGCCGGACGGGATAGCCGCCCGCATCCACCAGACGGACCCCTTCCGGCAGGGACAGCTCGACCCGGATGGAAGTCGCCGCGGCGGCGCGGGCATGCATGTACTCCCTCTGAAAAATCGTCGCGAACGCCGCCGGGTTTTCGAGATAATAGTAGCTTCCACCGCCATTGTCGGCCAGATGCGTCATGAGACCCTCATTGAATTCCTGTCCGACACCGACCGTGCTGATCGCCATTGCATTTTCCGATCCGGCGGCGGCCATCGTTCCGAGCGTCCGTGGATCGGTGATGCCCTGATTGGCCAGCCCGTCCGATATCAGGATGATCTGCCGCGCGTTGGCCAACTTAACCGCGCCCCCCGCCAGGTCGATGCCGCGTTTCAAGCCGGCCCCCAGGTTCGTCCCGCCCCCGGCCCGCATTTGGCCCACCGTCGCTCGCAGCGCCTGGCGGTTGACGTCCGTCATGGGCAGCAAGCCGGTATGGGTCACCACATTGTTGGCGTAGCTGACCAGGGCCAAGCGGTCTTCGTTGGCCAGGTTTTCCATGAGGTGCAAAACGGCCCGGCGGGCATGGCGAATCTTCGCCCCGTTCATCGAGCCGCTGCGGTCCATGACCACGACCAGATCGACAGGGGCCGGAGCGCGTTCATGCCGGGGCGCCCACGGCGGGGCCGTCAGGGTCAAGGCAAGCCCGACGTGGCCATCGGTACCCTGCAGAACCTTCTCCTGAACCAGGCTGGCGGTGACGCGCAGCTGATCCCCTGCGGCGACTGCATCGACCGGCCCGTCGCCCGTCTGGCCGACCCCCCACGAGTCCGCCCGGCCGCTCAGGCCCATGATTACCAGGGTGGCCAGGATAAGACCACCAATCGTCATCAGCATGTTTCGTTTTCTGGGCTGCATCGCAAACCTCCTTGGTTGGCAGTGATGTCATCATGATCTTCGACCTTGCCGCCATCTTAGCGATCCACCCCGGGAAGACAATTCAAACCAACGCAAAATCAGCTCCCGGGCTTTTTACATTTCTTTTGCGTTGCCGGACTTGCGCCCGAGGAGTAGATTGGATACGGATGTTAGCAACCCGTAGCCATCTTTTCACAGAAAGGCCCGACCGATGGAAGCGCCCAAGGCGAAGATTCTGGTGGTAGAAGACGATCCGGCCATTCGCACCGGCTTACTGGACGTCCTGGTTTTCAACGGCTACGCGGCCACAGGGGAGGAAGACGGACGGCGGGGGCTGGAGGCTGCCCGCCGCAAGTCGTTCGACCTGGTTATCCTGGATGTCATGCTGCCCTCCATGGACGGCTTCGCCGTGTGCCGGGAACTGCGGGCGGCCAAACCCCGGCAGCCCATCCTGATGCTCACGGCCAAGGGGGCCGAGGAAGATATCGTCACCGGTTTCCAGGCCGGGGCCGACGATTATGTCAGCAAGCCCTTTTCGCTGCGCGAACTGATGGTGCGTATCGAAGCCCTCCTGCGCCGCAGCGGCAAGCTGGCCGGCGAAGAAGAGATCGTCTGGAACGCGGCCGTCTTCAGGGGCAAGACCCTGGAGGTGCACTTCGACGGGAGGGTCGGGGAGCTGACGCGCCGGGAAATGGATATCGTGGCCTACCTTTTTCACCACCAGGATCGGATTGTGTCCAAAAAAGAACTTCTGACCGAAGTCTGGCACTACGCGGACGCCGATATCGAAACCCGCACGGTGGACATCCACATGCTCAAACTGCGTAAGAAAATCGCCGCCGTCGCCGGCGACATCCCCTTCATCCAGACCGTTCGCGGCCAGGGCTATCGGCTGGAGTCCCGACCGTGAAGCATCTGCAGATGGTCATCGCGGTGGTTGCACTGACCCTGGCGGTACTGCTGTCCCTCGTGGTCTGGCGGACTTACAGCGGGGTGGCTCAGGAGGAGGGCGCCCGCCTGGGCTATTTTGCGCAGGCCATCATCGATACGATGGAGTCCGAACTGACCGAGATGGTCATCCGGGAAGAAAACCGTGCCGTGGACGCCTACAACTACACGTTCTCCCCCCCGGGCAGCGCGGCCGGCTCGCAAATCCGCTCGCCCCTGTCCCGTCCGCCGCAGGAGAACTACATTCTGGGGCACCTGCAAAACAACCCGGACGGCAGCTTCCAGACGCCGCTGGCTCCCGACCCGCGCCACCCCCCGCCGCCGCTCGACGACCGGGTGCAGCAGTTGGAACGCATCAACCGCATCTTCAACCGCAAAAAGACGACCGGCGTGGTGCGGCGCCCCCGCCCGGCCAAGCCCCGGGACACAATCGCCGCAGACGAAGAGAAAACCGTCCCCGGCTATGCCGACCGTTTCGTGACCCCGGAGGCATCCAGGCGTCAGCGGACCTATCTGGGGCGCAAAACCCAACGCCGGGAGAAAATCACGGCCGGTCAGGCGCAAAACCTCGCACGCCGGGAAGGGCCGGCCGGAATGGCCCTGAAGGCCGAGCGCCGGCCGACCGGCGCGGCCGCTGAAGCCACGGGGGAGGAAGCGAGCCCCGGAACCCCGGCACCGCGTCCGCGTGCCGAGCAGGGCGATCGGCCCGCGGAGGCCGAAACAGCCGCCATTGTCGGCGGCCGGTTCCAGGTCGAAGTCGCCCCGCTGCAATCCGTGTTCATTGATGACGATCGGGTTTTCATGTTTCGCCGCATCTTGATCGACGAACGCATTTACCGCCAGGGGATTGTTCTCCGGACAGCGGGGCTGCTGCAGCATCTGGCCGCGGCCCACTTTGAAAGCCAACCCATGGCCGCTTTTGCCCGTCTGCAGCTCCGCGCCGCCGACGAGGGCTATCCGGGCCAGGAAGTGCAGCGCGGGGCGCCGGTCGGCCAGGCACGTTTCCGCCTGCAGCACACCTTTCCAGCGCCCTTCGATTTTCTACACGCGACCATCGCCAGCGAGGTCGTGCCGTCTTCCGCCTCCCGGCGGGTCCTGAATGCCATGCTGGCTCTGCTGGCCACGGTCTTTCTGGTGGGTTTCGGCGCGATCTTCTACAGCGCCCGTACGCTGATCGATCTTGCCGAAAGACGGGCGCGCTTTGTCTCCTCTGTCACGCACGAACTGAAAACCCCCTTGACCAATATCCGCATGTACATCGAGATGCTGGAGCAGGGTGTTGCCCGGGATACCGACCGGGAGCAGGACTACTTTGAAATCCTGAACGCGGAGAGCGCCCGCCTTGCACGCCTGATCAACAATGTCCTCGAATTGTCGCGGCTGGAGAAGAACCAACGTCCTTTCACCCTCACCACCGGCACTTTCGAGGACGTTCTCCAAACCTTACAGAGCGTCATGGCGGCCAAACTCGACCGGGAAGGTTTCGATTTGACGGTCGCGGCCGCCGACCTGCCGGCTTTCGCCTACGACCGGGAGGCCATGCTCCAGGTCCTGATCAATCTCGTCGAGAACAGCGTCAAGTTCGGACGCCATGCCGATACCCGCCGGATCCGGGTCGAGGCCACGGCCACCGCCGACGAGGTGGTGATCACGGTCGCCGACACCGGCCCGGGCATCCCGCGCAAGGCCCTCAAGAAGATCTTCGATGATTTCTACCGTGTGGAAGACGCCCTGACCCGCAGCACCGGCGGGACCGGTATCGGCCTGGCCCTGGTCCGCAAGTTCATCGCGGCCATGGGCGGGAGGGTCACGGCGGCCAACAACAAAGGACCGGGCTGTACGATCACCCTGCGTCTGCCGAGAGGCTGACGGCCACCGCTATCAAGCCGTTTTGAGCTTGCGCGCCAGAAATGCCGCCAGATCCGGTGGGCGGTCCGGCAACGCACCCCGCCTGAGATTAATCGCCGCCGTTTCGCAAACCGCCGCGCAATGACCACATCCCAGGCAGGCCGCCGGATCGATGACGGCGACCTCTGAGGCGGACAACACGATCGCGTCCATGGGACAACGCGGCAAACACTCGCCGCAGCCCCGGCAGGCCTGCGGATTCACCTCGGCCCTGTAGACGGACGATGCCAGGGCGGCATACCCCAGTCGTTTGCGGGTGTCGATGAAAAGGCAGCAGCAGGCGCAACAGTTGCAAAGGGTGCCCAGGTAGCCGTCGATGTTCTCAACGCAATGCACCAGCCCTTCTTCCTCGCAAGCCCTGACGATCTCCAGCGTTTGCGCCACGCTGACCTCACGCCCCATCCCCTGATCCACCAGGTGGCGTGCCAGGGACCCGAAATTGAAGCACACCTCCAGGCTGCGACCACAGCCTTCGCCGACGGCATTCTTGATCTGGCGACAGGGGCAGGGTGACAACGCGATAAAGGCCTGGTCTTGGATCTGCGGACCGAGCCGATCGAATGGCAGGACAGCGGTATCGTGCTTCAAGGCCCGTCCGACCGGCACGGTACGGAAGGTGGGCATATCCCCCCGGGCCAGTTCGGCCCCGAAGGCCTCCTCGCGGTATTGCAGCCATAGCGGCGCCAGGCGTCGGCGGTCCGTCCTGCGCCGTGCGTCCCAGTAGGGTGTATCGTACCACCCCTTGGCCGAGGGCAGCAGGGCGTATCGCACCGCCGGGCCGTCTTCACGATGAACCTGGAGCGTCCCGCGTGCGGCCATCCGATCGAGTAAAACCGGCAGGCGTGAAGCTGGCAGGGACATGGCGGTCTGCAATTCCGCAAGGGTCATCTTGTGAAGGACCGGCATGTGCAGCGCCACCTCGGCCTCCTCCGGCGGGAAGAGAATCTGCAGGATCCGGATGAGGGTATCCGTTCGGGGGGCTCCGACGATAAAGTGATTGAAATGCTCGGCCAGCCGCTCGTAAAGGGCTTTCGTGCTCATCGCTCTTCCTCCGTAAAACGCTGAATGATCGTCTGCAGAACCCGACTGAAGCTTTCGATTTCGGAAGGCCAGAAATTCTCCTTGATGGCGGTGTTGGTGGTTTTGACCCTGGACAGGCAGGCTTCACCGGCGCGGCGACCGGCCGCGGTCAGGAAAACCCGGACCGCTCGCCCGTCCCGCGGGCAGGGGCGCCGTTCGATGAGTCCCTTACGCTCCAGCCGCGCGGTCATTCGCGTTATGGCGGATTTATCCAGTTGCATTCCCCGGCTCAATGCCAGAAGCAGACAGCCATCATCCGCCATCAGATAAAAAAGAACGCCGGCCTGGGCCGTTGTGACACCGGCCCGTTTGACCAGCACCCGGTCCAGGTGGGTAAACAGACTGTGGCGCGCCTGGCCGATAAGAAAAATGAGGCGATCATCATAGGGTTTCATCGAAGATTCCCCGCATTTAGTTGATTACGCAACTAAATATATATAATTAATTGCATAGTCAACTAAAAGATCGCATCAACATCCTCAACGTCTTCGCGGAGAGCCTGCTGCATGCCGCGCAAGAAGTAGGGGATCGGGCTGGCGAGTGCCCGGCAGGGAGTAATAACGCCACGGTTGATCTGCTGCCGATGGGCCAGCCGCTGGTCTGTCATCGTCAAAGCAACACGGTGGGATTGAACCCGCCGCTCCCCGTTAGCCACGCGCACCAGGCGACCAGCAGCCCCAATTGACCGGTTGCCGTGGCCTGTGAAAACCTCCTTTTTACGGGTCGATGACCGTGCGAGACGGCGTTGCGCCCGCCAGGTAGGCTTGCAATGCCGCGAACCGTTCGGCGGCATCGCGATAACCGCGCCGATAGATCGCCTCGAGTTTGCGCTTGTCCCTTTCGGTGCGCTTGACCCGTAGGGCGGCGGCCGGACGGATCACGAACACGGCCCCCGCCGCTTCCAGCCGTGCAATCCGCGCCATCGTGCGATTGTATCGCCGGGCCCGGGTGCAGAATGCACGGACAAGCCCCTTGTAGCGGGGATAGCGCAGCCGAATCAGGGCCGCCCAACGGCTGGGCGTCTTGCGGAATCCGGCCGGCTGCGTCAGCACCAGAACATGTCGGCGGTTGCCGTCGGCAATGCTCTTCTCCAGAGGCACGGCATCGGCAACGCCGCCATCCATCAGAACCCGGCCGTCGAAGCGAACGGGCTTCTGCAAAAAGGGCAGACTGCAGCCCGCCTTGAGGACTTCGAGCAGGTCGGCATCGCTCAACCGCGCGGTATCGTAATAGACGGCCCGGCCGGTTTCGCAATCGGTGGCCGTCACGATAAAGCGCTGAGGGCTGGCGCGAAAGGTCCTGAAATCAAATGGCACCAGGGTATTCGGCAGGGTGTCGAAAATGAAATCCATCCCGAAGAGTTCGCCGGCGCGCAGCAGCCGCCGATAACTCATGAAACGCGGATCGTTCACGAAGCGGGTATTGACGATCCGGTTGCGTTCGGGCTGGCGGGAAATATAGTTGGAGCCGTTGCAGGCCCCCATGGAGACTCCGATCACGGTCGTGAAGTAGAGGTTGCAGTCCATAAGACACCGCAGCACGCCGGCGGTGTAGTTGCCCCGCAAACCACCGCCTTCCAGGATCAGCGCGCCGTTGGCGGTGGCCATCATCTTTTGGATCCTTCCTGGTCGTTCATGGGTCGCCGAAACGCATCCGCGGATGGCAGCGGCCGGCGTCGGAAGCGTTTTTGACCAATCACGGCGCCACCTCGTCAAGCCAGCGACATCCCCGTCAGGAGGTACGCGAACTTAGTCCCGCATTCCCCGATGCCGGGCAGGGATGCTTGGTTTAAAGATTCAGGGCTGTTTGTAAATCGCGTTTGCGCTCGGCTTGTCGCCTGGGCGCTAACGAATTCAAGCCATTCAAAGGCGACCGCTTTCCCTAATGATTTCCACTAGACGCTATTCAATCACGCTGGAAAATGGGGCGCAACTGACTGAGATCGATCAAATATTTATAAAGTGTGGCCGCTTCACGGCGATAACAATACCGTATGTGTCAAGAATCGAACCCTGATCGCATCCACCGGAGGGGAAAATCGGGATCGATCGTCTATGCCCGTTGCGGAAACTAACGGCACCAACTTGCTTTCGGGGCGCAACACCTTTCGGATGTATTTTGGGGTCTACAGCACCGTTGGAATTTGACCTGCAAGCGAAAAAATCGACAGGAAGCCGGTCTGGCCCCCATGAGGGGCCGTCTGGGTTTCGCAGATGGGGAAACGAAAAAGCACCAAGTGCAAACATGGGGAGGCTAGAGCATGAATTTCAAACACTTGACGATCATCCAAAAGATTTATGGGGGGATAGGTTTACTGTTGGTGCTGTGCGTAGCGGTTGGCGGCATAGGCTATTATGGTCTTTCGAAGAGCACTGCCGGGGCCGGAGCCTTTTTCAAAAAAGATGTGCCCTACTTAAGGGCGACGCATGAACTAAAAATTGAGGCGCTGATGCACCGCCGCTATGAAAAAGATTTCTTCCTGAATATCGGCAAAGCCGACAAGCAGAAGAAATATCTGACCAAATTCGAATCATCATCCAAGATACTGTTGGCGAAATTATCCCAATTGTCGGCGCTGGTCGAAACCAGCACGCCGAACCGCGAAACAATCCTGGCCGGAATCGCATCCGCCAAAGCCAACTACCAAGGCTACCATGATGGCTTTCTAAACCTCAGCAATACGGTTTTGGGCGAAGCGAACATAACCCCCCAGGAAGCCAACAAGCGGATGAAGCCCTTTAAGGCAAAAATCTATGCCTTTGAAAAGGATATCGACCAGTTGCTTGGTGACGGGGTTGGGGCGGTCGAAGAACGCAAGAATAATATTACGGCCCAGAATGCGGCCGCCGGCACGCAACTCCTCCTAATTATCGGCGTGAGCGTGATTTGCGCCGCCGCATTCGGTTTTTTCCTGAGCCGCAATATCAAACGAAGCCTGTCCGATGTCAGTACAAGCTTGGACGAAGCCTCGCTGCAGGTGGCTTCGGCAAGCGGCCAGGTGTCTTCCGCAAGTCAGAGTATGGCGTCCGGTTCCTCCGAGCAGGCCGCGGCCATCGAGGAGATGTCGTCCTCGCTGGAAGAAACGGCCGCCATGGCCCGCCAGAACGCCGGCAATGCCGACCAGGCCAACCAACTGATGCGCAATGCCAACGATGTCGTCGGCAATGCCAGCCGGGAAATGAAGGAGTTGACAACCTCGATGGCCGCCATTTCCAAGGCCAGTGAAGAAACCCAGAAAATCGTTAAAACCATCGACGAAATTGCCTTCCAAACGAACCTGCTGGCCCTCAACGCAGCGGTGGAAGCCGCCCGTGCGGGCGAGGCAGGTGCCGGATTCGCGGTCGTGGCCGACGAGGTCCGCAACCTGGCCATTCGGGCCGCGGAGGCCGCCAAAAACACCTCCGATTTGATCGAAGACACCTCCGGCCGAATTCAGGGCGGAGCCGGCCTGGTCGAAACCACCAACAAGGCCTTCAACGAGATATCGGCGGCCACTGTCAAGGTCAGTGATCTGGTGGGCGAGATTGCCGCGGCTTCCAACGAACAGGCCCAGGGTGTCGAGCAGATCAACAGGGCCATTACCGAAATGGACAAGGTGGTTCAGAACAATGCCGCCACGGCGGAAGAATCGGCTTCGGCCTCCGAGGAAATGAACGCCCAGGCCGAAGAGATGAAGGCTTTTGTCGAGCATTTGGCGGCCATGGTGGGTTTGCGGCGGGAGGCCGGTACCCTCTCGGAATCTTCCAAGGAGCCTGGGCCCCTTTCAACTTCGGGATCATTGACCGGTGCCGCCACGGTGTCACCGGCCCCAGCCAGGCCCTTGGCCAGCGAAGAGACATTTGGCGATTTTTAGGCGCTGCTTCACGGACCGGCTGATCGCGAAGCCTTACCGTGCGGTCCGCCGGTCCCCCAATTGCTGAAAGGAATAAGACATGGAAGAAAACAAGGCGGGAAAATATCTGACCTTTAAACTGGCCAAAGAAGATTATGGCATCTCGCTGCTCAAGGTGCGCGAGATCATCGGCATGATGAACATTACCAGCGTGCCGCGCACCCCGGTATTCGTCAAGGGGGTCATCAACTTGCGCGGCAAGGTGATCCCGGTCACCGACCTGCGGCTGCGTTTCGGCCTGCCCGAAAGCGACTACACGGATCGCACCTGCATCATCGTGGTGGAGGTCAAAGGGCCGGATACCACCCTGCAGATGGGCATCGTGGTGGACGCCGTTACCGAGGTGCTACCGGTTAAATCCAACGAAATCGAGCCGGCACCGGAGTTCGGCGCCAGGGTGGACACGCGCTATATCCAGGGCATGACCAGCCTGGACGGCGCCGTCAAAATCCTTTTGGACATCGACCGCGTAATGACGGCCGAGGAAATCGCGGAATTGGAAAAAGCGGCCTGATGTGATCAACCGGCCGTTCCAAGAACGCCGATAGCGCCGAACCAAGAAGGGAGGCGAATAGATATTGTCTTAAGGGTTTTTTCAATCTGGCGGCCGGCATTCGCGATTGCGCTTTGCCGGCCTGGCAACGCCCACCGCCGGCCAAGTCCAGCCGCAATCGGCCGGGCGTCGGTTCCGTCCCTTCGCTTCCGGACGGCACGGCCAAATCAGCACCCTCCCCTTGACAGCCCCGGCGCACCCCTTTATGGAAGAGTGGCAACACCCCCCAACCTTTAACCTTTGCAAGAGACGAATCATGTTCACAGTCGGTATTGTCGGATGGCGCGGAATGGTCGGCTCGGTACTCATGGAACGCATGCGAGCCGAAAACGATTTCCAGGCCCTGGAGCCGGTCTTTTTTTCGACCTCGCAGGCGGGCCAGAAGGGGCCGGACATCGGTAAAGACACCCCGCCCGTGGCCGATGCCTACGACGAAAAACTTCTGTGCGCACAGGACGTGATCGTCTCCTGCCAGGGCGGCAGTTATACCGAGAAGATCTACCCGCGGCTGCGAAACGGCGGCTGGAAAGGATACTGGATCGACGCCGCCTCGACCCTGCGGATGGAAGCGGACAGCGTCATCGTGCTCGACCCCGTCAACCGGCGGGTCATCGACCGGGCTCTGGAAAGCGGCGGCAGGGACTTCATTGGCGGCAACTGCACGGTCTCCCTGATGCTGATGGCCCTCGGCGGCCTGTTCGAAGCCGATCTGATCGAGTGGATGACATCGATGACCTATCAGGCCGCATCGGGGGCCGGAGCGCAGAACATGCGCGAACTCGTGGCGCAGATGCAGAGCATCGGCAACGACGCCGCCGAACTGCTGGACGACGCGGCCACGACCATCCTGACACTCGACCGCCAGGTCACGACTTCGCTGCGCGACAGCCGCCTGCCGCTGGACAGCTGGGGCGTGCCTCTGGCGGCGAGCCTGATTCCCTGGATCGACCGGCCCATGGAAAACGGCCAGACCAGGGAAGAGTGGAAAGGCTACGCCGAAACCAACAGGATTCTGGGCCGCGACGGCAACGCGGTCCCGATCGACGGGCAGTGCATCCGCATCGGCGCCATGCGCTGCCACAGCCAGGCCTTCACTATCAAGCTGCGCCAGGACCTGCCCCTGGACGACATCGAAGACCGGATCGCGGGGCACAACGACTGGGTCCGCGTCGTTCCCAACGAAAAAGAAATCAGCATGCAGGAACTCACGCCGGCCAGGATCTCCGGCACCCTGGACATACCGGTCGGACGGCTGCGAAAAATGACCATCGGCGAAGGCTTCCTGACGGCTTTCACGGTGGGCGATCAACTCCTCTGGGGGGCCGCCGAACCGCTGCGGCGGATGTTGAACATCGTCAAGGCCCACGAGGGGATGGCTTAACAGGCCGCTGCAGGTTCAGCATCCATACTATTTTTTTAACCTGGGGCCATCTTTTTTATTCAACATCGGGGGCTATTCGCACGATGACCCTCAGAACCGCACCGGTTTGACAATCAGCAACTCCCGGTAGCCGAAAACGGCGCTCAGATGATGCAGAAAGGCATGCTGGCCCTCTCTGAACCAGATCTGTGACACACGTTTTTCAGCGGCCTTGTAGATGGCCATCGAATTATCTTCCGCAGACGTCTCGGCCGGCGCCTCCACCACGGCATCGTCGATCAGACCCAGCCACAGTTGACTGACTCCCATGATGTAGGCCGGCCAGTGGCGCTGCAGGGTCGGTGACCACTTGGTATCGCTGGTGTCTTCGATGTTCGGCCGCACCGGGTGCTCCGGATCGTCCTTGACGACTCGGGTGATCGGACCCTGGGCCTTCAACTGCCCGAGCAGCGGGCTGGCTTCCAGCGATGCGTAGACGGCCCGTGCGGTTGCCGGGTCGGTATAAAAAAGGAAACTGAACTGGTGGCCGGTTGTATCGCGGACGGCCCGGCGATGGAAACGCCAGTACGGCAGGCGCTCCGCATAGATTTCCAGGCTGGGCTTCACCACGGCATGCGCCAGCAGCAGATCGACGGCCCAATCGGGCGACGCCCCCTCGGGCCAATGAATCCGAAAGCGACAGACCCACCAGCTCAATTCGTCATCGGGTGCCGGCGTGACGGCTTGCGTTGGCGGCGGTGGCGGGCCAACAGACGGCGAAACGGCGCACCCCGCGAGCGCCAGACCCGCCGACACCAGCAGCCCCGCAAGCAGCACCCGGACAAAACACCGGACGAAACCATTGATTGATTGCATATTCCCAACCCCACGAAATAAACCAGCGGATCACTGCCTTGGCTGGCTATGAATATCAAATCCTCACGCCGCGGGACCAATTCCCAGCAACAATACCGGCGGTGTGACCAACCGGGAGGGCCAAATTCCGTTTCCGCACAAGGCCGCAGCCGATCTCAACGCCGCAGGCGAACATACAGGCGGCCGAGAAGCAAGCATCAGGTCGCCAGACAAGGCGCGGCGTAAAGCGGGACGCGCAGCAACCGACCGGTTGTGAGCACGCCCGCGAGCGCAGCAACGCCGCATGGCGGCCTCAGGCGCCGCTTCCCGGCCGTCTGGCGGCTGCGTCGAGGAAGGAGAGGAGGCGAGAACGCCGTGCGGGGCCGGAAGATGCCCCTCCCGGACGGTCACGGCTTGTTATCCTTGGTGTAGTACACCCCCGGAATCCAGCTTTTCTTAATCCTGGCCGTCTTGACCTCCGAAGCGCTTTGCTCGTCAACGAACTTGAAATTTTTCAACCCCACGCGGATGACATCTTCATGCACCAGCCGGGCCTTTTGGACTCGGTCGATATTGACGTAGGTGCCGTTGGTGCTGTCCAGGTCGCGGATATGGTATTCGGGAGGCTGGTTTTCGTCGGTCGCCGCAACGGTTTCGATGACGCAATGGAGGTTGCTGACCGATGTGTCGTCAATAAAAACGTCGCACTCCGGAGAACGACCGATCCGTATTTCGGGTTTATCGATTTCAAACTGGGTGGTGGCGACGCCGTCCAGCATCTGCACGATACGGGCCATGGTCTTCCTTCCTTTGGTTGCCGCGGTGAGAATAAGATGCCGTCATATCTAAAAAAACGGTAGGCGATTATCGCCCGGTCGTCAACCGTCATCTTGGCGCACGGCCCCATGAATGGTTGCTGGCAGATATTCCAAGGGCACAAGGCCGTAATCCTCGCGTGGCGACACGGAAAGGACCGCTCCGAGGGCGAG
>JASJCV010000209.1 GCA_030065275.1 Desulfobacterales bacterium | reverse complement strand
GCGAACAAGCCCAAGGGGTGGAACAGATCAACAAGGCCGTGACGGAAATGGACAAGGTCGTGCAGCAGAATGCCGCCACGGCTGAAGAATCGGCCTCGGCGTCCGAGGAAATGAATGCCCAGGCCGAGCAGATGAAGCATATGGTGCAAGAGATGGTGGTGTTGGTCGAGGGCCGTCGCAAACACGCGACCGCCGCACCGCGAGCGCCAAAACAAGACCGGGTCGCCCTAAAGCAACCGCCTTCAATAGCAGTGGCGCCCGCCGCAACGAAAAAGGAGAGCCCCCCCGAGCAAGTCATTCCATTCGATGATCATAGAAACGATACTTTTCAGGATTTCTAAGACCGCGGGTATTTTCCCTTAGTTAAATCGCCGGGAGGCTGCCGCCCCACAGCCTCCCGCAACACGATCCTGCGACGGGAGGAACAGGCAATGAACGACGCACTGGCCGGTAAATACTTGACCTTCAAGCTGGCCGATGAAGACCACGGCATCTCGCTTCTCAAGGTTCGCGAGATCATCGGCATGATGCCCATCACCAGCGTTCCGCGCACCCCGGATTTCGTCAAAGGCGTCATCAACCTGCGGGGTAAGGTGATCCCGGTTACCGATCTCAGGCTTCGTTTCGATATGCCCGAGATCGACTACACCGACCGAACTTGCATCATCGTGGTGGAAGTCGAAAGTCAGGACATCACTATTCAGATGGGCATCGTGGTGGATGCGGTCACCGAGGTGCTGCCGGTCAAAGCTGAGGAATTCGAGGCCGCCCCGGAGTTCGGTACCAAAGTGGATACCCAATATATTTTGGGTATGGCCAACATGGACGGCAGCGTTAAGATCCTGCTGGACATCGACCGGGTGATGACTGCCAAGGAGATTGCCGAGTTGGAGAAAGCCGCCTGATCTAAATTCTGATACGATTAGATCCCAGCAATTCAATGGTATTTTTGAGGATGGATGGGCTCATTATCCTTTAATCTGCGTAAGTATCCGAAGGGATCATGCGAATAATTTGTTCTGTGCGCTTTGCCAGATGTGATTTTTTCTATATAGCAGTCGTCGCATAAAAATTGATCCGCAAGAGGGCGTCCCTTTTCAGGCAAGGATTCACCGCAATGATCACATGTAAAATTTATTTGATCTTGTTTTTTTGATTGCATATTTATTCCTTTGAGGCATCCTTGGCATTCTCGTTTCATTTTCTCGCGAAAGGCCAGTATAAAGTGCGGCAGCTTTTTTATCGTCGCTTTTAATGCCTTTTTTAATCACGGAAATACCTCCAAAGCTTTATACTTATAACCATACGAATAGGCATCTCAAAAAAGTCTTCTCGCCCCATCTCTGGGTTGGGCGCTCATTTCAAGTCCTCGACATACCGACGTATTCCTCCGGAGGCGACCCACAAGCACTGAATACATCGGCGGGAAGTCCCGCGAAGCGGGTAAATTCCCGGCCAGCCGTATCCGGAACCAAAAACCTTTTTTGAAATGCCTTCCATGTTCATTTTAAAAAGGATGCTGATGGACCCGGCCTTGTCGGCGGGCTCGAGCATCATGCCATGCCTGGCGAGCACCCGCGCTGCAACCTCGATCAAGTTCTTCAGGAATTCCTTGTCGATGGGGGCGCCAGACCCATTGCCGACATTCCCTCTTGTATTTTCCGGCAGAGCAACTGAGCTGCCCGTCAAGGCGAGCGGCAAAGCGGTTGGGGGTAATATTTTCGGCATCCCTGCCGGCGAGCGTGACGCATGGAAGCAGGCCAATGACACCACATTAGATCCAGGAAGCGCCACGGGAAAACGGCACCACCCGGAAGGCGATCGCTGCAAAGATGGGGGGCTCGGAGATGAGCGTCGCCAAGGTGGTCCGCGGGGATCTCATCATTGGCCGCATCATGGCGGTGGTGGCCCCGGCCATCGGCAAACCGAAAACCGAAAACCGAAGTATTCCCAGGCTACTATTTCGGTCCGAAGCTGCGGCGCACCTCCAAGGCCCTTGGCCATGAATTACCTTTAGCAGCGGTCGACAGTGACGTCAATGTCTTAGCAATCCAGCTAAATAGACCATAGGCAGCGCACGCTCGTTTTCACCCGGGCCGCCGGATGGGGACGCACCTGGTCGACAAGGCGGAGATCCTGAAGGCCGCCGGCGAGGTAGCCGCCGCTCCCGATAAAGTCCTTCGCCAGCGCGCATCCTTGCACCTTGACGCACCACGGTCGGATGCATTATTTTTCAGCCTCTAAATCAAAAACCTATCCATCAATCCACGACACCGACCCGTCAGGAGGAAGCCATGGACAAATGGGAATGCCCGTGCGGTTACGTTTATGACCCGATCGAGGGGGACATTGAAAACAATATCCAGTCGGAAACACCTTTTGAACCGCTTCCCGACGATTGGGTCTGTCCGCTGTGCGGTGCCGAGAAGGAATACTTTGAAAAGCTGGATTAGTTCGCCGTTCCCGCCGGCCCGGCATGGCCGTGAAACGAATACGCGCTGCTGCGTCGGGCGCCGGGTGAGTGCCATGCATGAACGCCCCGGGCCGCCTGTCGGCCTGAAGGACCCGACGTACGGGGATTCCCGTCACTCATGCTTGAATGGCTGATCATTGGCGGCGGCATCCATGGGACCTACCTGGCCAACCTTCTGACCCATCTGCCGGGCACGAGGCATGATCAGGTCCGCATTCTCGACCCCCATCCGCTGCTTCTGGCGGCCTGGGAGCGCAACACGGCCAATTGCGGCATGGCTTATCTGCGCTCCCCGGCCACCCACAATATCGACCGCCCGATCCTCTCGCTCTATCGTTATGCCCAGGCCCGCGGCGAAACGGCGCGCACCGCGTTCATCCCCAACTACAACCGTCCTTCGCTGGAACTGTTTCAGCGCCACTGCCGTCACGTGATCGCCGCCAACCGACTTGAGCAGCTGCACCGGTGCGGGCGGGCCCGGACCGTCAAAAAGGACGGCCGCCATCTCGTCGTCGAAACCGATGACGGGCCCCTGCGTGCCCGCCGCCTCCTCCTGGCCGTCGGCATGAGCGACCAACCCTGCTGGCCGGGCTGGGCGCAGGCACTCAAGGTCGAGGGCGCCAGGATCGCGCACGTCTTCGACGCAGACTTCAAACGGTCTGAATGGACTCGGAATCGCCGCACCATCGTGGTCGGGGGCGGTATCACCGCCGTCCAGACCGCCCTGAAACTCGCGGCCGAGACTCGCGGTACGGTTCACCTCCTCTCACGCCACGCCCTGCGCGAAAACCCTTACGATTTCAACCCCTGCTGGATCGGCCCCAAATGCCTGCGCGCCTTCTACCGCGCGGACTTGGCTCAACGCCGCGCGACCATCGATAAGGCCCGCATCGCCGGCAGCCTGCCCAGTGAGGTCCTGGCCGCCTTCAACCAGGCGTTGTCCGCCGACCGGATCGAATTCTCCGAGGCCGCTTGCAACGGTGCGACCTCGACCAACGACGGTGTCCGTTTGCGGACGTCTGCCAGCGTGCTCGAAGCCGACCAGGTGATCCTGGCCACCGGTTTTACGCCCCGTCGTCCGGGCGGGGCCTTGGTCGACCGGCTGATCAGGGACTTCGATCTCAAGTGCAACCCCTGCGGCTATCCGCTGTTGGGGGCCGATCTGCGTTGGGCGGAAAACATCTACGCTACCGGCCCGCTGGCCGAACTCCAGGTGGGTCCCTGCGCCCGTAATATCGTAGGCGCCCGCAATGCCGGCCGCATCCTGCTGCACGGCCTGGGACACACACCGCGCCGGCCGCCGGGCCGATAAAGCCCTGGCCTCGAATCTCGACGGGGACGGGATGCAGGTGACAGCCGCCTCACGGTCTTGTCCTCACGCCTTCCCATGCGGCGCCAGCCACTTCGGCGGCACGCTCGCCGCCCAGCCCAGTCTGCGGATCACGGCACGATAGACCCCACCGACCGGGGCGGTAATGGTTAAGGGCATGCGGCTGCCGGGCAGCGGCAGGATCAGTTCGGTGGCGGCCAGGAGGAGCCGTTGACATTGCCAGCGCTCCTTGAAACTGCGGTTGTGCTTGTTGTCGCCATACTGCCGGTCGCCGATAACCGGGTGGGCCAGGTGGCTCAGATGCCGTCGGATCTGATGCATTCGCCCGGTTCGGGGATCTACTTGGACGAGAGAATAGCGGCTGGTCGCGTAGGGCCCCACCGCCACGGGCAGTTCGACCGTATCCAAGCGCACGAAATGCGTTCGGGCGGTATGGCGCTTGGCATCCGGCCCCTTTTGCCGGGGGTCCTTGCTGAGCGGGTAGTCGATCTCCCCCTTTTCGGCCACAAAACCGCGGACCACCGCCAGATACGTCTTGCGCACCTGCCGGCGGGCAAACGACCGGGCCAGCGAGCGGGCCGCCCCCGGTGTCAGCGCGAAGACCAACGCCCCGGAGGTGGGGCGGTCCAGCCGGTGCACCGGATAGAGGCGCCGACCGATCTGATCCCGTAGCCGCTGCAGAACAAAGTCTTCGCTGCGGGGGTCGAATTCACCGCGGTGCACTTTGATCCCGGAGGGTTTGTTGATGGCCACGAGGTCATCGTTCTGAAAGAGAATCGCGAACACGGCGCCCCCAAGCCTGAAGATATCGGAATTGGCCGGTGATACAAATTGGCTGGGGCGGTTGTCAAGATCGCAGGAATCGTCGGAGGGTGCCTGGCGCGATACGACACAACCAGCCACCCATCCGTTGCCGATACCATCGGGCCCTTATCTGATTCCCAACGACGACCATATCCCCGAAAGGGACGAGAGAATATCGGCATGCCGGCGTTTCGCCAACTTGGCCGCGACGACGACCGGTATTGACCGCTTGTAATCCTCTGGCGGGTGGTATATGAGACGGTCTTTAGTTTCAGCGATTCGCGCATACACATGCGGCACAGGGAAAGAGAAAAATGATCACGCTTCTGGATTACGGTGCCGGCAACGTCCGCAGCGTCGTCAATGCCATCGAAAGCCTGGGGGAAACGGTTCGAACCGTCGCCGCGGCGGAGGACATTCTCAGCGCCGAAAAGCTGGTGTTTCCGGGGGTCGGGGCGTTCGGCAGCATGATGGCCATTCTCAACCGCGAAGGTTATGTCGGCCCGCTCAAAGCCTATCTCGCCTCCGGCCGGCCCTTCCTGGGCATTTGCCTGGGACTGCACGCCCTCTTCGAAAGCAGTGAAGAAGCCCCCGCGGTGGAGGGGCTGGGCTTCATCCAGGGTACGGTCAAGCGTTTCGCGGTGGACCGCGCCGTACCCCACATCGGCTGGAACGGCCTCGCCATTCGCCAGCCCTCGAGGTTGTTCGAGGGTCTCGCGGGTGATGAAAAATTTTACTTCGTGCATTCCTTTCACGTCGCGCCCGAAGATCCCGCAGCCGTGCTGACGACGACGGACTATGGCTACACCTTTGTCAGCGCGATCCAGAAGGGCCCGGTGCTGGCCACCCAGTTCCATCCTGAAAAAAGCGGCCGCAACGGCCTTCGTCTACTGGAGAACTTCATCAAGCCCGGTGTCCAAGCGACGCTGCCTGACATCCGTCCGGAGCAGACCCGCCTGGCCAAAAGGATCATCGCCTGCCTGGACGTGCGCGCCAACGACCGGGGCGATCTCGTGGTCACCAAGGGCGATCAGTACGATGTGCGCGAGGAAGGCGAAGTCCGTAATCTGGGCAAGCCGGTCGAACTGGCCCGCGGCTACTATGAAGAGGGCGCCGACGAAATTACCTTCCTGAACATCACGGGGTTCCGGGACTTTCCCCTGGAAGACATGCCCATGCTGGAGGTGCTCCGGCAGACCTCGCGCAAGGTCTTCGTGCCCCTGACCATCGGCGGCGGGATCCGCAACTACACCGACGTCAACGGCCGCGTCTATTCGGCCCTGGAGGTGGCCGCCGAGTATTTTCGCTCCGGCGCCGACAAGATCTCCATCGGCAGCGATGCCGTGACCATCGCGGAGGCGTATCGCCAGACCGGCCGCAAAAGCGGTGACAGCGCCATCGAAGAAATCGCCCGCGTTTACGGCAGCCAGGCCGTGGTGATCTCGATCGACCCCCGGCGGGTCTACGTCCACCATCCGGCCGACGTCGACCACCATGTGATCGAAACCGCCCTGCCGGGACCGGAAGGACAGAAGTACTGCTGGTACCAGTGCACGGTCAAAGGCGGGCGCGAAGGGCGCGACCTGGATGCCGTCACCCTGGCCCGCGTCTGTGAAGAACTCGGCGCCGGTGAGATTCTGCTCAACTGCATCGACCGTGACGGCACC
This sequence comes from Desulfobacterales bacterium, assembly GCA_030065275.1. Classification (GTDB taxonomy): domain Bacteria; phylum Desulfobacterota; class Desulfobacteria; order Desulfobacterales; family UBA5852; genus JABZFP01. The sequence continues at coordinate 1,637 of JASJCV010000209.1, read as the reverse complement.
AACGCCGGCTTCGACCTGGAACTGATCAAGGCCGTCAAGTCGGCGGTGGGCATCCCGGTGATCGCTTCCAGCGGTGCGGGCCGCGTCGACCATTTCCTGGATGTCTTCCGCCGCACCGAGGCGGAGTCGGCCCTGGCGGCCGGTATCTTTCACCGCCGTGAAGTACCGATCGGAACGGTCAAGGGCTTCCTCCGCGGCAAGGTCGAAATCCGTTCATAGCGGCCCCTGACGGCCCGCATCCACACTGGATCTCCCCCCTCAGCAGGCTTCGGGGGACGCGGCCGGCCTGAGATCATAACTCCGACGCCGTATGCAGCGGGTAAAAGGATAACACCGGCACCAATGAACGCATCGGTCAAACCCACGCCGAATGAAGGCTACGCATCGAATGGGTCCCACCTGGCGCCCGGCGATGTATACTGGCAGGCCCTGGCGCAGCGCGATCCCGCGGCCCTGGCCAATTGGACCCTGTGCGAGCCCGGGCCGGGACGGAGCCTTGAATTTACCTTTCTGGCCACCCCGGTGCGGGTCGATTTCGACGCCCGGCGATTGTATCACCCATCCCCTGACGGCTGGGTTGTGCGGGACGATCCGCTCCTGGAACTGGCGGCGCTGATGTACTTCAGCCGGGTAAAGTCCTTGCACCCCCTGTGCCGGGACATCGTGGGGCTTGCGGATCTTAGCGAATCACATTTCTTCGTGGGCCCGCACACGCTCCAACTCGATGCCCTGCCGGCGCGCTACGGAAATGATTTAGAGGGATTCTGCCAGGCGGCGCTGGCACTGGGAGGACAACTGGAAGACATGGCCGATGCCGCCGCCTGCCTGTGGCCCTTCCCCCGCATCCCGCTCTATTTCCTGCTGTGGCAACGCGACGACGAGTTCCCGGCGCGCATCCGCGTGCTCTTCGACCGCAGCATCGACGCCTGCCTGCCGGCTGACGCCATCTGGGCCCTGGTGAATCGGGTGGCACAGCTGTTCGCCGAACATTAAAGCCCGAGCGCCAACCCGAGTCCGCGCGCAGCGGCGGACATGTTGAGAAGGTTTTTGAATTTTACAGTTGAAAAACCAGTTGAGCGGCTCATCGAACGTATTGCCCAGCTTTATGAGCAAGAGCCGCCTGATGAAAGCGAAAAGCGGCGAACTCTTTGAATATTTATTTGGAAAAGTTAAGATCTTCCCGGACAATTTGAGGTAAGCGTCATCCCCAGCCGGTATGGGCTGGGGGTGACGCACGGTCGTCCTCTCGGGTATAGATGTTTTGCCGAACATTCGTACCCAAACAAGGAGGACATCATGACCGCAACCGAGAAATTAGCACACAAACGCCTCACCCTGCTACAGCTGGCTGAGAAACTGGGCAACATATCCAAGGCGTGTCGCATGCACAAGGTATCCCGCAGTCAGTTTTACGAGTATAAACGGGCCTTTCAGCAACACGGGCTGGAGGGCCTGGTGGATAAGCCCCCGGTGCCGGGTTCACATCCAAGCCAGCTTTCTAAGAAAACAACGAATCGGATCATCGCTTTGAGCCTTGAGCATCCTGCCTTTGGCCAGCAGCGCATTGCCGACCAGCTGGCCCTTGAAGGCGTGTCCGTTTGTCCGACCAGCGTTCGCAACGTCTGGCTCAAAGAGGA
>JASJCV010000208.1 GCA_030065275.1 Desulfobacterales bacterium | reverse complement strand
CAGAAAAAAGTCCGCCCCCTCGGCGCCAACCACAAAGCGTTTCATCCCGTTCAAAACAAAATGATCGCCCTTGAGTTCTGCCCGGGTCATGGCTCCGAAGAAGTCGGACCCGCCCCGGGGCTCAGTCAACGCCTCGGCCGCTACCAATTTACCTTCGATGTACGGTTTCAGGTACCGCTGTTTCTGCTCCTCGGTACCAAAAACATTCAAGGCCTCCCCCACGATGGAAGGCATGACGAACGCGCAACCCAGAGCCATCCCCAAACATCCGATCTCCTCGGTCGCCGCCACCTCCGCCACCCAGTCAAGCCCTCTTCCGCCATACTTCTTCGGAAACCGTATCCCCCGCAGGCCCCGCGCCGCAAGCTTCTCCACATACTCTCTGGGATACACGATCTCGTCCTTATCAAGCTTCCTCAGAAAATCGCCTGTAATCTCCTTGTTCACAAATTCTCGTGCCTCGGCCTTGACCGCTCTTTGCTTCGGCGTAAGCAGAAAATCGTACATGCTAATCCGTCTCCTTTTGAATAGATTTGTGTAAAAGTGAGAGACCGGCCTGTTCCGTAGCGTCACTCGGGAAGCCCTATTCACCGGCCAGATAAATTATGGGTAGAAGCGGTTTCAAGACCTCAGATCGCGTTCGAAAACAAGGCGCGGTCTGATGAAAACGCGGAGCATATTCGAGGATATGTATGCAGGTTCGTAGGGCAGGGTCCCTACGGTTCTGCCAAGAAGACCGCAACGCCGTTATCGGGCGTTAGATGAGGTTTTGAAACCGCTTCTGGTCAGATTGGGGCCTAACAGAAGTTGGAGGGAAGGAAAGGCTAAAATGGGAGCTCAGGATTAATAGAGGATCGAAACCAGGTGTCGGGTAAGCCAAAAGGTCTCTGCCAGACGACCAAGTCAGGATTTAAATAGTATAAATATTCTGATGGTTGCAACGATTTAGATTAAAATGCTGTGATTAACTGATGTCATGGGTGAAATCTCAATAATCGATCGCTACCTAATTGTAAGATGACGTGCCCGAAAACCAACTATCGCCGAATTACGGATAGATTGAGACGACGCCACGAAAATGATGTTGCTCAGAACTTGTGAATGGCGGGCCCCTTGTTCAAACCGTCAGAATCCACTGACTTTGCTGGATGGGCTCCTGCGATCGGACTTGCGGGGTCAAACGCAAACGGCCTTTTATTCTTCCCGGAATCATCTCGCTGGTTGGGTTATTGCTGATAGACGCGCTGGCGGGCGCGGGCGGCTTTGACCAGGGTGTCGACATGAACGTCGACGTAGTCGAAGACCCGCGCGCGCTCCTTGCCGGGGGCGGGGCGCAGGACGCGCCCCAGGTACTGCAGCAGGCGGCCGCTGAAGCGGATGGGGGTCACTAGAAATAGGGTCTCCAGCCGCGGGCAGTCGAAGCCTTCGCCAATCAATTGGCCGGTGGCGATCACCACCCGCACCTGCCCGGCCTGGATGGCCTCGGCCAGGGCCCGGCGCTGGGCCGCGGGCCGATCGCCCGTCAGGACTTCGGCCGTGATGCCGTGGCGCAGCTTCAGCAGGGCCCGCAGGTTTTCGCAGTGGGCCTTGCGGTCGGAGAGCACCAGGCAGACGCCGGCCGTCTCGCGGCTTGCCGCAGCCACGTCGTCGACGATCTGGATATTGCGCGCCTTGTCAGCGGCCAGTTCGCTGAGCATGCGGGAGTAGGCGCTGACCGGATCGAAATAGGGACGGAAGGCGGTTTCCCGCAGGATGACCTCGGCTTTGAGCACGTCGCCGCTGGCCACCAGCCCTTCCGGCTTGATCTCGTGCTGCACATCCCCCAGGTGCCAGAAGATGAGCTTGGAGAGTTTGTCCCGCCGCCAGGGGGTGGCCGATAAACCCAGCATGTAGCGGGCGTCAAAAGCCGTGACCGCATCCGTAAACGTCCGGCTGGGCGTGCGGTGGCACTCGTCCACCACCAGGTGGCCGATGGACGGGGCGATTTCGGCCGCACATTTGTACAGGCTCTGGACCAGAGCCACCGTGATGCGCTCCCCCGGCCGTCGCTTCCCCCCGCCAATCCAGCCGACTTCGCCCGAGGGCACCCCCAGAAACTGTTCGATGCGTTCGACCCACTGATGGGCCAGGTCCTTGGTGTGGACCACGATCAGGGTCGGCTGTCGGCGTGCAGCGATCAGGTGCAGGCCCATCACGGTCTTGCCGCTGCCGGTAGGCGCGCTCAGGGTCCCGAACTCCTTGCGGGCCAGGTCCTGCACCGCTGCCTCCTGAAAGGGCCGCAGCCGGCCGTTGAACCGCCAGTCCGGCGGCGGCAGCTCGCGGCGGTTGTCGCTCAGCTCGTAGGCGATGCCCTCGCGGCGCAGGCGGCGCATCAGGCGGCCCACGAAACCGCGCGGGATCCGCAGGCCGCCGTCCGGCAGCTTGCGGTAGTAGCGAAGCGTCTTGGGTGTCCCGCGGTTCCAGCGGCCCATGCGCTCGTTTTCGAGCCATTTGGGATTGGGCAGGGTCAGGGTGTTAATGAGTTCTTCGACCAGATCCTCGGGGGCCGAACGCATATACAGGCGGTTGGTGAGTTCGATCTGGACGGTTGTCATGGTGGTACGTTGCTGTCTGGCGGCCGGCTAAGCCCCGTCCTCTTCCAGCAGGGCTCGGGCCACGTTGATGTCATATGCCTGGGTGGGGTCGAAGTCGCCGCCTTTTTTGTACATGGCCGTTGCCTTACGGATGGCGCCGTAGGGCACCCACTCGTGCGCCTCCCACAGTTCGGGGTCGTCGGCATTCCAGAGACGGAAGTAAATATCGTCCGTTTGCCGTCGTACATACATGCGCGTCTTGGGGTTCTGGGGATATGGGTGGTAGTAGAGGCCGCGTTCGTCTTTCATGGTCGTTTCCAAAAATTGTATGGATGAGGCGTCAAGCGGTACCAACGACTCCTCATGAGGATGCAGGCCGGCGGGTTGCATCGATGCCAGCTATCTTTCGATTTATGTGCGCGGTGGCCGCCGACGTGGAACAATGGGAATTTAAACCAGAACCGAGAGGTGATTTCAAGCCCCCGCCGGGGGCGGCCCCAGATCCTCTCCCCGTCAGCGGTCAGCTGTCCTCGCTGCCTACGCCGTAAGCTTTGAGCTTGCGGCGCAGGGTGTTGAGGCCGATGCCCAGGATCTTGGCCGACTGGGTCTTGTTCTGGCTGGTCTGTTCGTACACCTGGAGAATGTGGCATTTTTCCGCTTCAGCCAGGGTCGTGGCCTCGGAGGGGAATACCTGACACTCACGGGGAACGAGGCTTTTTTGCGGCTGAAGCTTGGGGTGCAGATGCTTGACGGCGATGGGCTGCCCCTGGGCCAGGCTGGCCGCCGAATGGATGATGGACTCCAGTTCACGGATGTTGCCCGGATAGTCGTACTGCATCAGCACGTCTAAGGCTTCTTCCTCGATGGCATCCCGGGAGGCCCCGCCATTGGTGCTTCCCAGCAGCGCGGCGATCAGCACGGGAATGTCTTCCCCGCGTTCGCGCAGGGGCGGCAGGTGCAGCCAGGCGCCACGAATACGGTAGTAGAGGTCCTTGCGGAACTGGCGCTTGCTGATCAGGCGGTCGAGGTCCTCGTTGGTGGCCGCGATGATGCGCACGTCGGTCTGGCGCGGCAGGGAAGTGCCCAGCTTCATGTACTCCCCGTTCTGCAGCACCCGTAAGAGCTTGCCCTGCAATTCCAGCGGCAGGATGCCGATTTCGTCCAGGAACAGCGAGCCGCCGTTGGTTTGCTCCAGATAGCCGGTGCGTTCGTATTCGGCACCGGTAAACGCTCCCCTGGTGTGGCCGAAGAACTCGGCGTCGAACAGGTTGCTGTTCAGGGCCGCCATGTTGACCGGCGTGAACGGCTTGCCGGCCCGCGGGCTGGCCGCGTGAACGGCCCGGGCCAGCAGTTCCTTGCCGGTGCCGCTCTCGCCGGTGATGAGGACGGGGAAATGGCTGGCGGCGTGCAGTTCGGCTTCCTTTAAGATACGAATCATTTTGCGCGAACGGGTGATGATTGGGCGGAAGGCCTCCTCGTTCTGCACCTCGGGCAAGGCATCCCGTTTGTCCATGTCCAGGATGTCCAGAAGGCGCTTGCGTTCCGGGGCGCGATCGATGGTTTTGAGCAGCTCCTCCTCCCGCACCGGTTTGACGAGGTAGTCGTAGGCGCCTTTTTTAAGGCATTTGACGGAAATACGCGCCTCGTTGACCGCCGTGATCATGATGCATTCCGTGTTGGGGCTCGTGTTCTTGATGATTTCCAGAAGTTCCATCCCGTCCATTTCGGGCATGGTGACGTCGATCAGGGCGATATCGAAGACCGCACCGGCGTCGAACTGGGCGGCGGCCTCGAGGGGGTGGTCCACACAGAGGACTTCCCGGTAGCCGGCCTTTTTGAGTTTGAGCATCAGGATTTCAAGATAGTCGCGGTCGTCGTCAACGATGAGAATGCGGTTGGTCATCGGTTATTCCAGTCTGCTCTGGTATCGCCGGTATTTGGCGTCCGGCCCGAAATCGTGTCTTGCGACCCTTGCCGGTGTCCGCGCGCGTCGGGCATCCAAGCTTTCACCGCGCGATCGCCGCGGCTTCTCTGGACCCCTGCGGCCTCGGCCGGATGCAACATCGTCCCTCTCCGGACGGGCACCATTCATCAGGCGGTCGCGGCGTGTCGGCCCAGATAATACTATGAGAGAATATAATGCCAAAATGGACTATGCCAAAATGGGACCGGCGAATTAAATATCTGATATTAAATGAAATGTAAAGCAAAGTGTTCCAAAATGGTAGGTGTTTGGGGCGATTTATCGCTGCCGTTGGCAGGGCCCCCGGTCGAAAGCGGGTAAAACATACTGGAATTTATTGCATTTTAAGATGGTGACGGTTTGGGGCGATCTGGCCCGAGACTTGCTTTAGACCTTTGCCGAACCGTATTGGCCCGCAATCATCGCCACCGGCTGCCCGGCTGCACGCCGGTGGCCGTTTCCAGGGAGGTTTGGGATGCATCTGAAATGCAAATTCGACAGCGGTGAATTTGCAGTCCTGGCGGAGTTGATTCCGCCCAAGGGAACCGATGTCTCCCTCATGCTCGACCACGCCCAGAAGGCCCGTGAGGTTGTCGATGCGTTCGTGGTCACCGACATGTACAACGCCATCATGCGCATGAGCGCCCTCTGCGGGGCCACATTGCTCCAGAATCGCGGCCTGGAAACGGTCCTGCAGATCTGCACGCGGGACCGCAACCGCCTGGCCCTGCAGGGTGACCTCCTGGGGGCCAACGCCTGCGGCATCACCAACGTGGTGGCCATCTCCGGGGAAGATCCGACCTTCGGGGACCACCGCCAGGCGCGCGCCGTTCACGATCTGGACCACCTCGACCTTCTCTATGCGATCAGCGCCCTGCAGAACGGCAAGGACATGGCGGGGGTGGACCTTGACGGGCATCCGCAGTTTCTGCTGGGCTCGACCGTCAATCCCGGTCTCCAGGGGCAGGCGCTCGAACTCGAGATCGAAAAAATGAACCGCCATTACGACGCCGGCGCCCGCTTTTTCATCACGCCGCCGGTATTCGAACTGGACCATATGGCCGCCTTTCTGCAGCGGATCGAACACCGCAAGTATAAAATCGTACCCACGGTGCTTCTGATCAAATCCCTGGGCATGGCCCGCTATATCGAGCGCAATCTGAAACACGTGAACATTCCGCGGACCCTGCTCAACCGTCTGAAGGGCGTCAGGGACAAAGCCGGTGAAACCCTGCGGATCGCGCGGGAAATTATCCGGACGTTCCACGAGGAGGGCTTCTGCGGGGTACAGATTTCCACCCTGGGCGGGGAGGAACGCCTGGCGGAATTACTGGTAGCGGGAAAGCAACCTTTACCGGGGCGCCCGGTGGCTTCGACGGCGCCGGCGGCGATTTTCTAAATAAGGAGGTTAGCGATGATGGATAAAAAGCGCGTTCTGGTGGTGGATGACGAACCTGATTTCGCCCTGCTGGTGCAGGGAAACCTCCAGAAAGAGGGCTTCGATGTCGATGTGGCCTACAATGGCATGGAGGGCCTGGAAAAAATCAAGCAAAATCCGCCTGATGCCGTGGTCCTCGACGTGATGATGCCCGAGATGGACGGCTATGAGGTCTGTGCTCAGATGAAGAAGGACGAGCGCTTTGCCGACATCGCCATCCTGATGCTCACGGCCGTGGCCGACCACGTCACCTCGACCCGTTACAGCCATTTCGACGGAATGAGCATGGAGGCGGACGACTATCTTGCCAAACCGGCTTCGGCGGATGAAATCACGGACAGTCTCAAGAGCCTGCTGAATATCGCCTGACGTTCAAGGAGGGCTTCGATCGGTGCGCTTCCGCATCCGTGCCCCATGGTCAGGCGCCCGATCCGACCCATCCCCGGATGGATGGGGCGCCCCCGTGCGGCCTGAGGGATCGGGCCCTGTTGACCGGGGGATGACCGGCAGGCCGCCCACCACAGCGCCGGTATGCAGCGGCCGGGAGAGCATGCCGCGGGGGTTTGATGGCTGACGACGCACAAAACTTCCAGAATCCCAAATCCGCTTTCGAGATCCAGAGGAAGGTCTACTGCATCTTCGGTGACGAGCGGGTATTCAATTCCAAATCGCCGGAAATGTTTTCGGCGGTCTTCAAGCAGGTCGGCCTGCGGTGTGTGTATGTGCCCTTCATGAGCCGCCCCGAGCAGATTGCCGATGCCGTGGCCAGCATCCGGGCGCTGAACATCGCCGGTGTCAATGTCACCGTGCCCCATAAGGAAAGCGTCATCCCCCACATCGACATTCTTTCCGAAGGGGCCAAGATCATCGGAGCGGTCAACACGATTGCCTGGGATGGGGAAGCCCTCAAGGGCTACAATACGAACGCCATCGGGTTCATGGACACTCTTGAGGAAATCGGCTGGGAGGTGCCCGGCAAACGTGCCCTGGTGTTCGGTTCCGGCGGCGCCGCCCGGGCCGTGGTTTTCATCCTGAACTGGCTACGGGCCGAGGCGGTCTACATCGCCGCCCGCAACGAAGTGCGGGCCATGGACATGGCCGACCGCCTGGGCGGAGAAGCCGTCGCCCTCGAAGACGTCAGCGCCGGGCCGGTGGACGTGGATCTGATCATCAATGCCACCTCGATTTCGGCCGAGGACGAATCCTCCGAATTCGCCGCCTTGGTGGCTGATTTGAAACTCGAGGGCTGCTCCCTGCTGCTCGATCTCAACTACGGCCGCGACATCAACATCTGGGAGGAGAAAGCCGCAGCGAGCGGCGTACGTTTCATGGACGGCCTGCGCCCCCTGGCCTATCAAGCACGGCGTACCTTCGCCCTCTGGACCGGGGTCCAGGTGGAACCCAACGAATTCTTGAACGCCCTTGAAATCGGCGGCTGACGACGCGCAAAGCCTGCCCGCTCGCCCGGTAACGTCATTCGCGCGGTCAGTCCGCCGGTGTGGCCCAAACACCGGGCAAACCCTTGATCCCGCCCCTTGCCGCAATCATCGAAGACCCCCCGCATGATACGGTCACACATATCACCCGGGAGATGGGAAATGTTTCCATGCGCGGCGACGGTCGGCAAGTCGGGCTGACGGGCCGGATCGTTCGGCAACGGGTATCATGCCGGGACGCGTACGACGACGCCTTTGAGCGCGGCCTTGTCGAGGCGGCGGGTCAATCCGCCAGCAACGGGCCCAATGTGATGGCCGCGGCGGCCAGGCGTTCATCCTTACCGAAACCGCCCACAAGCTGAACCCCCAGCGGCAACCCGCCGGGGCCCGTCCCGGCAGGCAGGGAGAGAGCGGGCATCCCGGCGTGGGTCCAGGGCAAATTCATCAGCGGA
>JASJCV010000207.1 GCA_030065275.1 Desulfobacterales bacterium | reverse complement strand
TTCTTTTGGTTCGTTTTCTTGACGGTCTCGTAAAAAGTCCGATATCGGCGTTACGCTTCATCTCTCGTCATTGCAGCGTACCATTAGTACGCTTCATTCCTCGAGATTCGCAAGCCTTGATCTCGAACTTTTTACGAAACCGTCTGGAACATGGCTTTTTACGAGACCATCTTTTCTTCCACGTGGAAGAAAATGAACAATCAGATGAGAAATCCTGCTGCTCCGGGGGACGCCGCTTCAACGGCCGGTTTCGAGCCAGTTCCGGCGATCTTTCGCCCGCTTCTTGGCCAGCAGCATGTCGAGCATCTTCTCGTCGTCGTCGCCGGCCACGAGCTTCACCAGGCGGCGCGTGTCCGGTGCCATCGTGGTCTCGCGCAGCTGGACGGGGTTCATCTCGCCCAAGCCCTTGAAGCGCACCACGTTGGTTTTGACCTGTTTTTTGCGGGCAGCCAGGCGTTTGAGGATTCCGTCCTTTTCCTCGTCGTCCAGGGCGTAGTGAACCTCCTTGCCGGCGTCGATGCGGTAGAGCGGCGGCATGGCCACGAAGACGTGCCCGGCCGCCACCAGCGGGCGGAAGTGCTTCAAAAACAGCGCGCACAGCAGAGTGGCGATGTGCAGCCCGTCCGAGTCGGCGTCCGCCAGGATGCAGATCTTGCCGTAGCGCAATGCGCTGATGTCCTCCGCCCCCGGATCCACGCCGATGGCCACGGAAATGTCGTGGATCTCCTTGGAGCTCAACACCACGCCGGGGTCGACCTCCCAAGTGTTCAGGATCTTGCCGCGCAGGGGCATCACCGCCTGGAACTGGCGCTCGCGGGCCTGCTTGGCCGAGCCGCCGGCGGAGTCGCCTTCCACCAGGAAAAGCTCACCACGCGAGGCGTCCTGGCTGACACAGTCGGCCAGTTTGCCCGGCAGGGCGGGACCGCTGGCGACTTTCTTGCGGGCCACGGTCTTGCTGGCCTTGAGACGGCGCTGGGCGTTGGCGATGGCCAGCTCGGCGATCTTCTCGCCTTCCTCGGTGTGCTGGTTGAGCCACAGGCTGAAGGCGTCCTTGACCGCTCCGGAGACGAACCCGGCACAATGGCGGGAGCCGAGACGCTCCTTGGTCTGGCCGGAAAACTGCGGGTCCTGCATTTTGACCGAGAGCACGTAGCTCAGGCGGTCCCAGACGTCTTCGGGGGCCAGCTTGACCCCCCGGGGCAGGAGTTTGCGAAATTCGCAGAATTCACGCAGGGAGGCCAGCAGGCCGCTGCGCAACCCGTTGACATGGGTGCCCCCCAGCGGAGTGGGGATCAGGTTGACATAGCTCTCGGTGACAGTTTCACCGCCCTCGGGCAACCAGGCCAGGGCCCAGTCCACCGTTTCGGTCTCGCCCTTGAAATCCCCCACCAGGGGATCGTCGGGCAGGCGTTCGGCGTCGGCCAGGCTGTCGTTGAGATAATCGCGCAGCCCGTCCTGGTAGAGCCATTCGTCGGTTTGGCCGGTGTGGCGGTCGCTGAAGCGCACCTGCAGGCCCGAGCACAGCACGGCCTTGGCCCGCAGGGTGTGGCGCAGGCGTTGGACCGAAAACCGCGGGGCGTCGAAATACTGCGGATCGGGCCAGAATCGGATGCGGGTGCCGGTGTTGCGCTGCCCCACGCTGCCCACGGTTTCGAGTTCGCCGGCCTTTTCTCCGTGGGCGAATTCGATGCGAAAATGCTTGCCTTCGCGCTTGATATCGACTTCCAGCCGGGTGGACAGGGCGTTGACCACCGACACTCCGACGCCGTGCAGTCCCCCCGAAAACAGGTAGCTCTTGTTGGAGAATTTGGCACCGGCGTGCAGGCGGGTCATGATCACCTCCACCCCGGTGACCTTCTCTTCGGGATGGATGTCCACCGGCATGCCGCGTCCGTTGTCCGCCACCTCCAGGGACCCGTCGGTATGCAGCGTGACGTCCAGCCGACTGGCGAAACCGGCAATGGCCTCGTCGACGCTGTTGTCGATGGCTTCCTGGCCCAGGTGGTTGGGTCGCAACGTGTCGGTGTACATCCCGGGACGGCGTTTGACCGGGTCGAGCCCGGTCAACACCTCGATGGATTCAGCCGTGTAACTGTTTGCAGCCATGAATGCGACTTCCTCAAATAATGGCGCCCGTTTTAGAGGGGCACGTCGGGTCGGCGCGTACCATACCGCATCTGCGATTTTTTGCAATTCGAAAACCGTTGGCCGGCCGGCGGGCGGGAAGACCCCGGCAGGGCCGGGACTGGACATTGCCGCAACCCGGCACCAATCTATAGCTCATCAGAGATTGAATCGCCGATGATACCGCTGTGACGGGCAGGCCGACGCGAATGGCGATTATATCCGTTCGAACGTTAACATCCAATCCGGAGAATGCCATGGTGACCGCCGAAGACATCCTCAACGAAAAGGGCAACGACATCATCGCTGTCGGGGCCGATGCCACCGTCCACATGGCCCTGCTGACCATGATCAACAGAAACGTGGGGGCCATCCTGGTGGAGAAGGACGGCGAGATCGTCGGCATCTGGACCGAGCGCGACCTGATGCGGGACACGGTCAAGGCCGGCTTCGAACCGGCCACGAGCCGCATCGGCGACTATATGATCTCTCCCCTGATCTCCGCCCCCCATACGGACAGCGTCTTCAACCTGATGGACAAGTTCCTGGGGCTGCGCATCAGCCATCTGCTGATCGAAAAAGACGGCGGTTACGTCGGTCTGCTCTCAGTGGGCGACGTCATGAAGGCCACCCTGCAGGCCAAATCCGACGAACTCAAGTCCCTCAACGCCATGGTGAGCTGGGATTATTACGAGGACTGGTGCTGGCGGAAGCCCTGACGCCCCCGGTCATAGCCGGCGGGTTCAGGTGTCCGCATCCGGGCCGTCGGCCGCCGACTGGAGCGGGTCTTTATGAAGGCTGCCCATCCAGACATTGAGCACGGCCTGGCAGAGGGTGGCCAGCGGAATGGCGAACAACAGTCCGACGACGCCGTAGAACCCCCCGAAAACCAGCACGGCCACGATGATGGCCACCGGATGGAGGTTGACAACCCGCGAGAGCAGCAGCGGCGCCAGGAGGTTGCCGTCGAAAATCTGAATGATGCCATAGGCCGCAATGACCCAGAGGGTGTCCGCCGTAGGGCCCCACTGGAAAAAAGCCACCAGGGCCACGGGGAGAAACACCACGGTAACCCCGATATAGGGCACGAGCACCGACAGACCGGTCAAAAGTGCGAGCAGCACGGCAAAATCAAGGCCCATGAAGACGAAAACAATGTAGGCCAACACGCCGATGATGAGAATTTCCATCATCTTGCCGCGTACGTAGTTGGCAAACTGCTGGTTGACCTCGATCCAGACCTCCCGGGCCAGCCCCCGGTTGTCAGGCAGAAATCCTTTGACCCAATCCATGATCACCTGCTTGTCCTTCAAGAAAAAGAAGATCATCAACGGCACGAGGACCAGGTAGATGATGACGGCAATCAAACCCCGCACCGACGCCAGGGAATAGGATAGCAGCCCCCGGGCGAAGCCGGTGATCTGGGCGCTCAGCGAGTTCGTGATCTGTTTGATCTGTTCGGTGGTGATATAGTCCGGGTATTTTTCAGGCAGCTGGATCAGCAGGTTCTGCCCTTTGGCGAACATTTCCGGCAACTGCTGGAGCAATTGGCCCACCTGGCGGGAAACCAACGGGAGCAGAATGACGATCAGGGCCATGAAACTGATCATGAAAAAAAGAAATACGAAGAGCACGGCGGCCCGGCGCGGCGTCCGGCGCTTCTCGAGCAACTGGACGAGCCCCTCCAGGAGGTAGGCGATGATGACGGCGGTCAGCACCGGCGCCAGCATCTGGCCCAGGAACAGGATCAGGAGGAAGCCGACGATCAGGAGGAACCACAGGATCAGCACCTGCGGATTGGAAAAATAACGGCGTATCCATTCACGAAAGATCTGGTTCATGTCATCGGTTCCGTAGGGCGTGGTGACGGGGCGGATGCGCCGAGAGGGCGTCCGGACAGACGTAATTACGATGATTTCCCGGCGACTGTCAATAAATTGCAACCCGGCGGACGCCCGATGACGACCATTACGGATATCCGGTGACGTGTTGCGGCACGCCGCCATTGGGCGGCAGGCACCGAAGGCCCAACACCCATGCAATTGACTTTGAGCCGCGAATTTGGCACTCAGCGGGCTGACCGGGCGTTCAGGCTACCCGAATCGAAACAGCAAGGTTCCCGGCACGCGATCAGATGCGATGGCATGATCGATTCGCCACCACCGGCAACCCCGAACCCGGAACCGCGTATACCTGAATGCCGAAACCCAAAGCCTGAGACCCCCGGACAAATCCGGGACCAACCATCCGCCCCATGGCCAAAACCAGCGACACGCACCAGATTAATACCCCATGCCTCTGATCACCCGCTCCGACTACCGCCCCCCCGCGCTGATCGCCAACGGCCACCTGCAGACCGTTCTGACGTCGCTTCTGCGGCGGGTGGACGGGGTCCGCTACCGGCGCGAGCGCATCCCCACGCCGGATGACGATTTCCTGGACCTGGACTGGTCCGTGAGCGGGCACGAGCGGCTCGTCGTTCTCTGCCACGGGCTCGAGGGCAGCACCGCGGCCGCCTATATGCGCGGGATGGTGCGGGTGTTCAACCGGGCCGGCTGGGACGCGCTGGGCATCAATTTCAGAGGGTGCAGCGGGTCGCCCAACCGACGGGTGCGCAGCTACCACAGCGGCGCCACCGAGGATCTGGCCACCGTGCTGCAGCACGTCCGGCAGGTATCGGATTATCCGCGTATCGGTCTGGTCGGTTTCAGTCTGGGCGGCAATCTGGTGCTCAAATACCTCGGGGAGTCGGGTCGCGGGCTGGCGTCGGCCATCAGTTGGGCCGCCGCCGTTTCGGTGCCCTGCGACCTCAAGGACGGCGCCCTCGCCATGGCCCGGCCGGCCTGCCGCCCCTACATGATGCGTTTTCTCCGGACCCTCTGCGCCAAGGCCCGCGCCAAAGCACATCTGGCCGACGGCTGGCTGCGGGCCGGAGATTTCGAGGGCCTGCGGACCTTTCGCGAATTCGACGACCGCTACACCGCCCCGGCACACGGATTCACGGATGCCGAGGACTACTGGCGCCGATGCAGCGCGCGCTTCTATGTCGGCCGCATCCGCATCCCCACCCTGCTGATCAACGCGCGCAACGATCCATTTCTGGGCCCCCGCTGTTATCCCACGGCCGAAGCCCGTCAAAGCGACTGGTTCCATCTGGAGATACCGGCCACCGGCGGCCACGTGGGGTTTCTGCCGCCCGGAATCAAAGGCGATTTCTGGCACGAACGCCGTGTCCTGGCCTTTGCCCGGCGGCGGGACGGGGACACGGACGCGCTTGCTTGACCGTGCCTGGATAAATTGGGATGGATAGGGCTCTTCGTCGTTCGATCACAGCAGACCACACGCGGAGCGGGAGTTGAGCATGGGATTGGATACCCGGAAGATGCGGTTCTACAGCGGCGGGCACCAGGGGGCGGAAGCCGCTTTCGGTGAACAGGCCGAAGCCTACGGCATTCGCGAAATCAATTTCGCCTACCCCGGGCAAACGGTCGCCCGGCGGCGGGGCTTGACCCTGCTGGGGCCGGAAGCCCTCAAAAAAGGAGCCATCAGCATGGAAATCGTCTCGCTGCGCATGGGTCGCACCTTCAGCCGCGAAGCCGAAATCCGCAAGGTGCTCCAAACCATTTTCCACATGGTCAATATGGGGCATCAGATCTTCGCGCTGGGCTGGATCCAGCCTGACGGCACCGTAAAAGGCGGCACCGGCTGGGCCGTGGAACTGGGCAAGTGGTTCAATCGCCCGGTAAGCGTATTCGATCTGGAAAAAAACCGGTGGTTCACTTGGAAGAAGGGCGTATGGCGACCGGACAAACCGGTAATCCGCTCCATGACATTTGTCGGGACCGGCACCCGTAATCTCAGCGACCAAGGCCGCCGGGCGGTTTCCGATCTGTTCGCCCGAAGCCTGGATGGGTGAGTTGGATGCCACTTTCGATTGTGCCAGCGATCAGTTTGGGGAGTGCAGAAAAGGCCGGATGAAACGTCATCCGGCCTTCGAACAAACATGCAGAAATCACCAAGGCTTAAGGTTGGTAAAAGGCTACGAAATGCATGAACCAGAGAAGACGAGCGATCTACGCTGCCGCGCCTGAATTACATACAGTGACAAAGATTTTCACGAAGCAGCTGTCGTGAAATTTTGACCGAACAAAATTAGCGTATCTATTTTTAATATCGCCAAATCCGATTTTAAGTGAGTGCACGACTGCTTACGAACATCTCCGCCAGGTAATAACATGCAGCAATTAAAATCAAAAGCAATGATCAGGTGATTTCAGCGCAGCTGTTGTTGTCCCCACAAACCACCGTCTTTTGCCTACATTCCGCCCACAGCCGGTGCAAAAGCGACCCGGTCGCCATCTTCGAGGGGCTGATCCATCGCAACGATGCGATTGTTTACAAAGGCAATCTTCACGGCGTCGCGGGCCAGTCCCACAAAGCGCAGAAAACTGCTTACGGTTGTTCCTCCCGGCACTTCCACGGTTTCAGCCTGGCGGTAATCACAATTTCCCTCATTAGCCAATGTCGCAAAACATTTAACACGGATTTTCATGGTAAGCTCCTGTTGTTTAATTTGTTTGTGATATATTTAAATAATTTTACCGAAGCGATCATGTGCAAGCCGGGTGTATAAGCAGTATAATAATGGTAAATTCCCATCACTACGACAATATCCGCCACTCGGTCGGTGCCGTTTGTTTCGGCTTGCCAAAACAATGGAAGCGGCTTAGATTTACCAATAATTCGACCGAACTGAAGCATCGCGTAGCATTTGCGCCGACAAAAACAATGCCTATCAAAATCGAGACACCGGCAAGCAGCGACAACAGTCCTCAGATGAGCGATGCCCCATTGGCTACCCTCTATGGCATGTGCATTGGTGACGCACTGGCCATGCCGGTGCATTGGTATTACAACCGCAATTCGATGCGGGCGGATTACGGCTGGGTCAACGACTATATGGCACCCCGCAATCCCCATCCGGACAGCATTCTCTGGCGCTCCCGCTACCGAGCGCCCAACCCCCGGGGTGAGATTCTTCACGACCAGGCCCGCTTCTGGGGCCGCCGGGGCATCCACTACCACCAGTTTCTCAAGGCTGGCGAAAACACCCTCAACGTCAAGATCACCGGGCTTCTGATGGATTCACTGATCCACCACAAGCGCTACGAGCCCGAGGATTTCCTGCAGCGCTACATCGAATTCATGACGACCCCCGGTCGCCACAGCGACACCTATGTCGAGGAGTGTCACCGCCATTTTTTCGCCAATTATGCCCGCGGCCTGCCTCCAGCCAAATGCGGCGCCCCGGAAAAACACATCGGCGGACTGGTGGGCATCATCCCCCTGATCGTCTTTTATGCCCGCCAGCCGGCACGAGCGCGGGAGGCGGCCCTGGCGCATCTCGAATTGACCCATCCCGGGCCCAAGATGTCCCAAGCAGGCGCCCTTCTTATTCATCTTTTGCTGGAAACCATCCAGGGACGGCTTCTGGCAGACGTCATCCGCGATGCGATTGCCGGGCAGCAAAGCCCTCTATTGGGGCATCCCTTTACCAAATGGCTGGACCTGCCCGACGACGCCGTCATCGGCCGCCATCTGAGTCCGGCCTGTTATGTGGAGGACGCCGTTCCGGCCGTGGTCTATCTGGCCCTCAAATACCATGACGACGCGGAAAACGCGCTCATCGCCAACACGAACCTGGGCGGCGACAACGCCGCCCGCGGTGCCGTGCTGGG
>JASJCV010000206.1 GCA_030065275.1 Desulfobacterales bacterium | reverse complement strand
CCCAGCTGGTAGTTTTTGACATTGTCGGCCGGGCGGATGATGTCGTTGGGCCGCCATCCATAGAAGCGCTCTTCCAGTTCGTGTCGGAGCGGTGCCATGGCGGCCACGGCACAATTGAGGTTTCGGACGTGAAGGGGGTTACGTTCGTCATGGCCGCCATGGCACCGCTCCGACACGAACTGGAAGAGCGCTTCTATGGATGGCGGCCCAACGACATCATCCGCCCGGCCGACAATGTCAAAAACTACCAGCTGGGCGTCCTGGAAGTCACGCGCCGCACGGTCGAGGCCCTGACCGAGCGCATTTCGCGAACCGGCAGCGCCCAGGCTTTTGACAAGGACCTGGAAAAGGCCCGCAACAATTTGATGATCAATGCAGATGACTATATGATGCCCTCGGCCGAATCAAGCTATGCGGAAGCACTGAAAGCCCTGGAGCGCTTCCAGGCCAAGCTTGAAAACGGCACGGCGCCCTTCTTTACCCGAACCGTGAACTTGATTCCGCTGCTCACGGCCTACGAAAGCCTGTTGGGCAGTTGCGACGACAACCTCGTCAAGGCCAAGGAAGATGACGGCCGTGCGGTCAGCTGGTTTCGAGCGGACGATTATTTCTACTACGCCGAAGGCGTGGCCAACGCGATGCACACCATCCTGCAGGCCGTGGCCGTCGATTTCGAGACGGTGATCGAATCCCGCCGCGGGACCGACGTGCTGCACCACGCCATCGAGGCGCTGCACCACGCCACCGTCATCGAGCCCTGGATCATCCTGGACGGTGCTCCCGATGGCTTTACGGCCAACCACCGCGCCAATCTGGCCGCCCCCATCAGTCACGCACGCTTTTATGTGGCCCTGCTGATCCAGACCCTGTCCACCTGATACCGGTCCCACCGGAGCGAATGGCGCCGTCACCCCGCGGCGGCGCCACTTTCCGGCCGCCGGGTTCGGCAAGCCCCGCGGGAGTCGCTTAATTCGATCGGCTTCCTTTGCAAACGGACATCCCGAAGGCGGTCGGCCGACACGCCCCCCGGCCAACCGCCTTTTTTACCCATGGCCCGCGGCCTAAAAACAAGCAACACCCGCAAGAAGACATGACATCCAAACCGACATATGAAGAACTCCAGGCCCGTGTCCGCACTCTCGAAGCCGATCTGCACCGCCAGCAGAAGCAGATGGCCGAGATCGACCACTCGCGTGAACTGATCCTGGCCCTGATCGACTCGCTGCCTCTGAACGTTTTCGGCAAAGACCGCGAGGGCCGCTTCATTTTTGCCAACCCGGCCTACTGCCGCACGCTGGAAAAGCCGTTGGAAGCCATTCTGGGCCGCACGGACTTCGACCTCCACCCGGAGGAACTGGCACATAAATACCGCCAGGACGACCTCGCCATCATGCAGACCGGCGAAACCACCGTGATCGAAGAGAAGCACCGGCTGAGCGGTGAAGACCACTTGCACGTCAATGTGATCAAGGCACCGCTGAAGCTGGACAGCCAGCGTACCGGCGGTGTCATCGGCATTTTCTGGGATATCACCCGGCGCAAGAGGGCCGAAGCGGCCCTGCAGGCCAGCGAAAAGCGGTTCCGGGACCTGGTGAACCTGCTGCCCCAGTCGATCTTTGAGACCGACGGCGACGGCCGGCTGAAATTCGTCAACCAGAGCGCCCATAAAATATTCGGCTACCCGCCGGAAAGCCTGGCACAGGGCCTGAGCCTGTTTGCCCTCATCGACACCGCGGACCACGAGCGCTTGCGGGCCGCTCTACAGAACACGCTGAAGAACCGCAGCCCGTCGGGAAGCGAATACAATGCCCGCAGCGCCGACGGCCGGATCTTTCCCATCGCCACTTACATGAGCCCGATAATGGCGGAGGGCGAAACCGTGGGCGTCCGCGGGATCGCCATCGATCTGAGCGATGTCCGCTACCTGGAAGAGCGGCTGAGCATCGCCCAGAAGATGGAGGCCGTGGGCCTCCTGGCCGGCGGGGTGGCCCACGACCTCAACAACCTCCTGGGCCCGATTCTGGGGTACGCCGAACTGCTGAAGATGGAAATGGCTCCCGGAGACCCGAACCGGCCCTATATTCAGTCTATTCACAACGCCGGCGCCCGGGCCCGCGACCTGGTCCGGCAGCTTCTGGCCTTTGCGCGCAAACAGCCGCTGAAGATGAAGACCCTGGATCTCAACCAGGTCATCATTCGATTCGAAAAACTGCTGCGCCGCACGATCCGCGAAGACATCAGCATCGCCACGACGCTGGCCGCAACACCCCTCCCCATCGAGGCCGATGCGGGGCAGCTCGAGCAGGTGCTCATGAACATGGCCGTCAACGCCCAGGATGCCATGCCCAACGGCGGCCTTCTGCGGATTGTCACCGCCCTCGATGCGCCCGAAGACAACCGGGAAAGCGCCGCCCCCTCAGCGCCGGATGACGCACGGATCACACTGTCCATCAGCGACACGGGCCACGGTATCATGCCCGCCGACTGCGAAAAGATTTTCGACCCTTTCTTCACCACCAAGACCAAAGGCAAAGGCACCGGTCTCGGGCTTTCCACCGTTTACGGCATCGTCAAGCAGCACCACGGCAGCATCCGGGTGGAAAGCGTCCCCGGCCAGGGTACGACCTTTCAGCTCTTCTTCCCGGCGGCGGCGAACATGCCGATGGGCATGGCGCGGTCCGAAGATGTCCGGCAGCCCCGGCAAATGCCGATTTCCAGTACGATCATGGTGGTCGAAGACGAAGCCATGGTGCGCGATCTGGCCGTGAGCATTCTCAAACGCCAGGGTTATCAGGTCCTGTCGGCGGATTCCGGCGCCGCCTGCCTGCAGCGGCTGGCGAGCCACAGCGGCCCGCTGGATCTGCTGCTTACCGACGTGATCATGCCGGGCATGAACGGCCGCGACCTCTACCGCGCCGTGCGACACCAGTTTCCGCACGTCAACGTCCTCTATATGTCCGGCTATACCGACAACGTCATTCTCCACCACGGCGTCCTGGAGGAAGACATCCACTTCATTGAAAAACCCTTTTCCGTGGACGGGCTCATCGCCAAAGTCGGCCAGATTCTCGAAGCCGACTGATCAAGGCAGACCGATTCAGGCGGTTAGAGCACTTCGGTCAGCATGGCACTGACGCTGTCATGGAAGCGCATGCCTTTGAGGGTTGGCGCCAGGCGCCCGGGCGTCAGGGTCAGATAGCCT
Source organism: Desulfobacterales bacterium (assembly GCA_030065275.1). GTDB lineage: Bacteria > Desulfobacterota > Desulfobacteria > Desulfobacterales > UBA5852 > JABZFP01. The sequence goes on along the minus strand of JASJCV010000206.1, from coordinate 4,664 downwards.
TCCGCCAGTAGCGACGGTAAAATCTTCTCGGCCCGCGTCTCCAACCGCCCTCCGTAGCGCGCTGCAAAGGCGTTGAGATCGATGCCCGCGGCCATTCGCAGCCCCAGAAAAACCGTCTCGATCATCTGCTGGGCATCGTCCAGCAATTCGCGGCCCTCTTCCGCGAGCCGCCCCCGGTCGAGCCGTTCGATGTAAGTCTCCAGATCAGCCACATTCCAGCTGCGTCGCGGTGCATCGAACGAGTGGGCCGCCGGGCCGAATCCCAGATAAGGGGCCCGGGTCCAGTATTTGAGGTTGTGACGCGATCGAAATTGGGGCGCGACGGCGAAATTGGAGATCTCGTAGTGATCGAAACTGGCGGCGCCCAATACCCGCGAAGTCGAATCGAACAGGGTGGCGATTTGCTTTTCACCTGCCGGCACGTGCCCCTCGCTCTGGCGGTCGCGCATTAGGGGCGTGCCCGGCGCATAGGTCAGGGCGTAGCACGAAAGATGCACGGGGCGCTCGGTCAGGGCCTGGTCCAGATCATCCCCCCAGGCAGCGACAGTCTGATTCGGCAGACCGTAGATCAGATCCAGCCCCAGGTTTTCGAACCCGGCCCGGCGTGCCAGGGCAATGGCCGACCGGGCCTGGTCGGCGGAATGCACGCGTCCCAGAAAACGGAGGTTCGCATCGTCAAAGGATTGGACGCCCAGGTTGAGGCGGTTGATGCCGCCGGCGCGGTAGGCCTTGAGCCGGTCGAAATCGACCGTCCCGGGATTGGCTTCCATGGTGATTTCGACACCGGTCTGGATGTGGAAGGACCGGTCGATGATCATCAACAGGCGCTCGAAAAACACGGGATTCAACAACGAGGGGGTGCCCCCGCCAAAGTAGATGCTGTCCACATGCCAATTTGGGTGGGCGCGCCGCCGGATTTCCGCCGTCAGCGCCCGCTGGAAGGCGTCCTGCCGATCGGTGTCGGTCACCGAGTAGAAATCGCAGTAGCGGCACTTGCGCTCGCAGAAAGGGATGTGAATATAGATACCGGCGGAAGCCATGGCCGCCTGCTTTCCGCCGCCCCGCGGGTGCGGGCGGCCGCGCGGGGCTTAGCGCTTAAACGGCTGGCCCAGCTCCATGCCCAGATCAAGGGCCTTGCGGTTCATGTCCACGAATCCCGACGGGATCCGCTGCTCGAGTACCTTCATGATGGATTCGGGTTTGACCAGATCGGTCAGCGCCAACACGGCGCCCAACATGCAGATGTTGAAGACGATCGGTTTGCCGATCTTTTCCATGACCTGGCTGTACATGGGCAGTTCGACCTGGCGGGCGTCCACCTTGCGCGCGGTCTTGACGAACCGCTCGTCGGTCAGGAGCAGCCCGCCGGGCCGGATGATGGTGGCGTAGTTGCCGTAGGCTTCCTGGGTCAGACAGACCAGCACGTTGGGCTGGATCACCTTGGGGTAGTTGATTTCTTCCTGCGAAATGATGATGTCCGTGCGGGTGGCACCACCCCGGGCCGCAGCGCCGTAGGCCTGGGACTGGGTGGCATTGAGGCCCTCGTGAATCACCGCCGCCTCGGCGAAGATAATGGCCGCCGTGATGACGCCCTGGCCGCCGGAACCCGAAAAAACCATCCGAACTCTCTGCATGACGGCTACCCTTTCATGGCCTGCTGCATGATCTTGTCATATTCCTGGCAGTATTCCGGCGCGTCCTTCTGCACGAAGATCCCGCGCTCGATCAACTCCGGGTTGGCCGCCTTCTTCTTGGAGCCGACCGGCACGGTGATGTCCTTGTAGTGCGCCATCATGTCGGCGGCCGCCCCCTGCTTGTTCTTGCGTCCGAAATGGGTCGGGCACTGGGAGAGGATCTCCACCACACTGAAGCCTTCATGCAGGATGGCCTGTTTGATCAGGTCGGTGGCCTGCTGGGCGTGGTAGACCGTGCTGCGAGCCACGAAGGTGGCCCCGGCCGCCAATGCCATTTCGACGACGTCGAAGTCTCGGTCGATGTTGGCGTAAGGGGCCGTGGTGGCATGAATCCCCACCCCGGACATGGGAGAGAACTGCCCGCCCGTCATCCCGTAGATGCGGTTGTTCATGACGATGGCCGTCATGTCGATATTGCGGCGGCAGGCGTGAATGAAATGGTTGCCGCCGATGGCCAGGGCATCGCCGTCGCCCATGGGCACGATCACGTTCAGCTCGGGTTTGGAGAGCTTGACGCCGGTGGCGAAGGCCAGGGCGCGACCGTGCAGGGTATGCAGGGTGTGGAAATCCACATAGCCTGAAATGCGCGAGGAGCAGCCGATGCCGGAGACCATCACGATTTCGTTCTTGCTCATCCCCAGTCGCTCCACCGCCCGGAGGAGACTGTTCAGCACGGTGCCGTGGCCGCAGCCCGGACACCACATGTGCGGCAGGAAACGCTGCCGGATGTAATCTTTGACCGCCATGCTAAACCCCCTTCCCCTGGATCAGCCGCAGGATGCTGCGGATGTCCTCGGGATTGATGAACACCCCGTCGATGCGGTTGGCCAGGAAGACGCGTGCGGGGTCGGCCACCGCCTTGCGGACTTCCTGCATGATCATCCCCATGTTCATCTCCACCACCACCACGGCCTCGACATCGGCGCATTTGGTCCGGACCATCTCCCGGGGAAAGGGCCACAGGGTCTGCAGTTCCAGGAGGCCCAGACGCTCGCCGCGCTTGCGCCGGCTCTTGACCATATGCAGGGCCGAGCGGGCCGCGGACCCGTAGGACAGAAGGATGATGTCGGCATCGTCCAGGTAGTATTCCTTGTAGCGCGCCAGCAGGTTGGCCCGGTTTTCGATCTTGTCCACCAGGTGGTGGATCAGGCCGTGGACGACTTTGGGGTCGGCCGAGGGAAAGCCCCACATGTCGTGATAGAGCCCGGTGACGTTGTAGCGGTGTACGCCGCCGAAATCGCTCATGGGCAGGCGGCCGTCCTCGCGTGGGAGATAGGGGTGGTAATCGACGCCGCCCTTGACGGCGGTGCGCAGGCGCTCCACCAGCGGAAGCTCGCCCTCCTCGGGAATGGACAGTTTTTCGCGCATATGCCCCACCACCTCGTCGAAGAGCAGGATGACCGGTGTGCGGTAGGTCTCGGCCAGGTTGAAGGCCTCCACCGTCATCTGGAAGACGTCCTGGTGGTTGGAAGCCGTCAGCGCGATGATGGCGTGGTCGCCGTGGGTTCCCCAGCGGGCCTGCATCACGTCGCCCTGGCTGCCGTGGGTGGGAATGCCGGTGGAGGGGCCGCCGCGCTGCACGTCCACGATCACGCAGGGGATCTCGGCCATGATGGCGTAGCCCAGGGCTTCCTGCATGAGGGAGAAACCCGGGCCCGAAGTGGCCGTCATCACTTTATTCCCGGTGAGGGACCCCCCGATAATGGCGGCGATGGAGGCAATCTCGTCCTCCATTTGAATGAATTTGCCCCCCGCCGCCGGCAGGCGCCGGGCCAGGATTTCGGCAATTTCCGACGAGGGCGTAATCGGATAGCCGGCAAAGAAATTTAGCCCGGCGTAAAGTGCGCCCTCGACGCAGGCTTCGTTGCCCTGTACGAATTTGATCTGGTTGCTCATCATCAGGCCCTATTCGGTTTCGATTTCAATCGCGAAATCCGGGCAGCGAATTTCGCAAAGTTTGCAGGCGATGCAGTCTTCGGGGCGGGCGGCGAAGGCCTTGTCCAAGTCGTCGAGTTCCAGGACGTTTTTGGGGCAAAAATGCACGCAGATGCCGCAGCCCTTACACCAGTCGCGATCGATGTGATGCGCTTTGAGTTTCTTCTTGGCCATGCAGGGTTCCCTTCACCACGATGTGATTCACGTCCGAGGGTCGCGTTCAGCTTGCCGGCGGGACGTTGTCGACCAGGTGCCGATTCAAAGCAGGCCCTTTAGTGGGTCTCCTGAATTCTGTCAAGCCAAACCGGCCGTCGGGCAGCTTTTTTTTACACGCTCATAGGCCCGCGCCCCATCCGTTTATTCCGCTATGATTTTGCGCAGGACAAATGGCAGAATGCCGCCGTGGGTGAAATAGTCCACCTCCACCTCGGTATCCAGGCGGGCCAGAACCTTGAATTCGATGTTCTGCCCGTCGGGTCGGGTGGCCGTGACAGACAGCTGCGCCCGGGGGGCGATGCCTTCGATACCCTTGATGGTGAAGGTTTCGTCCCCTTTGAGACCCAGGCCCGGAATCCCCTGCCCTTCCAGGAATATGAGCGGCAAGACCCCCATGCCCACCAGGTTGCTGCGATGGATGCGCTCGAAACTCTCGGCGATCACGGCGCGCACCCCCAGCAGGTTGGAGCCCTTGGCGGCCCAGTCGCGCGACGATCCCGTACCGTACTCCCGACCGGCCAGCACCACCAGAGGCGTATTTTCCTGCTGGTAGTCCATGGCGGCCTCATAAATGTAGGACTCATCCGCCCCGGGGTACTTGAGGGTAAAACTGCCCTCCTTGCCGCCCACCATCTGGTTTTTCAAGCGGATGTTGCCGAAGGTTCCCCGCATCATGACTTCGTGGTTGCCCCGCCGCGAGCCGTAAGAGTTGAACTGGGGCGGTTCCACGCCCTGGGCCACGAGGTACTTTCCGGCGGGATAATCCTCAGGGATGGCCCCGGCCGGCGAGATGTGATCGGTGGTCACGGTGTTGCCCAG
>JASJCV010000205.1 GCA_030065275.1 Desulfobacterales bacterium | reverse complement strand
AAGCCGGTTTGTTCAGCAGCCGGTGTCCGCAGGCGGTCCCTTGGACCCACGGGTCCCATCCATTTTTCGCAATATCTTGATTTTTATACAGTTATATAATACCGGACAATTAAGGCTTTTTAAAAACCCCCCCCTCCCAAGCCGGCAAACAACTTAAGCAACTTAGCGAGCCAGAGGTCATCAGGCCTTGGGCCTGTAGCACTCCTGCGATCATTATTGCGTGACAGACCGCTGGTTCATTGGTGTTCGATTGTATTGCTGCAAGCGGGCCGGTTAAAATAACGCCTCATGAATTCATATGTGGTGCGTCTTGTCAGGTGGATATTCAAGCCTTCAGGGCCAACGGCGGCCGCGCTGGTCTGTCTGCTGCTGTTGGCCGGCAATGCATGTCCTGGCAGCAGGTCTACGAACCCGGCGCCGGCCGGAACAATTTGGCGGGAGTCTTCGCTTTTCTGCGATAAACATACACTGATAATCAATGTGGAACCAATCTTTATTCCGATGGCACAAACTGACCAAGTCAAATGGCGCAAACTTCAAGATGAATGGCACAGGATAAAATCAAATCATGTTGACATAAAATGTGGATTCGGATAATGGTTCGTATGCGAAGGGAAAGAAACGATGGTGAAACCAAAGAAACCGTTACCGGACTGTACCATATTCTGGCTGGCCAAGGCCTATCAAAAGGCCCATGGGGACTTCAAGGAGATTCTCAAACCCTATGGCGTGACCAATCTGCAGCACCTGGTGCTCGAGGGACTTTGGTACGAGGGGGGGCAGACGGCTGCCGAGCTGGGCAAGATGCTGGTGCTGGACAAGGCTACCCTGTCCGGCGTTCTGGACAGAATGCAGGATGCCGGATGGATCGAGAAGCGGCGCGACCCGGACGACCGTCGCGTGGTGCGGCTGTTTCCCGCCCCCAGGGCCGAGGCCTGCAAGGATGAACTGATTGCCCTGCGCCGCGATGCCAATAATGCGCTGCTTTCCGACTTCAGCCTGGAAGAGCAGGTACTTTTGAAACGCATGCTCAAAGATCTGACCGGGATAAAAACCGACTGAAAAAATTTTGGGATAAAGGTTCGTATGCGAATCAAAGAGGATCCAAGGATTCGAGGATTCAAGGATTCGAGGGGAAAAAACGCAAAGGGTTCAAGGGTCCGAGGATCAAGGCTAATAAATCCTAAAGGTTCAAGGATCCGGGGGGCAAGGGGAAAAGAAACGGCAGGATCAAGGGATTCGAAGATTCAAGGGTAGAATCAGGCATCAATCCAGCTTTCACTTGGCCCGATGCGTAAAATATATTGTCCTCACCGATGCGTTCAGCCAGTTTGTTTTAATATGATCTAGGTAAAGGTATAAATAATCAATATTCAGACGGTTTCGAAAAAAGGTTGAGATCAAGGCTTGCGAGCCCCGAGGAGTGAGGCGTACTTGAAGTACGCTGGAATGACGAGGGGTGAAGCGTAACGCAGATATCGAGTTTTTTGCGAAACCGTCAACTCACCTTATGGAGAAAAAGCCATGCTGTTCCACCCCCGAAACGAGAATTTCGAGCACCTTGACGCCCGTTCCCGGGAACTCATGCGGAAGACCATCGACTTCTTCGAATCCAAGGGAAAGGCCCGCATCAAGGAGGACGACCACGAGCGGCGCTGGTACGCGGATTTTCTTGATTTCGTCAAGGAGAACCGCTTGTTCGCGACCCTCCTGACGCCGCCCGCATACACGGACAACCCCGATGCCCGCTGGGATACCTATCGCAACTGTTGCTTCAACGAGATCCTGGGGTTCTACGGCCTGGCCTACTGGTACACCTGGCAGGTGACCATCCTGGGGCTGGGACCGATCTGGATGAGCCCCAACGAGGCGATCAAGAAGAAAACGGCCGGGCTACTCGAGGACGGCGGTATTTTCGGGTTCGGGCTCTCGGAAAAGGCCCACGGGGCCGATCTGTATTCCTCGGAGATGATGCTGACCCCCTTGGGGGAGGGGCGCTATGTGGCCGACGGCGGCAAATACTATATCGGCAACGGCAACGAGGCGGCCCTGCTATCGACCTTTGGCAAGAACTCGGAGGACGGCAGCTATGTCTGGTTTGCGGTGGACTCCAAGCATGACCATTTCTCACTGGTCAAGAACGTGGTCAACTCCCAGATGTACGTGGCCGAATACGCCCTGAACGGTTATCCCATCGGCGACCAGGAAATCCTCTCCACCGGGGACAGCGCCTGGGACGCCGCGCTCAACACGGTCAACGTGGGCAAGTTCAACCTGGGCTGGGCCTCGATCGGGATCTGCACGCACGCCTTCTACGAGGCCATCAACCATGCGGCCCACCGCAACCTCTACGGCAAATTCGTGACCGAATTCCCGCACATCCAGCAGATGTTCACCGACGCCTACGCGCGCCTGGCGGCCATGAGGATCTTCTCGGCGCGCGCCATCGACTACATGCGTTCGGCCTCGGCCGACGACCGCCGGTATCTGCTGTTCAATCCCATGGTCAAGATGAAAGTCACCACCCAAGGAGAGGAGGTGATCAACCTGCTGTGGGACATCATCGCCGCGCGCGGATTTGAAAAGGACATGTATTTCGAGATGGCCGCCCGCGACATCCGCGCCCTGCCCAAGCTGGAGGGCACGGTGCACGTCAACATGGCCCTGATCGTCAAGTTCATGGCCAACTACCTTTTCAACCCGGGCGAGTTCGCCGCGATCGCGAAGCGAACGGATGCGGTCCACGACGCCTTCCTCTTTGACCAGGGCCCCACCCGGGGCCTGGGCCAGATCCAGTTTCACGACTACATGGCGGCCTACAACAGCGTGGACCGGCCCAACGTCAATATCTTCAAGACACAGCTCGAAGCCCTCAAGGCGCTTCTCATGACCGCCCCCCCCAGTAAGGAACAAACCCGCGACATCGACTTTCTGCTCTGCCTGGGCGAGCTCATGACCCTGGTGGCCTACGGCCAGTTGATTATCGAAAAGGCCGGGATGGGGGAGGTTTCCGACGACCTGCTGGAGCAGATCTTCGATTTCATGGTGCGTGATTTCTCCAAGTTCGCCCTGCAGCTCTATTCCAAGACCAGCAGCACCGAGGCCCAGATGGCGGGCTGCCTCAAGATGATCAAAAAGCCGGTGGTGGATGAAGCGCGCTTCCAGCGGGTCTGGCAGAACGACGTCCTGGCCCTGACGGATGTGTACGAGATGAATCCCTGAGCGAGATCGTACATCCCGCGATGCTTGCGAAAGCCTTCTGGAAATCACTTTCCAGGAGGCTTTCGCTTTTTTTTATGGCGGCATCTGGCGCGGCGGTGGTTGGCACCCTCGTGATCGTCAGGGGCATGGAAGTCCTTCGAAAAGGTCTTAGATTGTCAAATCCGGCGGAAATAAATAAGGCCCGCTTCGTTCTGGCTTAATGGATCATCAGGAAACTGAACCAAAATTTAATGATCATATTTTATTTTCATGTTGAATCACGGCACACAACAATAAACACCTCACAGGCGTGAATAACCAGACGGAGTGATCGGGCCGAAAAAACGGTACCGGTGTTGAAAGGTAAGGGGCTGAATGCCAGGGGCAAGCCTGAAAGACGCATTGAAATTTTGGACCAAACTGGGATTCATCAGTTTCGGCGGCCCGGCCGGCCAGATTGCCATCATGCACCAGGAGGTGGTGGAGCGTCGGAAGTGGATCGGTGAAAATCAATTTCTTCGCGCGCTCAACTTCTGCATGCTGCTGCCCGGACCGGAAGCACAGCAGCTGGCCACCTATATTGGCTGGCGCCTTCACGGGACGATGGGCGGGATTGCTGCCGGCGCGCTTTTCATCATCCCGTCGATCTTCGTGATGCTTTTGCTGAGCTATCTGGCCGTCGCGCATATCGATGTACCCCTCGTGGCGGCCGCTTTTTACGGGATTCAACCGGTCGTGGTCGCCGTGGTGATCGAGGCGGTGCTGCGCATCGGGAAAAAGGCCCTCAGGCACACGGCCCTCTATGGATTTGCCGTCCTGGCCTTTGTCGCCATCTATTTTCTCGGGCTCCCGTTCCCCCTCATCGTCGCGGCGGCAGCGGCTGCCGGCCTCATCATGCAGCGGTGGCTGCCGGGGGTTTTCTGTGTCGGCGACTTCAATGCCCAGACCCGGGAGTGCGTCGTGGAGATGGACGCCTCCGAGGCGACGAACCGCGTCAAACCCTCCATGGGGCATGTTGTCAGGGTCTTCGTCCCGTGTTTCGTTTTGTGGGCCGTGCCCATCGGTGTCCTGTGGTACAGCCTGGGCGCCAGCCACACACTGACCCAGATTGGGCTGTTTTTCACCAAAGCCGCCTTCGTGACGTTTGGCGGCGCCTATGCGGTTCTGGCCTACATTACGGATTTCGCGGTGGCCAGCGGCTGGCTTTCCACCGAGCAGATGCTGGTGGGCCTTGGTCTGGCCGAATCCACTCCCGGCCCGCTGATCATGGTGACCCAATACGCCGGTTTCCTGGCGGCCTGGAACCTGCCGGGCGCGATGTCGCCTCTGACGGCGGCCATCATCGGTGCCCTGGTCACGACCTACGTGACGTTCCTGCCCTGCTTTTTCTTCATCTTCGCCGGGGCCCCCTTCATCGAGGCCATGGCCGGCAATCAGCGACTTCAGGCGGCCCTTACCGGGATCACGGCCGCCGTCGTGGGAGTGGTGCTGAATCTGGCGGTCTGGTTCGGCCAAAAGGTCATTTGGCCCCAGGGGGGCCTGGACGGGTTCGCCCTGGCGGCGGCGGCTGTTTCACTGGCGCTTATGGCCAAGTTTCACCTGCCGATCCACTGGTTGGTGCCGGCCGGGGCTTTGGCTGGAATCATCCGGCAATTGATCATTTAAGCTGAGCGAGGCTTCAGAGGACAACCAGGAAAGATTATGGCAGTGATTTGAAAAACGCAGGACAAGCTGATGGTCGCACATCCGGAGGCAGCGCTTCTCGATTTTCGGCGCGGGGCGGATTACGCTTCCTCTCCGGCAAAATTCCGCGAGCCCCGTGGCGCGACCCCGAAAACGTCGACCAATGGCGCGCCGAATTTACAGTCGGCCGGTCGACGGTTCATACTGCGTCAAGGGCGGACCAGTAAGCCCGTCGGTCACCGAACGCCTCAGGGGGAAAGGGTGCGACACGACGCCAGGCATCCCCGTACCGCGGCCCCGATGGTGGTGATTGCGGGATTGATCGACAATCGCCAAACAGCCCTTCGTGGGCAGCCGCCCCTCCCGCGACCGGCAGACCCCAATGATCCGAAGGGAAAGGTTTGAAAATGTTAAAAACAGCGCCAACCGACGATTGCCGGCCCATCGCCACGGCGGCCATCATCGGCGCAATGATCGTTGGCCGCAGGCCCATCCCCAAAGGCCCCGTCGAGGGATGATCGCAAGCCGGCGATCACCTGGTTTAAGGTCTGGTTCGGAGGAGCACAGCCATCGCCGTTCGCGGCAACGCGTTCGATTCAAGAGATTTAATCATTGATTATTCGGCCGGCATTAAATTAAATTAAAAATTTAATTGTTTCGCATCTTCAGCGGCCACACAGAATTGAACATACGGGGTGAGCGACCGGCGGACGCATCGGTCGGTGTCCCGCCCGACCGAGGTGTTGACCCGATGGCCGGAAAACGCTCGACATTTCAAAATCCCCGTGTGGCCATCATCGTGCCCTCCAAAAGGCTGCCCTATCTTGGCGCCGCGCTCTGGATCCAGCGTTATGGCCCCATGCAGGTCGCGCAGGTGGTCCGGGAGGCGGGCTATTTCGTCAGGGTCTACAACGAAGAGATCGGTCCTCGAATCGATCCTCGCGAAATTGCCCTCGATTTCGATGTGGTGGGCGTTTCGGCCAAAACCTGCGCCATCACCCGGGCGGAAGCCATCGTGCGTGCCATCAAAGCCGAGGCGCGTCAGGCGAACCGCCGGATCCTGGCCGTCCTGGGAGGCGAGCATGCATCGATGGCGCTGGGGACGCATATCCCGGCCGCGTTCGACATCGTCCTCCCGGGCGAGGCCGAGCAGGCCCTGGTCGACATTCTGGAACTCTTCCGCAAAGGTCGCATCGACGATCCCAAACGCCGCCCCATCATCCCTCCGGGCAAGATCTATCAGTGCCGCGCATTCAACCACGTTCCCGATCTGAGCATCGTTCAGGGATACGACGCCACCGCCCGTTCGTGGCTCTTCCGGCATTTCCCGGCGGCGTGGATTCTCAAACACAAGCGATTGCCCTACATCGCCTTTCAGGGTACTCGCGGATGCCCCTTCAACTGCTCATTCTGTCCGACGCCGAAATACCTTCACGGTCGCAACTATCGCCGCCGCGATCCCCAGAGTGCCGCGGCCTTCCTGGCCAGGTGCACCGGGGACTACAAGATCAAACGGGTCATGTTCGAAGACCCCACCGCCGCCGTTCCCTTCGACCGGGCGGCGCATGCGTTCTTCCGGGCCATCGCCGCCAGCCCGGTCGACATGCGGGCCACGGCGCTCGTGCGGCCCGACGTGTGCAAGGACACCCGACTGCTCGCGCTGATGAAAGCCGCCGGCGTCGTCAATCTGAGCATCGGGATCGAGTCCCTGAATGACGCCACGCGCCGGTCCTTTAACAAGCAGACCGCGCGCCACAGCCTGGCGAAGTCCATCGAGGTCTTGCATCGCTTTGGTTTTTCGGTGACGGGGTTGTTCATCGTGGGATACGACAGTGAGTCCTTGGACAGTTTCGAGCACATCCAGGATTTTATCGACAGCACGGGTATCGAGAAATGGCGGGTGTCTCCCTTGTGTCAGACCCCCGAGGTCCCCAACCAGTTCCTGCCCGCGCACCGCTATTTCCTGTGGAGCGAGTTCGATCGATTCAACCGCCAGGTCGCGGATTTCACCAACGGCGAGTATGTCTTCTTTTTCCCGAAGCAGATGAAACCGAGCGAACTGCAGACCGGGATCGCGCACTTTCACCGCGATGCGTCTTCCTTGAAGGCGACGCTGCGTTTCTACCTTCAACACCGGCGCCTGCACGCCGTGGGGCAGCGCATCGGCAACAACATTGCCCAGCGCGTCATTCAGAAGAGCGTGGCCGATACGGCCTACATCGAAATGTTGAAAGCCGTCGAGGCGCCCTACTACCGCCGTGGGCGCCGTGGCTGGGAGCTGAAAGAAGAGCAGCTTGCCGAGCGCTACCGGCGGCTGTCGATGAATTGAAGCGCTTTCAAGCCGCTTCAACCCCTAAAACCAAGCCCGGCGCGGCTTCAAACACGCCAAGGAGGTGACCCGCATGGCACGCTACGTCAATCGGTATGATCAGATCCGGGATGTCCTCCAAACCGGCGACATCCTCCTTTTTTCCAGCGACAGCCCGATCATGCGCCTGTGGAAGAGGCTGACCGCCTGCCATTGGACGCATGTGGGCATCGCCATGCGCTCGGCGGAAACCGACCAGCTGCTCCTGTGGGAGTCGACGCCCCTGAAAACCATCTGCGACGTCCACAGCCACAGGGCGCAGAGCGGCGTGCAGGTCGTCTTGCTGAGCCTGAGGACCGCCACCTACAAGGGGGAAGTCTCCTATCGCCAGCTGGATTTCAGCCAAGCGGATGCGGGAGTAACGCGCGAGGATTTGAGCCGGAAGCTGATGGCGTTCCGCAAACTGGTCAAAGACCGGCCATTCGAGGCCGATCTGGGCAAAATTCTGAAAGCCTTTATCGACATCACCCGGTCCCGGAAGAGAGCCGCCGATTACAGCCGCCTGTTTTGCAGCGAGTTGGTGGCGGCCGGCTTCAAGCATGCCGGTTTCATCGATGAAGGGCTGCCGGACGAGGAGTATACCCCCAAAGATTTCGTTGATCGTCCCGACATTCTGGGCAA
>JASJCV010000204.1 GCA_030065275.1 Desulfobacterales bacterium | reverse complement strand
CTTCACCATTCACGGTGGGCTTCCTGCCACACGAATGCGATTTCCCATTTGTAGCCACACGGGTTGCTCTGCAGCGCGATCGCGCTGTGGCCGGATCAATGCGGGCTGGAGGGGCTCGTATGGCGCTCGACATCCACCGCCACGGAGAGTTCGTGCTGGCCCGCGCCGAAAATCACCCCCTTGATCGGGGTGACGTCGGAGAAGTCGCGGCCGTAGGCCACGATGATGTGCTGGTCGGAGGGGATCTGGTTGTTGGTGGGGTCGAAATCGATCCAGCCGAACCCGGGGATGAAAGCCGAAAACCAGGCGTGCGAGGCGTCGGCGCCTTTGAGCTTTGCTTTACCGGGCGGTGGCAGGGTCTCGATGTAGCCGCTAACGTAGCGGGCCGGCAGCCCCAGGCTGCGCAGGCACCCGATGCCCAGATGGGCAAAATCCTGGCACACCCCCCGGCGATGGGCGAGGACCTCCGACAACGGGGTGGCCGTATCGGTGGTGCCCGGCTCAAACTTGAAGTCCCGGTGGATGCGCTGCATGAGGTCCAGAACCGTTTCCACCAGGGGCCGCCCGGGTGAAAACGACGGGCGGGCGTAGCCTTCCAGATCGGCATCCGCTTCGATCAGGGGGGCGTCCAGGATAAAATCCAGGGCGGCCGTCGTTTCCGGGTCGCCGGGCGTGAGCAGTTGATCACGGGCGTCCTCCCAGGAGAGCGAAGGATAGATGGCCATGACGTCGGTGGGTCGGTCGATGCGCACATGACTTTCAACCTGCACGGTCATGCTGTTGTGGGGCTGGTCGATGGCCACGAACCAGGTGGGGTTGCCGAAATAGTCGATCCGTTCGCTGACCTCGGACGGCCGGGGGGTAACGGTCAGCCTTTTGTGGATCAGGGTCTGGGACGGCAAATTGAGGGGGCTCAAGCGGACTTCGTTGTAACTCACGGACGTGGGTTCGGCGTAATCGTAGCGGGTTTCATGGCGGATGCGATAGTTCATGCTTCCGGCTCCGTTTTACGGCCTGTGAGCTGATGCAATTTGGGCGTGTGGACGAAGTAGGCGTGGGAGATGGCTTCGGAGACCTGCTCCATCAGGCCCCGGATGCCATCCAACAGGGCGCCCAGGTGGGGGTAGCGCTCGGTGGCGGTGTCGCGCCGGCACAGCTGCGCGGTGTCGCTGAGGCGCAGGCGTGTCGAAGCCTCCAGCGCCAGACGTTCCTCCGGACGGACCCGGTAGCCGTTGCGTTCTCGGGGCAGGTCGGTGATATGGGCCTGAATCCGGTCCAGCTGGAAGATTAGGGCCCGCGGATTGCGGTCGTCCATCAGCACCAGATCGATCACCGTGTCGCGGGCGATGTAGGAGCGGTAGCGGCGGCGGTAGGTGATGATATTTTCGGTGGTGAGCAGGACGGATTCCATCATCAGGTTCTCCACCGCAGGCTCCTGGTGCTTCTCCAGGCTGCGCCGGATGAAATCGCTCAGAATCAGCGCCCTTTCGATGCGGCGGCCGATATCGAGAAAGGTCCAGCCCAGCTCGCGCGACATGCTTTCCTGGCACAGTCCGGCAAAGGCCAGCAGTGAGGTCACCAGCCGGTCCAGCGCCGGGTGCATCGTCCGCAGGGTCGCCGGCATGCGCTGCATGTTCAGGCGGTGCATCTCCAGGTCGTTGACGATGCGCCAGGAATCCGATGACCAGCGCTCGCGCACGGCCTGGGCCGCGTTGAACATGTAGTCCAGGCTGGCAGCCAGGCTGCCCGCGTTCTGGCGGTCGGTGATGATGTCGAAGATGATCGCCTGCAGATCTTGCATGCCGGCCGGTGCGGGGGCCGCTTCGGGGGATGCCGGCCGGGAAGCCATTTTACTGACGATGGCCACCAGGGAGGCGATGGATTCGAGATCGCCTTCGTCCTCGTTGCGTTCGCTGTCCTCGATCTGCCGCAGGGCCGATCGGAGGGTGCGGGCGAGCATTTCCGCGCGTTCGGTATAGCGGCCGACCCAGAACAGGTTCTCGGCGGTGCGGCTGGGCAGGACGGTCTGGCGCTGCAGGATGCGGCCCTGGGACTTGGACGACAGCCACAGACTGGCGTGCTTCTGGGGCTTAGAGGCCACCACCCAGATATCCTTGAGGATCCCCCCGGTCCGGTTGATCACCCAGTGGGTGTCCGGGGTGCCGCCGCTGCGGGCGATGCCGCCGGGCATCAGGGTGTAATCTCCCGAGGCCAGGGCCAGGGCGAACAGGCGCATCAGGGTGGGCCGGGGCTGGAAGGCGTTGTCCACCAGGGCCGGGGCCGTGGCCAGCGTCTGCGGGGTCTGCCCCACGTAGCGATACGGTCGGGCGGCGATGCGCCGGCGCCATTCCTGGCGTTCGTCTTCCGTCAGTCCGGCGCCGATCACGCCCTTGTCATCGGCTCGTTTCGAAATTGGTTTGATGATCAGCGCGTGCAGGTTCTCGAGAACATAGCGGCGATCCGCTTCGCGTCCGCACCACCATGTGGGCACTGAAGGGATCTGCAGATCCTGGTTGAGAAAATAGCGGGCCACCGCCGGCAGAAACGCCATCAGGCCCGGGTTTTCGAGGACCCCTGTTCCCAGCGGATTGGCGACCGTCACCTGGTTGCGGCGGGCGGCCTCCAGCAGGCCGGCCAGACCGTTGGGGCTCGCCGGGTCGAGTTCCAGGGGGTCGCAGCCGCTATCGTCGGTCATCCGCAGGATCACGTCCACCGGCTCGAGCCCGTAGAGGGTCTTGAGCCAGACCCGCCCGTCGCGCATGGTCAGGTCGTCGCCCTGCACCACCGGGTAATTCAGATAGGCCCCCAGGTAGCTTTGTTCAAAATAGGCAGTGTGCTGGCGGTCCGCCGCGTATAGCACGAGGCGGGGCTGTTCCCGGGTACGGGGGGCATAGCCGCGCAGTTCGTCGCGCAGCAGGCGGAAGAAAGCCGAGAGCCTCTGGATTTTACAGGTGCGGAAGAAATCGGGCATGACCTGGGCCAGCGCCGTGCGGTTTTCCAGGGTGTGCCCCATGCCGAAAGGTCCCTGGGTGCGATCGGCAAGAACCGCGAAGCTGCCGTCGCCGATGCGGGCCAGGTCGGCCGAGTAGAGCAGGAGCTGATTGGCGGTCGGCAGACGCACATCGTGGCAGGGTCGCAGAAAACCCGGGTGGCCGTAAATCAGCTCGGCCGGCAGGACGTTGTCCGTGATCAGGCGCCGGGGGCCGTAGAGATCCTTCAGAACGAGATCCAGCAGGCGCGCCCGCTGCTGCAGCCCGGTGACGATGGTGTCCCAGTCGTCGCGGCCGATGATGAACGGCAGGATGTCCAACTGCCAGTTGCGGTGGATGCCCTGGGGATCGCCGTGAATGTTGTAGGCCACCCCGTTCTCCCGGAACATGCGGGTGACTTCCTGGTGGCAGCGCTCCAGGTGGTCGCATCCCAGACGGTCGATGGTTTGGATCAGCGGCTGCCAGGCTCTGCGGACTGCTTGGGTCTCGCTCCAGAGTTCGTCATACGCCACCGGCGGCCGGGCGTAGCCATAGCACTGCCCGGCGCGGGTGTCGATCGCGGTCGATTCGGTCGAAGAGGCGTTCGTCATGGCGCCTTTTTAATGCTTTTGGGGGTAAAGCGCAAATCGAGGGTGTAGGGAAATTCCGGATTGGTTTCCGGGTCCGGGGGCGACACGGGCCCGGGGGTGTGGCCGCCGGGGATGAAACGGGCGTGCCGCCGGCCTTCGGCCTCCCAGCTGTTGACCGGGAAAATTTCGTGGTGGCGCCCGCCCGGATGGCCCACATGGTAAGTACAGCCCCCCACGGCACGGCCGGACCAAATGTCGAAAAGATCGATGACCAGCGGTGAGTGGACGCCGATGGTCGGGTGCAGGCAGGAGGGGGGCTGCCAGGCGCGATAGCGGATGCCGGCGATGAAAACACCGTCGACGGGGGTCGGTTGCAGGGGTACCCGACGCCCGTTGCATACCACGACATGGCGGTCCCCGGTCATGCCTGAGACTTTGACCTGCAATCGTTCCACAGATGAATCCACGTACCGTGCGGTCCCTCCGCCACCGGGCTCCTCACCCAATACGTGCCAGGGCTCCAGGGCCTGGCGCAGCTCCATCTCCATCCCCCGATAAACGGCACGGCCGTAGATGGGGAAACGGAACTCGAAATGGGGGTGGAAGAAATCCATGGATACCGGATATCCGGCTTGGTTGAGCGTGGTCAGGACGTCGTCGAAATCATCTTTCAACGGATCGGGCAGCATAAAACGATCATGCAGACGGGTTCCCCAGCGCACCAGCTTCTCCCGATAGGGGCATTTCCAGAACCAGGAGACGAGGGTGCGGATCAGCAGCTGCTGGGCCAGACTCATGCGGGCAT
The DNA here is from genome assembly GCA_030065275.1 of Desulfobacterales bacterium. GTDB lineage: Bacteria > Desulfobacterota > Desulfobacteria > Desulfobacterales > UBA5852 > JABZFP01. The sequence continues at coordinate 3,518 of JASJCV010000204.1, read as the reverse complement.
GGGGCGGCATTTCGAAAGCCCGAAACTCCAAGAGGCCCAGCCGCCCGGAACTGCTGTCCGGAGAGTAAAGCTTGTCGATGCAGAACTCGGCCCGGTGCGTATTGCCGGACACGTCCACCAGCAGGTGGCGGAAAAGGCGATCCACCAGCCACGGCGGACAAGGTCGGTCGGTGGTCGTCTGCCGATCCAGTTCGGCAAAGGCGATCTCCAGTTCGTAGAGGCTGTCATGGCGGGCCTCGTCGATGCGCGGTTGCTGGCTGGTGGGCCCGATGAAGAGGCCCGAGAAGAGATAGCTCAGGGATGGGTGGTTGTTCCAGAAGGTGATCAGGCTGCGCAGTAAATCCGGCCGCCGCAGGAATGGGCTGTCCGCCGGCGTGGCACCCCCGATAACGATATGATTGCCGCCGCCGGTACCGGTATGCCGGCCGTCGAGCATGAACTTTTCCGTCCCCAAACGTGTCTGGCGGGCGGTTTCGTAGAGGGCTGTGGTGCCGTCCACCATATCGCGCCAGCTGTGCATGGGCTGGATGTTCACCTCGATGACCCCCGGGTCCGGGGTGATCTTGAGGCTCTTCATCCGATGATCGGAAGGCGGCGTGTAACCCTCGATGACCACCGGAAATCCGGTGGCCGCGGCGGTGGCCTCGATGGCGGCGATCAGTTCCAGATAGCCTTCCAGCGAGGCGATGGGGGGCATGAAGACATACAGACGCCCCTGGCGTGGCTGCACGCATAGTGCGGTGCGCACCACCCAGGCGGCCGATTCACCGGTCACCGGTTGGGGGTCGTCGAAGGGTACGGGCTGGGTCCGCACGCCTTCACCCGCTGTCGGTACGTCGGCGCCATTGATGAATCGCTGTCCATCGTGCAGGTTGGGAAGCGGTCCACGGTCGGCCATGGGATCCAGGGGATAATCATGGGGAAAATCGGCTTCGGATACCCACGGCAGTGATTCCAGCGGCAGGCGCAGCCCGGCGGGACTGTCTCCGGGCAAAAGAAACATGTGCTCGCTCCGCAGCGGCCACGGACCGCTCTTCCAAGATCCGTATTGCAGCGGCAGGACGTAGCCGACCACCTCTCCCAGACCCCTTTCGAATGTGGCGGCCAGGCGTTCGCGTTCCTCGGGGTCATCCAGCCGGGAATCGGTGGGTTTTACATTTACCGGCAGCCGCTGCTCCTTGTGCAGGTAGTAGAGAACGTCCTCATAACTTTCGCGGATGAAGCGTCGGCTGAGCTCCAGTTGGTCGGCCAGGGCCTCGATGAACATTTTGGCTTCCGCGACCCCCAGGCCGTAATCCTTGGCCGTATCCGCAATCCAGCGGTCGTCTTTCCAGACGGGTCGTCCATCTGCGCGCCAATAGCACCCCAAGGCCCACCGGGGCAATGATTCACCGGGATACCATTTGCCCTGACCATAGTGCAGCAGGCCGCCGGGGGCCCAGAGGTTTCGAAGTTTCTTAATCAGATCTTCCGATAAAGTTCTTTTTTCATCGCCTAATGCCCCGGTATTCCACTGCTCACCGTCCATGTCGTCAATGGAGACGAAGGTGGGCTCCCCGCCCATGGTCAAACGCACATCTTCCTTATTCAACTCCTCCTCCACCCGGTCGCCCAGGGCCACGATGGCCTCCCAGACCGCTTCAGGGTAGGGCCGCGTGGAGCGGGGTTCCTCACGAATGCGTCGAACACTCATGGTATGGTTGAATTCGACTTCACACGCGTCCACCGCACCGGTGATGGGGGCCGCACTCTGGGGTTCGGGCGAGCAGGCCAGAGGAATGTGCCCCTCGCCGGCAAAGAGTCCGGAAGTGGGATCCATGCCCACCCAACCGGCGCCGGGCAGATAGACCTCGGTCCAGGCATGCAGATCGGTGAAGTCGGCCTCCGGCCCGGAGGGGCCGTCCAGGGATTTGACGTCGGCCGCCAGTTGGATCAGGTATCCGCTGACAAAGCGCGCCGCCAGACCCAGGTGCCGCAGGATGTTGACCAGAAGCCAGGCCGAGTCGCGGCAGGAACCGCTGCCCAGGGTCAGGGTCTCTTCGACACTCTGTACATTGGGCTCCATGCGAATGAGATAGCTGATCTCCCGGCTCAAGCGACGATTTAGATCGACCAGAAAATCATTTGTCTCCACGGGTCGGCAGTCGATGCTCTTCAGGTAGTCGGCCAGTTTCTCGCCGGCCGGCGCCTTTGCCAGGTAGGGGCCCAGGTCGTCCTTAAGCTTCCGATCATAGGTGAACGGAAAGTCCCGCGCCTCGGGTGTGAGAAAAAAATCAAAGGGGTTGATGATGATCATCTCTGCCACCAAGTCTACCTCGACCGATAGCCTGTCGGTTTTTTCCGGGAAAACCAGGCGGCCAAGATAGTTGCTGAACGGATCCTGCTGCCAGTTGATGAAGTGTTCTTCGGGCGTCACCGTCATGGAGTAGCTCAGAATCGGCGTGCGGCAATGGGGCGCCGGCCGCAGGCGGACAACTTGGGGCGAAAGGCTGACGGTTCGATCATAATTGTAGGTGGTTCTATGATTCAGGGCAACATGGATTCCCAAGGAGGCGTCCTTTCAATTTACTGCTCATTCACAGCTGTTTCCGATATCGGCTTGGTGTTGAAGAAGGTCGTGCCGATGGCCGTGTCGATCCGGTTGAGCCGGGTCTGCAGGCTGTCCAGGTATTCGTGCATGCCCCCTTCGATCACCTCGTCGATGTCGCCGTAGGCCAGATCGGCTTCGAGGCGTCCCAGCTGCTTTTCGGCGACGTTACGCCCCGATCTGTTTCCGGCGCCGCTTATGCGCTGCAGGCAGATCTTGGACTTGCTCACGCAGTGGCGGATGGACCGAGGGAAGTGGCGGTCGAAGATCAGAAAGTCGGCCACGCTGCGCGGGGTGATCTGGTGATGCTGTTTGCGGAACATCTCGAAGGCGCTGGCGGATTTGAGGACCGCGGTCCACTGGATGTTGTCGATGGGCGAGTTGACCAGACTGGCCTCGGGCAGCAGCATGAAGTATTTCACGTCCAGAATGCGCGAGGTCTTGTCCGCCCGTTCGAGCATCATGCCGATGCGGGCGAAATTCCAGGCCTCGCCGTGGCTCATGGTGCAGTCCATCAGGCCGGTAAACAGGTGGCTGCGCATCTGGATGATGCGGAAAAAGTGGTGCGGGTCGCTCAGCGCCATGGCCGGGACTTGCTTGTCGGCCAGTTCCAGATAGAAGTTGTTGAGATGCTCCCACATCTCCGAGGAGATGATCTCGCGGATGGAGCGGCCGTTCTCGCGCGCCGCCGCCAGACAGCTCAGGATCGAATTGGGATAGTCGCGGTCGAAGGTCAGGAAACGGATCACGGCCTCCTGGCCGCAATTCGGACAGCTGAGTTCAAACAGGTCCTGGTCGCCGGTCGTCATGATCAGCGGGTCCCAATGCTTCCCCTTTTCGGATGGCATGTCCAGAAGCAAATTGAGATTGACGCTGATAAACCGGGCCACATTTTCAGCCCGCTCGATGTAGCGGCACATCCAGTAGATTG
>JASJCV010000203.1 GCA_030065275.1 Desulfobacterales bacterium | reverse complement strand
ACCTTGTAGATCTCGTAGACCGGCAGCGTGAAACGGCCCACGGTAAGCGCCGCCGCGCTGGCAGCCACCAGGGTCCCACCGCGGGCGACGCAATCCGCCAACTGGTCGGGCACGGGCGAGGGCTTCCACTGACGCAGCGCGTAGGTCGGGCTCCCCGGTCCGATCAGTATAAAATCGGCCCGGCGCAGCGTGCGGCCGGCCTGCTGCCGTTCGTAGTCGCTGAGCGTCGTGTGGGATTTGTAGGACGCCACGCTCAGCGGATGGCCGACATGGTGATGGAAATATTCGCTCGCCTTGGCCGCGATCTGGTCCGCGTTGAGCTGGAATCCGGCCGGGGTGTCCAGAAAGACGGCCCTGGCCGAGGCACCCAGCAGGTGCAACAATTTTTTGTGGACCTCGACCATGCTGGCCGTGAGTTCACCCGAACCCATCAAAACGATTTTACCAGCCCGTTCTGCCATTGAGCGGTTTCCTGTTCCCCTGCAAACGATTGTGCATTCATGATTGTACTGCCGGCTCTCCGACGCCATACGCCCGAGGATGACATAAACCATACATTTATGTAAGGCTTACAGAAGGTACTCTAGTGCACGATGGAATGTCTGCCAAGCGAAGGCGCAAATGTTTCCGCCGTGATACCGCAGACGGCCGCCGTCAAACCGCTCAGTGCAGTTCTCCCATGCGGAACGGCTCCCCCGAGCCCCGGGAAACGCTGCGGTCACCGACCAGGACGGTCACCCGCCCCCGGCCGAATACCTGCCAGGCGCCATTTTCCCCCCGACCGAGAACACCGGTTTCCTCGTCGATGCCCACCAGCAGGCTTGCCGGTCGGGCTTTTTGCAGCCGGGGCGACCACTGTTGGCCGAATTTTTCATAATGCGGGATGACGATGATCCGGTCGAGCAGTCCAAGCCCCGGTTTGACGACCCCTGCGACGGGATCGAAGAAATGCGCGCAAAGCACCATGGCGCCGGCGCTGCTGCCGGCGATCACCGCCCCGGCACGGTAGGACGCCAGGATCGCCATCCAGGCCGTGCTGCCCTGGAGGCTCTCCGCCAGGTGACCCGGGAAACCGCCTAACAGATAGATCAGCCGCGCCTGGCGCAACTTGGCGGCGATGGCGGGGTCGTCGGCCGAATCCCGATCGATCAGGGGCAGAGCCTCGACCCGTTCCGCGCCCAAGCCTCGAAACCAGCGCACGCCGTTTTGCCCGGCGCGCACGTCGTTGCCATCCGGCGCCGCTGCGGCCGGTATGATGACCACCGGGGCCGCGGGTCCACCGGCCGCTGTGAGGGCCTGGGTGTCGGGAATCGCCATCTGTCCGCCGAATTCGGCGCCGCCTTCGAGCAATAGATAACCGTCAGCTCCCATGGTCGCTCCTCAGGGCGGGTTGGCGCCGGATCCAGCGGCCTCGCGCCCGTTTCCGGACGTGGGCAGGAGGGTTGCAAGGTCCCGGGCCAGCTGGCGTGCGTGGGTGAACACGATGCCGTGGAGGCCCAACTCACGGGCCGCCGCCACGTGACCGGCGGTATCGTCGATGAAGACCGCTTCGGGGGGTACAACGCCCAGTCGCTCGAGGACGGTACGGTAGGCGGCCGGATCGGGCTTGGCGCAGCCTTCGTCGCCGGAGCCGTAAACCACATCGAAATAGCGTTGGATCGCCCAGTCTTCCAGCCACGGGCCCAGCCCGGGCGGGTGGTTGGAAAGCACCGCCAGGCGAAAACGCCCGTGCAGCGTTTGGATCAGGTCCAGAACAACCCGGTCGACGGCTTCGTCGCCGTAGTAGCGCCGCCGGAAGCGGTCCACGGCATCCGGACTGGTCAGCCCCAGCGAGGGGCCGATGCGATACCAGTATTCCTCCATGGACAGGCGGCCCACGAGGGCCTCCTGCCAGGCCGGGGCCTCGAACATGATCCGGTTGATGCTGCCCCGGACAAGGCCCAGCTCGTCCTCATAGCGTTCGAACACGGCGTCAGGCCGCGCAGCTGAAATCACCCGCCCGAAGTCGAAGATGACCGCCTTGATTGTCGGGACCGGGACCCTCATGACCGCAGCACCCCGATGGCCAGGAGCACCCAGGCGGCGATGAAGGCCGTGCCGCCGAACGGGGCGATCATACCGAAGCTGCGAACGCCGGTAAGACAGATGAGATAGAGACTGCCTGAAAACAGGAAGATCCCTGCCAGCATCAACCCGCCGGCGGCGGATACCATGGTCGAGGCCTTGACCGTATGGAAGATGATACCGACCAGGATCAGACCGAGGGAATGATAAAACTGGTATTGGACGCCGGTTTCAAAGATGGCCAGCATCTCCGGTGCCAGGCGCGTTTTGAGGCCGTGGGCCCCGAAGGCGCCCAGGATGACGGACAGGGCGGCGCCCAGGGCGCCGGCGGCGATCAGAAATTGGAACATGGGTTGCACTCCTCGCGATGTTTGAACCCCGGTCACCGAGTTTCGTCGGAATCCAAACCGACACCCGGGGGCGCTTCCGGGGCCTGACAGGTGGGGGCCGCATTAGCGGTTGCGCCGTTGGCACCAGGCCCGTTGTCGGTCAGGGCCGCCTGCAGGCCTTCAGCCGCACGCCGGGCCCAATCCTGATAGATGCCCCTTCCGGGGTGGAAACCGTCGGTGGCCATCAGAGAGACGTCCATCGAGAAATTCAGCGGCAGGAAAATGGCTCCCTCGCGGCGGGCCAGTTCCTCCAGGGCCGCGTTGTAGGCCCGGGCGCCGACGCCCAGATACCAGCGCAGCGGCTCGGGCAGCGCCGGGAAGCGATGGACGGGCGGCAGGCTCGAGAGCATGATGACACGCGGCTGCATCCGGGTCCGCAGGAAATCGATAAGACGTTTTTGATCGTCAAGCCAGGTCGAGAGATGGCGCCCGGCCGTCAGGTCATTGACCCCCAGGGCCGTGACCACGGCATCGACGGTTTCGATGCCCTGACGGGCGAGGCTGTCGATGGCCTCGGCCGTGGTGGCTCCGGTCCGGGCCTCCAGCCGGTAGTGCACCGTATAGGTGCCTGCCAGTGCCCTGATCAACTGCCCCATGAGCGCTTGTGATTGCGTGGCGACCCCCACGCCGGCTGCCGAGGAATCCCCCACGACGAGCAGGCGCAGCCGTGGACCGGTCCCTGTGCGGCCCCGGCGTGGTCCTTCGGCTTCGGGCAGGCGCGGGGTCCGCAGCCGGACCCAGAACCCCTGAAGCAGCAGGACCGGCCCCAGGATGGTTTTAAGCAATGGGCCCGGCCGATGGTCAATGGACGATTGGGTTCGCATCCGGCAATGGCATCCCTCGATAAAATTCTTCCGCGACCCTATTTCACCACCATCACCGGGCAGGGCGCGCAGTGCAGTACCCGATGGGCGGTGCTGCCCAGAAGCAGACCCTGCAGATCGGTCCGCCCCCGGGAGCCCATGACGATCATCTCGCAGTCTTCGATCCGGGCCGTCTCGCAGATCCGGCTGCCGGGCGGCCCCTCGAGGATCCGGGTCTCGAAGACCGCCCCGGCGGCCTTCAGCCGCACCCCGTAGGGCTCGAGCTGTTTTTGCGAGTTCTCCAGCCGCTGGGTGATGGCCTTCTGCAGATAGGGTTCCCCCAGGACCGAGGGGAACGGCTTGTGGCAGTATAAAAGGATAATCTTGGCCGACAGCAGCCCGGCCATCTTGATGGCATAGTCGTTCGCCCGCATGGCATGCGGTGAGCCATCCACCGGGACCAGGATCTTCACCTCAGACATTGAGCCCTCCCTTCATTGTCGAGAAGCCGGCATCGACCGCTGGGCCTTGCCCGCATAGGCGCTGCGGCCGGATTCCCGTTCGAACACGTCGTAGGTGACCGTTGTGTCGAACCGGCCGTCGCCGTCCGTATCCACGTGCATGGCCGCCCGGACGCCGTCGCCGAAATGGACCCGGCGTTCGATCTGCGGCGATGCGCCCGGATGCCAGTCCGCCTGCCGGATCACACCGTCGGTGACATAGCTGGTCACGTCGGGCTGGCCGTCAAAATTCGTATCCATTTGGTAATGATAGTTATAGCGGTCGGTATATTCAAACCAGGCGTCTATCCGGCCGTCGAAATTATCGTCGGCAAATGCCTCGGTGATGCGGCGGCCGTCATAAAAGGTCCAGTCGTCCATCTTTCCGTCGCTGTTGCGGTCTTCGAGGATACGGACCAGTTGACCTTTTTCGAAATAATGGACTTCGTCCGTCACGCCGTCGCCGGTATTGTCGAAAGCGGCCTCGAAAGTGGCGTTCGCCTCCCGGTGCTGACGGTAATCCATGACGCCCCAAGCGAGCAGCGCGCCTGTGAGCAGCCCGGCCAGAAAAAGCGGCCAGACCCGGGAGCGCTCAGGGCGTGGCGTTGTCTGCGCGGCGACGATCTGTTCTTCCTCCTCGGCGACGGATGCCAGGATCTCACGCGCCGCCTCGGCATCGGCGCTTGCGACCACCACATGAACCCCATTGGAGAACTGGAGCGGCGGATAGGCCCCGCCCCCGTCGTCTTTTTCGATCCAGGCCTCGATGCCCATGGCCTCCAGGTGCAGTTGGGCGATGCGGGCCTCGGCCTCGCTGTGAAAAATCTGAAGCACGGTTGTCTCTCGGGGTTTGATCATGGCGCATCGAGGTCCTTGGGGTTCCTGGTGGTTGGTGGGTCGGGGGTTCCCGGCAAAACGGACGCTGGTCCCCGTGCGGGGGCTATGCGTCCGAAGCGCTGAAGGGCACGCGGCGCGCTTCATCCCAGTCGTATGTGACCCAGTTCGCTTCGCCCGACGGCGACACACGCCCCTCGAGCTTCATGTCGCTCGGCCCGGCGATGATATCAACGCCCATGGTGCTCAGCTCGGCCACCGCCTCCGGCGAATCGCGAAAAGTCCCGGGAAAAGCGGGGCGGGTGGCGTCGAGGTCGGTGGCCGGGCGGCTGCGCCGGCTGAGGATACAAGGCGCATGATCGACATCCGGCGCTGCGGGGTCGGGGGCGAGGCCGATCATCAGCACAAGATGCCGCCGGGAAAGAAAAAAGACGAATTCCCAGCAATGGGAGCGCCCCTCGGCGTTCATATCGAGACCGCTGGTGATGAGGATCAGCCGGGCCTGGCGGTCTAGATCCCGAACCGCCGGCGCCGCCACGGCCCATGTCTGATGGGCGTTCATTGCGCCCGCAAGCTCCGGGACGGGCCGCCGCGAGATGTCGGGCCCGCCGGAGCGTTTGAACAATCGATCGATCATCCCCATTCGCCCTCCCTATCAGCCCCTGGGGGGGCATCCCCGCTTGAGCGCGTCGAGGCAACAGAGCGGTGTGCGGCCATGCGAGCCGCCACCCGACTAACGGCCATAGCCGATTTCGGCAAGGTCATTTTCTGCGGCCTTGAGGTCCATCTCGGGGTTTAATTTGTGGACAAGGTCATCCGACAGGGGTCGATGCGCATAGACGGCATCGATGGCATCGATATCGAGCGCGGTTTCATAATAGTCGTCGGCAAATTCCCGGTAAGTTTCCGGGTTCCCGTCCAGAATCGCCAAAAGGCCCACCGAGCCGTCCGGATCGCGGCCCGCGGGGAATTCAACATTGCCGACCCGCCAGGAGGCGTCTTGAAACGTCCGCCAAATGCAGAAGGACACGTTTTCAATGTCGAACGCCGGTTCTTTGAGGAAGGATTGAAATGCTTCGGGGACGTCCTCATAGATTCCCTCCCGGGGCGAGCGGAATGTAAACATGGCCGACTCGTGACCCAATCCTTTCATGATGGCTCCGGCGGCATTGAAAAGCAGGTACCATTCGTCCCCGCTCCCATTGCGCATCGAGGCCATCATCTCCCCATCGCCCCATTGCGCGTTGAAAGCGTAATAGCGATCTTCCCATTCGGGACAGACGATCGCATCCAAAACGGCCAGGGACTGGGTCAGCCGTCTGATTTGATCGACATCGCCCAATGATCTCAGGTTACGGGTGGATATCATTTTTACCTCCAAGCTTGCCGTTCGTTTCCGTTTGCAATTGTTGCCCGTCCATACCGCTTATGCCCACCGCCGGAAGTGCCGGGTACGGTTGCCATTCGCACGCGTGGTTGGTCTGGGCCGCACCTGGTTACGCCCCCTTTTCCCGCCAGTAGTCTTCGGCCAGATGAAGATTGTCACAAGCCCTTTGCGCCAGTTTTTTGAAAATGTTCTTTCTAAATAGGGTTCGCTTGTCATAACGGAACCAGTCGTCCGTGCTGCTGTTTTCCAGAATGCCGCTGGGATGGATGCGGCAGCGGGCATCCAGATCATGCGCGCTCAGCTCGTTGGGCTCAATGATTCGGCCCCATCGCGTTTCAAAAGGTTGATTGGGTGCGATGGCCGCCTCGATGACGAATCCGCCGCCGTACCGGTCGAACTGGAAGGTCAGCAGGTGGATATGCGACGCCGTGATTCGCCTGAAGTGAGGAAGAGAGCCCTTGAAGCCTCGGGCGCGCAATGCCGGTACCACGATCGCCTGCAAAGCGGTGTTCATCGATTTTCTGTCTGCGTTCATCGCAAGCAAACTTTCGTCGGCGGATCACCGCAAGGCCTGAGGCAAAGCCACGGTGCGGTTCGTGGCGTTCGGGCAGTCGAATCAGAGAAAAAAAAAGGCGCCTGTCGACCGGGCCTCGACCTCCGTTGCGGCGATGTCCAGTTAGCCGAATACAAGCCAGGCAACGGTGATCCAGAATACAAAGCCAAGGATGAAACTGAAGTCGATCAGCAGGGCCAGCCGGGCGGCCCCCCCCTGGTGATCTCTTTTCCAAACGGGTTTTCGTTTTCCGAACGTCAGAAGGTAAAGGAGGATTTCACCCGACCCGATAAAGAAAATTTCAAATATGACATGGAATACCAACTGGATGACCCCCTCCGCTGCCACACCGATCATGATGGTCTCCCTTTTTTGATTTGCCTTCGTGAACCGCCGCGGGCTTTACGACGCCGGAGTCTGCTTGAAACGGGCGTCAATGTCGTATGCCTTAGATCTTGCTTTGACCGCCCGGCTCCCGGCGATCAGTCGCAGCCATTCGATCGCTTTTATTCGCGTTCCACCTGAATCAGAATCTCGTTGCGTCGCAGAAACCAGGGCGTGAAAGGTGGATTGTACCGCGCCCAGACCGGTTCGCCGGCCACCTGCAGGCCGTTATTCGCTATCCACACTTCAAGTTCCCGCAGATACCGCCGGTAGCGTTTTTCACTCCACGTACCGGAATACCGCACCGCAGCCATCCGACGCGCGGGGACAGGCCGCAGGGCCACATCGGGATCCTTCGGGACCGGCAGGGATGCCAGCGAATAGGCATGGGGCATCACAAAGGCGACCGTCCATCCCCCCGCCGAGCGCTGCTGTTCGACGGGCGCCGTCATCGCGATCTTTTGCGGTGAGGGATTCTGGGTTACCGGGGCTGTCATCGCGATCTTTTCCCGCGACCGGTTTTCCCCGGAGATGTAGGCAAAGAGCCTGTTGAACGCTTTGTCCCCGGCATCCTCGAGAGTTCCCTCCACTTCGGTCTGCGCCACGATATAGGGGGGATACTCGCGAAGCTCCAGGTTCCGGTCTTTCACGATGACTTTGTACGCGACCTCTTCAACGGAGCTGGCGCATCCCAGCACCAGACACGCCAGTAAACTTAAGGCCAGAATAGACGCGATGTGTCGCATGCGCGTTTTACTCCCTCGGTATGGGTTGCGCCGACCGCATACTTTGAAGGCGTGGGCACCGGGCCCGCCAGTAAGCCGTAGGGCGTCAGCCAGCCTCAAATGACCGTCGCAGCCATTCTGTGAAGGAAGCCCATCGATAGCGTTTGTCCTGTTCGATCGCATTGACGTTGTGATCTCAGATCAC
>JASJCV010000202.1 GCA_030065275.1 Desulfobacterales bacterium | reverse complement strand
GTGCCGACCCTGGTTATCGCTCCCAACAAAACCCTGGCCGCCCAGCTCTTCAACGAATTCAAATCCTTTTTTCGGCACAACGCCGTGGAGTACTTCGTCAGCTACTACGACTACTATCAGCCGGAAGCCTATATTCCGGCCAGCGACACCTATATCGCCAAGGACTCCTCGATCAACGAACTCATCGATAAACTGCGCCATTCGGCCACGCGCTCGGTCCTATCGCGGCGGGATGTGATCGTGGTGGCCAGTGTGTCCTGTATCTACGGCCTGGGAGCTCCCGAGGACTATCTCGGTATGCGCGTCGATATTGAAACCCAGACCGAGATGGAACGTGACACCCTGTTGCGGCGTTTGATCGAAATTCAATACGAACGCAACGATATCGATTTTCATCGGGGAACTTTCCGGGTACGGGGAGACCGGGTCGAGATCTACCCGGCCTATGAAGAGGACGTGGCTCTGCGGGTCGAGTTTTTCGGAGACGAGATCGATCGCATCGATGAAATCGATCCCTTGCGGGGAACCGTGCTGCAACCGCTGGCAAGGACCGCTGTTTTTCCGGCCAGTCATTACGTCACGCAGAAACGAACGCAGAAGCGCGCGATCGAAACCATCAAAGCCGAATTGAAGGCGCGGGTGGATTTCTATCGCGACGAAAAACGCTATCTCGAAGCCCAGCGCATCGAGGAACGCACGCTTTACGACCTCGAAATGATCCAGGAACTCGGCTATTGCAACGGCATCGAGAATTACTCACGGCACCTTACGGGCCGGCGTGCGGGCGACCCGCCGCCCACGCTGCTGGACTATTTTCCCGACGATTTTCTGCTTTTCATCGACGAAAGCCACATCGGCGTCCCGCAGTTGGGGGGCATGTACCGGGGCGACCGTGCCCGCAAGGAAACCCTGGTCAGATATGGTTTTCGGCTCCCCTCGGCCCTTGACAACCGCCCCCTGAAATTCGAGGAGTCCACCGCGCGGTTCAGGCGCACGGTCTATGTTTCGGCCACACCGGCCGAATATGAACGCGAGGCCGCCGGCGACCGGCTTGTCGAGCTGATCGTGCGCCCGACCGGCCTGCTCGACCCCCGCATCGATGTCCGCCCCGCTGCCAGACAGGTCGACGATCTCCTCGAGGAGATCCAAGATCGTATCGCGCGCCAGGAGCGCGTGCTGGTGACCACGCTGACCAAGCGCATGGCCGAGGACTTGACCGAATATTACACCGATCTCGGGCTGCGTGTGCGCTATCTGCATTCGGATATTTCCACACTCGAGCGCATGGATATCATTGGCGACCTGCGCAAAGGCCTGTTCGATGTCCTGATCGGCATCAATCTGCTGCGCGAGGGGCTGGATATTCCAGAAGTTTCGCTGGTGGCCATCCTCGACGCCGACAAGGAAGGGTTTCTGCGATCCACGCGATCCCTGATCCAGACCTGCGGTCGCGCGGCCCGTAACATCAATGGTCGGGTGCTGATGTATGCCGACAAGGTGACCCCGTCGATGCAGGACGCCATCAATGAAACCGAACGGCGACGCAAGATCCAGAAGGACTACAACGACCGCCACGGCATAACGCCGGCGTCGGTGCGCAAGGACGTCGTTTCGGTCTTTGAAGCCCTGGGGAAGACGTCGGAAGCACCGACCGATGCGGTGCGTGAGCCTCCAGCGGCCTACGAAAATGCCGATGACCTCGAGCGCCACCTGGCCGCTCTTGAAAAAGAGATGCGCCAGGCCGCACAGGACCTCGAGTTCGAGCGCGCGGCCGATCTGAGGGATCGCATCAGACAACTGCGCAAAAATCTGGTTTTCGAGGGCCAGGTCGACTGAAGCGCTGCCAATAAACGTCGCCGGACGATATGAGACTGCCGATGACCGCCCCCGATTTAAAATCCAAACTGGCCCGCTCACCTGAAGCCCCCGGTGTCTATTTGATGAAGGATGACCGCGGGCAGGTGCTTTACGTCGGTAAGGCCAAACATCTGAAGAAACGATTGGCCAGTTACTTTTCTCGCGTCGACGCGTCCGATCCCAAAACCCGCACGCTGGTGGCCCGCATCGCCACTTTCGAGACGATTGTCACCGCTTCAGAAAAAGAAGCGCTGCTGCTCGAATCCAACCTGATCAAGCGCTATCGTCCCCGCTACAACGTGGTCCTCAAGGATGACAAACGCTATCCGGTTCTGCGCCTCGACACCAAACACCCTTTTCCGAATTTGACCATCGGCCGCAAGATTCTGAAGGACGGGGCCCGTTATTTCGGCCCTTACGCCTCGGCCCAGGCCGCCCGGGAAACACTCAAAATCATCAACAAGACCTTTAAGCTGCGCAAGTGCAAGAACCGCGAATTCAATCAGCGCACGCGGCCCTGCCTGCACTACCAGATGAACGCTTGCTACGGGCCGTGCTGCCTCGAGGTGGATCCGGAATTCTATGCCGCCCTCGTCGACGAGGTGGTGTTGTTTCTGAGAGGACGCACACCGGAATTGATCAAGAACATCCGCAGCGAGATGAAACAGGCCGCGGCGGATCTGGAGTTTGAGTTGGCGGCCCAGCTTCGCGATAAACTGGCCGCGTTGGAGAAAAGCCTGGAGCAGCAGCGGGCCGTCGCCGCCGACCGCGGTGACCGGGACATTCTCAGCGTGGTCATGGAGGAGGAACTGATCGTCCTGACCCTGCTTTCGGTCCGCAGCGGGTATCTTCACGGTTGCCGCAGTTTTGAATTTGATGAGGCCGTCTCGGCGCCGGCGGAAATATTAAGTGCGTTCATCCGACAGTATTATGACCAGACGGCACATCCGCCGGCGGAAATCCTGGTCCAATACATGCCCGAAGACCGCGATTTACTGGAAGAGTGGTTTCGTTCCCGGCACATGAAGCGGGTCAAAATCCATCGCCCGCAACGTGGGGACAAGATGCGTCTGGTCGAAATGGCGACCCAGAACGCGGCCAAAACGGCAAGCGAAAAACTGGCGGCTCGGCGAACCCGGGCTGATATGCTGAAGCGGCTGCAGAAGCGGCTTGATCTGCAGCGATTGCCGCGACGCATTGAATGCTTCGACAATTCGAATTTGGGTGGGTCTCAGGCGGTGGCCGGCATGGTCGTTTTCATTGACGGACAGGCCCACAAAGCGGACTACCGCCAATTCAAGATCCGGTCCGTCCGCATGCCGGACGATTACGGTGCCATGTTTGAAATCCTGTCACGTCGTTTCAAGCATCACCCGGAATGGCCGCTGCCCGATCTGCTGCTGGTGGATGGCGGCAAAGGCCAGCTCAATGTGGCCCGGGCAGTTCTTGAGGCCCTCGGTTTGACGTCCGCCTTCGAAGTGGCCGCTATTGCCAAGCGGGATGAACGCAAAGGTGAGGTGCATGACAAGATCTACCGCCCGTCGCGGGCCAACCCGGTGAATCTGGAACGCGATGAAGCGCTGCGCCTTTATCTCGAGCGTATCCGTGATGAGGCTCACCGCTTTGCCATTCAGTTCCATCGTCGGCGACGTCGCAGGGCCGCCACGGCATCCATTCTCGATGCGATTCCCGACATCGGCCCCCGCCGCCGTCGGGCCCTTCTGCGCGCCTTCGGCAGCATCGAAAAAATACGGGCAGCGACGCCCGAAGCACTGAGCGCGCTGCCCGAAATGAATGCCAAAGCGGTCGCCAATCTGATTGCCCGGCTCAATCCCCCGAAGCCTTAGGCCGGCCGATGCGCGAAACCCGCGGTGGATGGTTGGGACCTACAGTTTGGCCAGAACGCCCTTGAGCTCTTCCACCGCTGCTGCGGATTTATCCAGCGCGGTTTTTTCATCGGCCGTCAGATCAATCTGGATGATTTCCTCGACTCCGCCGGCACCCAGTTTGACGGGCACGCCGATAAACAGGTCCTTGTAGCCGTATTCGCCCTCCAGGAGTGCGGCACAGGGCAGAATTTTCTTTTTGTCCTTGAGAATCGCCTCCGCCATTTCGACAGATGCCGAGGCCGGGGCGTAGTAGGCGCTTCCAGTCTTCAGCAGCCCTACGATTTCGGCGCCGCCGTTGGCCGTGCGGTCCACCAGGGCCTCAATGCGCTCGGGGGTCATCAACTCCGTGATCGGAATCCCCGCCACGGTTGAGTAGCGCGGAAGCGGTACCATTGTGTCGCCATGACCGCCCAGCACGAAGGCATGCGTATTCTCCACCGATACGTTCAGTTCCATGGCGATGAAGGTGCGGAAACGCGCCGAGTCGAGCACACCGGCCATCCCCATCACCCGATTTTTGGGAAAGCCGCTGGCCTCGTAAGCCACATGGCACATGGCATCCAATGGATTGCTGACGATGATAAGGATACAGTCGGGGGAATATTTAGCGATCTGTTCGGTCACCTGTTTGACGATGCCGGCATTGGTGCTGATGAGATCGTCGCGGCTCATGCCGGGTTTGCGGGGGATGCCGGCCGTTATGATGGCAATATCCGAACCGGCCGTGGCCTCATAGGCATTGGCGCCGGTAAGCTGTGAATCATGTTTTTCGATTGGGGCGGCTTCCATGAGGTCCAGCGCCTTGCCCTGCGGCACGCCTTCGATAATGTCCACCAGGACAACGTCGCTCAATCCTTTTTCGGCCAGACGCTGGGCGGCTGTGGCCCCAACATGGCCGGCACCGACAACAGTTACTTTCTTGTCCATGAGCTGCTCCTTGTCGATCAATGGGTTTTGAATGGATCGTGGGAAATTATGCGGCTGTAAACAGAAAAGTTGATTCAAAAAAAAGATTTGATAACATGATTCAAGGTTATGTCAATAGATATATATCCGGTGATCTTATTGACTTTTATTTTAAAATTTGAGTATATCCTTCTAGTGTACGTAACTGTTTTGGTTTCTTAGGGATATATCGATTCAACCGTCGCCCGACGTCCCCGATGAAAGTGATGAGGTTTTAATGGGTGCAGCGGCACAAATCAAGACACTGCTCAAGGAAGCCGATCTTTATCAGCAACAGGGATTGTTGAACGAGGCCAAGGAGCGTTACAAAAAAGCCACGGAAATATTGAAAGCCAACGCCGACATCGCCAACGGCCAGGAGCTTATCAAGAGCATCGTCAAAAAAGTTGTGGCCTTGAATCAGGCGATCAACCGAATCAACGATGCGACAACCAAACCCGAGGTCTCGGGGCAGAAGCAGGATTTGATCAAGAATCTGTTCAGTGGTGTCCGGGAAGGGGATGGCGGCCAGCGTGATCTTGAAGGGGCCATCGCCCTCGCCAAATTCGGTCAGTTCGACCGCGCCTTGTCGGAATTCGATCGCCTGCTCGCAGACAATACCGTGCGTGTCGCGGCGGCCAAGAACATCATCCGCTGCTGTATCGAACTCGAGGATCTGGATCAGGCCGTCAAGCGTTTCGCCGCCTGGGTCAAAGATGACGGTTTCAAGGACAGCGAGTTAAAAAAGATACGCTTTTTTCTGGATAACCGCCTGCGCAACCTCGACCATGATTGTACGCTTCCGGAACGCACGCCGGTTTTGGAAGTCGAAGATATTGAAGTCGATCACCAGGCGTCCGATAAAACCAGCGAAGGGCCGGCCGGTTTTGTGGATGAAGTGGAGGCCGAATCGGTTGATTTCGACAGTGAACTCGAATTGCACGAGGAAGAATTCCTGGACATCAACTCCGTCGGGATCCAACTGCCGGCCGGCGGACCCAAAGGGCAGATGTTCGAATTCGATGTCAGTTTCCAAACCGGCAATTCGATTAATTTGATTATTCCCAGCACGGAAAAAACGCTTCTTAAAGAATTGAAGGCCGGGACCAAACTGCCGGAGATGCAGTTTTTCTCTCCGATTGCGATCTTGAATGGGTCCGGTGTGGTAACCTCCAAAACCCGAATTAAGTCCGGTCCCAAAGAAGGCGATTATAGCCTCGATATTACTATTTTAACGACTTAACCGACCGTGCACCCTGCCCTGGAGCTGACTTGAATGGCGACCTTCAATTTTAAAAGACGGGAAATCGAATGCAAGATCGTTTATTACGGACCGGGGCGTTGTGGCAAAACCACCAATCTGGAGTACATATTCAAGACGTACAAAAAACAGGTATCGGGTGAAATGGTCTCCATCGATACGGAAGGCGACCGTACACTTTTCTTCGATTTTCTTCCGATGGGACTTGGCAAGATCAAGGGATGTGACGTCAAGGTCCAGTTGTATACCGTGCCGGGTCAGGTGCAGTACAGCTCAACCCGCAAACTCGTTTTAAAGGAAGTTGATGGCGTGGTCTTCGTGGCCGACTCCCTGGAGGTGCGCCGCGAAAAGAACATGCTGTCGCTGAAGGATCTGCATGAAAATTTAAAATCATACGGATCCAGCATCTTCAAAATTCCCTTGGTGATGCAGTACAACAAACGCGATCTGGAAGAAGAAGGCATCCCTCTGATGCCAATTGCGCAAATGGAGCACGACCTCAATCGCCAACTGAAAGCGCCATCGCACGCGGCTGCGGCCATTAATGGCCAGGGTGTAGCCAAGACGATCACGGACTGCCTCAAATTGACCCTTCTGCATTTACAGAAGGAGCTTAAGTGGGCGAAGTAGGCAAAGGGCTTATGTCAACCAAATCAGTCCTTTCCGGCAATTTAAGCTTTCTCAGCCTAGCTGAATTGCTCCAGCTTTTGGGTTCCAACGCGAGCAGCGGTGTTTTGCGGATTACGAACCACTATGCCCCCGAACCCGGCGTCATCTTCTTTGCCAAAGGCAACCCCGTGCATGCGGTAAACGCGCAACAAAGCGGTTTGGATGCGATTTTCTCGCTTTTCGGCTGGTCCGAAGGTGAATTTGCCTTTAGCGAAGAGGGTTATGACGGACAGGCGACTATCAAGAAAAGCCGCATGGAGATAATCCTTGACGGTCTGCGCAAGCTGGACGACGGTGAAATCGAACGTCTCGAACCGATCGCCTTTGAAAAAGCTTCCAACAAACCCGACAAGAAAAAATCTTCGATTCCCGTCATCAAAGGCCCCCTGGTTGACTATATGCACGTTGTCGACGAAGAAGAATTCTTCGATGGTGAGGAAATCATCATCGAGGGCAATCACGGCAATTGGATCTGGGTCATCCTCGAGGGCACGGTTGAATTGTCCAAGACAACCGCCGACGGCAGCGTTAAGTTTCTGCAGATCAGTGATGGTGCCTTTATCGGCAGCCTGAGTTCGCTTTTTTCAGATGACAGTGTGCGGAATGTGACCGCCACGGCCGTCGGTAATGTCCAGTTGGGCATGCTGGATTCACAGGGGCTGGGCAGTGAGCTCGGCCGTATGTCGACCGAGTTCAAGAATCTTGTGCGCAGCATCGACAAGCGTTTTGATGATGTGATGCGAAATGCCGTCGACAGTCACTTCCAAAAAGATGACTCGAAGCAATTGCTGCAAGGTCGCCGCCCGGTGATTATGGAAGGCAAAAATGACGATAAAGCTTTTGTGATTACAGGTGGGCGGGCCTCGATCGTTCGCAAGACCGATGAGGACATCGTGCTGCTGGTCAGCCGCCTTGAAAAGGGGGATGTCATCGGACCGATTGCCTTTCTGGATATGGGCCTGGAACCCGAATCGGCAATCGTCATGGGGGATCAGAATCTTAAAGTCACGAAACTGGACCGGCAGATTCTGACCAGCGAATATGAGCAGTTGTCCTCGACCTTCAAGAACATTCTTGAGAACATCTGCACCTGTATATTGGCCACGGCAATGGTGGTCTGTGATTTTAAAAAGAAATCCAAACAACAAGCGGCCGCTTCATAGTCAGCACCGTCTGGCTTAACCGCAGCAGGCTGACCCTTTACTTCAAACCGGGAGACGCCTATGACGAC
>JASJCV010000201.1 GCA_030065275.1 Desulfobacterales bacterium | reverse complement strand
GCCGCCGTCTTTACGAACATGGAGAAATACGGCACGGCCTCCAAGGGTGCCGTCAAGCTATACGATCCAGTGGTCAAGGCCAATTTTGAACGCTGCTTCACGTCGGCGGACATCGACAACATCAAGTGGTATCCGCCGGTGCCGGTCAAACTCGAGCAGATCGAAGGCATGATCCTGGATAAGGTCAAGGCTGCGAACTAGGGTTCAGGCATTGATGAATCGCCACGAACGAAACCGCAACAAAGGCAGCGGTCGGCCCGGGGACGTCCGGGCCGGCCGCTGCCGGAAACGCCCGCATGGCCATTGATCTCGCTGTCAATCAGGTTAGCAAAAGCTTTGGAGCGTTCACCGCGGTGGAGAAGGTCTCCTTTGAAGTTCCCCAGGGGCATTTCTTCTCCATCCTGGGGCCGTCGGGCTGCGGTAAGACGACCCTGCTGCGGATGATCGCCGGTTTCACACCGCCCAGCGAGGGGCTGATTGCCATCCGCGGTCGGGACATGCAGGGGGTTGTTCCCAATCGCCGGCCGGTAAACCTGATCTTTCAACACCTGGCCCTTTTCCCCATGATGACCGTGGGGCAGAACATCGCCTTCGGCCTTGAGCGCCGCCGCGAGAAGCGCGGTGTCATCCGGCGCAAGGTGGCCCGCATCCTCGAGCGGGTCGGGCTGCCCGGTTTCGAGGCCAAGAAAATCGATCAGCTCTCCGGCGGCCAGCAGCAGCGCGTGGCCATCGCCCGCTGTCTGGTGCTGGAGCCCGCCGTTCTGCTGCTGGATGAGCCCCTGGGAGCACTGGACCTCAAACTGCGGGAGCAGATGAAGGTCGAACTGAAGAAGCTCCAGGTCCAGGTGGGCACGACGTTTGTCTACATCACCCACGACCAGTCCGAGGCCCTGGTGATGTCCGATGCCGTTGCCGTCATGAACGCGGGGCGCTTCGAACAGGTGGACACGCCGCAGAATCTCTACCACCATCCTCAATCGGCCTTTGTGGCACGGTTTGTGGGCGAGAACAACGCCTGGACGGGGCGGGTGCGCGGGGGCGATGCGGCCGCCCTGCAGATCGATACCGACGACGGCTGCCGGTTTGTCTGCCGCGCCGCCGAATCCCTGGACGCCGGGAGCCCGGTCGAACTCTTCATCCGGCCGGAAGCGCTGCTGATCGAACCGGACGAGGGCATCGCCGATCTCAACCGTTTCGAGGTGCAGGTACGGTCCATTCTCTTCGACGGCGCCAACAGCCGTTTGCTGGCCCGTCCGTTGCAGACGGATACCGAATTGCTGATCGCCCTGCCCCAAAACCGCCAATACGACCATATCCGGGTCGACGACCGCATCGCGGTGGGCTGGGCGCCCGCCTCGGGGATCTGTTTCGCCGCATCATGAATCCGCACCGCCGATATCGTTTTTCGCTGCCGCTGGTTCTGTTCCTGTCGCCGGTACTGATTTGGCTCGTTCTTCTGATCGTCCTGCCGCACGTGGAACTGTTGCTCATGTCGTTGCGGGTCGAGGGCGACGACGGCGGGTTTTCCTATAGCCTGGCCAACTATCGGCAGTTCTTCGACGAACCGATTTACTGGCTGACCTTCGTGCGCACGGCGGTCTATGCCATTCTGGTGACGTTTCTGACCTTTCTGGTGGCCCTGCCCGTGGCCTTCTACATCACCAAGGTGGTATCGCCCCGACGCCAGGGGTTATTGATGCTGCTGCTTCTGATGCCGTTCTGGGTCAGCGAACTGGTGCGGGTCTACGGCTGGATGATCCTCCTACGCGAAAGCGGGGTCATCAACCACTTCCTTGTTGGGCTGGGGCTCTGGGAACAGCCCGTGGAAATGCTCTACAACGACGTGGCCATGGTCATGGGGCTGGTCTACACCTCGATGCTTTTCATGGCCGTCCCCCTGGTATCGGTCCTGGAAAGTCTGGACGACAGCCTGATCGAGGCCGCCCACGACCTGGGGGGCAACATCGCCAGCATCGTCTTCCGCATCATCATCCCCCATGCCATGCCCGGCATCGTTTCAGGCTGCATCGTGGTGTTCATGCTGACGTTGGGCAACTATCTGACCCCCAACCTGATGGGGGGTAAAAACTCGCTCTGGTTTACCGAGCAGATCTACAACCAGTTCATCGCCAGCTTCAACTGGAATCAGGGGGCCTCCTTCGGTTTTCTCCTCCTGCTGCTTTCCTCCCTGGTGATCTGGGCCGGGCTTAAAATCACCCGCCAGAAACTGGGCAAGGTGGTTCAATGATCCGCACGCTACCCCAAGGCTCCGTCTATCGTTTCGGCTACCGCGCCTACATCCTGATCTATTTCGCATTTCTCTTCGCACCCCTGGTGGTGACCTGCATTCTGGCCTTCAACGACTCCCAGTTCCCGGCCCTGCCCTGGAAGGGGTTCACCCTTGAATGGTTTTTCGGTGACCTGCCGCACCGGGTCGGGATCTTCAACGACCGGGTCAATCTCGACAGCATCTGGGTAAGTTTCCAGGTGGCTTTCGGGGTGACCCTGGCGGCGACGGCGGTGGGTACATGCGCGGCCTTTCTTTTCGAGCAGGAAGAATTTCCCGGCAAGCCACTGCTTTATTTCCTGATGCTTTCCCCCCTCGTCATCCCCGGGGTCATCCTGGGAATATCAATCCTGCTCTTTGCCAATTCGATGGGCCTTTACTTCGAAAACCGATGGGGGCTTGACATTGCCCTTTTCCGTCCGGGCTTCTGGTTGGTGGTCCTGGGGCAGTTCGCCTTCATCACCACCCTGGTGACATTGATCGTCTCCGCCCGGCTGCGTAAATTCGACCGCACGCTGGAGGAGGCGGCCATGAATCTCGGCGCCGGCCGCCTGGCGGTGATTTGGCACATCACGCTTAAATATCTTCGACCGGCCATCATCGGTGGGGCCGCCGTCGCTTTCCTGATGAGCTTCGAGAATTTCAACACGACCCTGTTTCTGGTGGGCTCGGAAACCACCCTGCCCATCAACCTTTACCTCCAGGTGCGCGACGGCAGCACGCCGGTGATCAACGCGATTTCTTTTCTGCTCATCGTGGGAACGTCGGTGGCGGCCGTGGCCAATCTCTATTTCAGCCGCTCCCGGGAGAACTGAGCCTGCGGGGTGGGGCGCCGTTTCGCCGGAAAATTCACGATCACCGATTCGACGCAGTCGAGGCGCTCACGCCTGGCCGCGGAAGCTTGCTTTCCGAAGAACAGCGGCCGCAAGGCCAAGCGGGTTGCCGTTCGTCATACAAACTATTTGCTGCAATCCCCCGCACGATCGGGATTGTTTTACAATCGAACGCTTCCGTTGCTGACCACCGCATCGGGACCCTCGGTCGAGCGCGCGGAGAGGCCTGAGTGGCGGCAACTTCGCTCCAATCGCGTTTTTCCTTGATTTGATAAGAAATTCATATAACATTCAATGTACTACCTAAAGAAGGGTAAAAACATTCACACAGGGAACATGATTACCCTATGGCCGATCGGCAGCACCCCCCGATACCGGCTGGTTTTGATGGGAATGGCGCCGCAGACGTCCGCAACCGCGACGGCAAGGCGGGCGATCCGGCGTCAGTGTAAAAGTGGATTGATACCCGGACCACGCGACACCCGATCAAGGAGGAGGCCCCCATGGCAAAGGCGGCAAAGAAAGGCGTCAAGAATGCCTCGCCCCCCAAGGACAGCGTGACGGCGGCCGGCGAGCCTGAAAATATCGATAAGATTCGCGATATTCTCTTCGGCTCCAAGGAGCGCCAGTACGAGCAGAAGTTTTCTTCCCTCGAGACAGCCATTCAGAAGGAAATCAGCGATCTGCGCAGTGAAACCAAAAAGTCCCTGGCCTCGCTGGAAAACTTCGTCAAAAAGGAGTTCACCAGCCTGGGTGACCGGTTGCGCACCGAGCAGGAGGAGCGCCATGAGGCGACGGAGGACGCGGCGGCTCAGCTCGACAATGCGCGCAAGGCACTGGAGCGCAAGCTGGGGCAGTTGAGCGACAAGGCCATGGCCGCTCAGCGGGATCTCCAGGAGCAGCTCCTGCAGCAGTCCAAAAACCTGCTCGAGGAAATTCACGACAAGCACGAGTCCCTCGGGGCGGATCTGGAAGCGGCGGTGCGGGAGCTGCGCAACGAAAAAACGGACCGTATCGAGCTGGCGAATATGCTCATTGAAGTCGCCTTGCGGCTGAAAGAGGAGTTTGACCTGCCGCAGGCAGAGTGACAAGCCGCCGGGCCAGCGGCGTTTGCAACCCGAGCGCGCACCCGGCCCACGGCCGGCCGGCGTTTCCCCGCAGCCTTCCGGGCGCGTTCGGCCATCGCCGGCTGGCAGCCTGTGAAACCCCAAATCCCCAGCGGGGCGGGAGATGCGATTGCCGGATTCCACCATTCCGGGGAAACCCGCAGACACCTCCGAAGAACGCGTGCCCGAAACCGCGGAGGAGATGAAGTCCCTCCGGGATATCATTGTCGGCCCCCAGAAAGAGCGAATCGATCGCTTGGAGGCGCGGCTGGACGATCCGTCCGTGCGCACGGAAGAAATCAGCCAGCACCTGGCCGAAGCACTGGTACTGCGTGCGGGCCGCGACGATCAGGTGGCCCGCGCCCTGGAACCCACACTGGCCGAAGCCATCAAAGCTTCCGTACAGAAACGACCGCGGGTTCTGGCCGATGCCCTTTTTCCCCTGATGGGACCCGGGATTCGCAAAGCCATCTCGGCCACCATCATGGGGATGATTCAGTCTTTCAATCAGGTGCTCAATCACAGCTTTTCCTGGCGTGGCCTCAAATGGCGTTTCGAAGCCTTGCGCACCCGCAAGCCGTTCGCCGAAGTCGTCCTGCTGCACTCTCTGGTCTACCAGGTCGAGCAGATCTTCCTGATCCATAATCAGACGGGTCTGGTGCTCAATCACGTGGTGGCGCGCGCCGTGGATATCCAGGATCCCGACCTGGTTTCCGGGATGTTGACCGCCATCCAGGATTTCATCCAGGACTCCTTCAGCACCGGCGAAGAAGCCGGGATCGATACCCTGCGGGTGGGCAATGACCGCAGCGTGTGGGTCGAGCAGGGCGCACGCACCACATTGGCGGCGGTGATTCGCGGCACCCCGCCGATGGACCTGCGCCGCGAACTGCACGATGTCCTTTATCGCCTGGAACTAAAGAAGAGCGACGCCCTGGAGGCATTCGGCGGAGATACCGGGCCGTTTGTGGACCTGGAGGAAGATCTGACCGCCTGCCTGCAATTCAAGCTGAAGGAGGAGCGGACACGGATATCGCCCTGGCTGTGGCTGCTTCTGGCCGGTTTGCTCGGTCTCGCGGGATGGGGGGGGCTTCATATCTACAAGGAACACCAGAAGTGGGCCGGATTCGTCGAGACCCTCCGGCAGACTCCGGGGATTGTCGTTACCCAGGCCCAGCGGAGAGGCGGGAAGATATATCTGTCCGGGTTGAAGGACCCCCAGGCCGCCGATCCCCTTGCGCTGCTGGTCGAAGCCGGTTTCGATCCCGCGCGCACGCGCGCACGCTGGGAGACCTATTATGCCCTCGATCCGGTATTCGTGCTGGCGCGCATCCGCCAGGCCCTCAAACCACCCGATGGCGTGGGGCTGGACCTGGTTGACGGCGTGCTGATCATCAACGGGACCGCCCCCCATCTCTGGATCGCGCACGCGCGCCAGCTGGCCCCGCTGATTCCCGGGGTCCAGGCGGTTTCCACCGATGGTCTCCGCAGCGCCGAGGCCCACGAGCTTAAAACCCTTGGCCGGCAAATCGAGGACATCTTCATCCAATTCGCGCGGGGGACAACGACTCTCGGGCGCGACCAATATCCCCGGGTCGAGCGCGTGGCTGAATTGCTCCGCAAGGTACAGGCTCTGGCCGTCCGCCTCGATCGCGACGTGCGGATCCTGATTGTGGGGCACACCGATGCCACCGGCGAGGAAGACTACAATCGGGAGTTGAGCTACCAGCGGGCCGAGAAGGTCTGGCGCATCCTGCTGCGGATGGGCGTCGGTCCGCGCCATCTGGCCGTGCGGGGCATGGGCGCCGCCGAGCCGCTCCACGAAGAAAGCACCGAAGAAAACCGCGAGCGCAATCGCCGCGTTTCTTTCAGGGTCTTTCCGGTGGCAGACTGAGAAGGGAAGAACAATCCGATGATCAAGAAGAAAGTTTGTATGCTGGGCGCTTTTGCCGTGGGGAAAACAAGCCTGGTGCGGCAGTTCGTCCACAGCATTTTTTCGGAGAAGTACCAGACCACCGTCGGAGTCAAGATCGACAAAAAGACCGTTGAGCGGGAGGGGGAGCCGGTCGACCTTATTCTCTGGGACATCCACGGCGAAGACGCCTTCCAGACGGTGCGGACATCCTATTTGCGTGGCGCGGCGGGTATTCTGATCGTGGTGGACGGCACGCGGCGGGCCACGCTGGACACGGCCTTCGACCTGCGGCAGCGCGCCCTGGAGACGGTGGGGGCGGTGCCGGTCGTCTTCGTGTTCAACAAGAGCGACCTGGCGGCGGAATGGGAACTTGATGACGCGGCGATTGCGCGCGTGCACCAGGAAGGAATCGCCACGGTCAAGACCAGTGCCAAAACCGGCAGTGCCGTGGCGGAGACATTCGAAATGCTGGTGCAGGCGATGATGGGGAACCAATGACGGAACTGCCGCCTGTCATCGGCGACTACCTCTGCCGGCGTGCCCTCGCTAACCGGAGACCGGCATACCTGCGCCTGGATCATGACGGCATCATCCGCGACGGCGGGGGGGATCTGGCCTTCCACGCGCTGTCGCCCCTGGCGGTGGGGCGGCCTGTCAGCACGGTCCTGGATTACATGGAAGGTCTTCTGCCCCTTGACGCGCACACCTGCCATCTGGGCTGCCTCCAGCCGCAGGCTGACTTGTGCATCGATGTGCATATCATCCCCGAACACAAAACGCACTGGATCCTTTTGCTGGATACGCGCGAGGAGGAGCGCCAGCGCCGGGCCATGCAGCAGAAAGCCAACGAGCTGGCCCTGGTGCGGGAGTCCCAGGCCCGTGCCTTGTCCTTCAAGCCATCTGCCACAGGGCCCGAATGGCCGCATGTGAATTTCGCCCCGCGGGGGGATCGCCGTGAAGTCGCGGTCCTGGCCGCCGATCTCCGAACGGCCTTGGAGGCTGAAGCCGAGGCGTCACCGGTCGATCTCATCCGGCAGCTGGCGGCGATGCAGCGCCGTATGATCGCCGGTCTGCATGCGGATGCCGGTCTCGTCCACTCACAGGCCGGCACGACGCTGGTGGCCCTCTTTGGGCTCTTGCCGGCCCAGGGCGGTCCGAGCGAACAGGCCCTCGCGGCCGCTTTCAACCTGCAGCGCCGACTGGGCGGCGCAGAAGGCGCCGGCGTTTCGTCCGGCGGCCTGACCCCACCGGCCCTGGTCGTCACGACCGGAACGGCGCTCGTCGCTCTGGAGTCCGTTTCGACGGCCGTCCACCTGCTGGCACTGGGCCCGCCACTGCAGGCCGCGTCGCAGCTGCTGCCAACGGCGCTGCCCGGACGCATATTGACCGACGCGAACACGTTCGGCGCGGCCGGTCCCCTGCAAGCGCACTTTGAGCCATTCGCTGCCGATCAGGAAACCCCGGCACGGACGCGCTATCATGACCTGAGGATAACCCGCCCATGAGCGAGACTTTGATTCAAGCGCTTTTCAAGCTTTTCAATGCGGTGGTGCTGAAGCACGCGGGCGGCGAGCGCTTTACGGCCGCCGCTCCGCTGCCGGACTGGTTCTGCGAACTGGTGCCGGAGGCGGCGAAACCGGGCGCCGCTATTGTGCTGGCCGATTGTTTTCCTTTTCTGCTGGATTTTATTCCCGAAGCTCAGGCCTTCTGGGAG
>JASJCV010000200.1 GCA_030065275.1 Desulfobacterales bacterium | reverse complement strand
ATGACGTCGGAAAAAGCGTGTCGGCCTGTTTGAGCGAAGCGAGTTCCGACACGCGCCGAACCTGGCACCGACGCGCAGGGTCAAGCGGGACGGGGCGCGTTCTTTTGGTTACTTTTCTTGCGCGTGCAAGAAAAGTGACATTGACAATTGAAGTCGATGCTTGGGCGATTCGGACTTTCATCGAACGAAAACCCGGAAAAGCATGTCTACTATCTTTGCATTCTTCAACTACGGATGAACTCGACTAACCTGATAAGTAACGCCAGGCCGCCAGGCGTCGCTCCAGCCGCCCCACCAGCCACCACAGCCCCAGCCCCATCAGCGCGAGGTAGAAGATGGCGGCAAAGACCCAGTCGGTCTTGAGCCTGGCGTTGGACTGGATCATCAGGTAGCCCAACCCCTGCTGGGCGCCCACCCACTCACCGATCACCGCCCCGATGGTGGCCACCGAAACACCCACCTTGAGGCCGGCAAAAAAATACGGCAGGGCCCAGGGCCAATGAAGCCGGACGAGGGTCTGCCGGAAACCGGCCCCCATCAGGCGAAACAGGGTCCGGTAGGCGGGATCGCAGCTCTTCAAACCCTCCAGGAGGCTGACCGTGATCGGGAAGAAGATGATGACGGCGGCCATCAGTATTTTGCTGGCCAGACCATAGCCCAGCCAGACCACGAGTAAAGGGGCCAGCGCGAAGACGGGTATGGCCTGGGAGGCGATCAGAAAAGGCGCCAGCGACCGTTCCAAGGCGGGCCGGGCGAACATGACCACCGCCAGCGGGATCGCCACGGCCAGCGCCAGCCCGATTCCGGCCAGGATCTCCGTCAGGGTCACGGCGGCGTGCGGCAGCAGGCGCGGCGCCTCCCACACGGCCACCCGCAATACCCGGCTGGGCGGTGGCAGGATGAATTCGGGCAGCCCGCCCAGCCGGCAACCGGCTTCCCACAGGGCCAGGACGCTCAGAATCAGTACCGGCGGCAGCCATCCCGTCTGTTTCATGATTCGCCCGAAGCCTCCAGAAGATGCAGCACATGGGACTTGATCGCGATGAGCCGGGCGTCGTCCACCTGGCGGGGTTTGGGCATGGCCAGGTCGAATCCCTCCTTTACCGTCATGGGCATGGGCGTTAGTACCAGCAGCTCGTCCGCCAGCAGAAGCGCTTCCTCGATGTCGTGCGTGACCATCAGGATGGTGCGGCCGAATTCCTCCTGGAGCATGAGGAGAAGATGTTGAAGTTGGCGCCGGGTGATGGCGTCCAGCGCCGAAAGGGGCTCGTCCAGCAGGACGAGGTCGCGTTCGAACATGAGCGTGCGGGCCAGCGCACAGCGCTGGCGCATCCCTCCCGAAACCATCGCCGGAAGATGGTCTTCGAATCCGGCCAGGCCCAACCGCGAAAAAAGTGCGGTCAAATGCGTGCTCGCGGCGCCGGCAATATCCGCCGGCAGGCGGGCGTTGGCGTAAAGATTCAACCAGGGCAGCAAAAGGTCGCGCTGCTGCATGTAGGCCGCGACACGCTCGAGATGGGGCACCTGGACGCCGCGCCATTCGATGCGGCCCGCATCCGGGGGGACGACCCCCATGAGCAAATCGAAGAACGTACTCTTGCCGCAGCCGGATGGCCCGATCAGGGCCGTAAAACGGTTGGCGGGAAGCACCAGATCAAAGCCCGTAAGGACGGTCTGGCCGTTGAACTGTTTGGTCAATCCCTGAACATGAAGCAATGGCGGTTCCCGGTGGCGGTAATGGCGGAAGAGATCAGGCAGGCGGATGAAAACGTCGGATAGCGAAGAAGGTTGTTTTCGCCTTCCCTACGCCGGCATGATCCGGATCAGGTTGAAGGGGTCGAGGCATTCAGCCTCCTCTCAGCCGATCATTCGACTCCCCCGGCTCCCGTGCCCGCCCGCAAAGGGCATCTAGTGGCCCAGGCCGGCGTTCTCGCGCTCCTGAAATCCTCGACGTCGCTTATGCCACGCTTGCGGTTCCAAAAACGCTGCGGCCTTGGCCTGAACCAGAATCTATCCTTTCTGGATGGGCACGGATACAGCGGACGGGCCTTCGGCCCGCAAGACGGTTCCTGTTAGCACCTGCCGCGCGGGGTTGTCAATCCAACCTTGCCTTTTGGAAACCGACTTGCTATGGTCGCTGACCAATTCCGATTGGGGTGTTTTGGTCCGGCTTTGTCAGGGGAACCCGGCAAGCGGAACGGAACTGAGAGCATACCCATTGAACCTGATGCAGTTTGCACTGTCGTAGGGAATCGGAGCGGTTGGACGCCAATCCCCTTCGCCCGCCTCCCGGCAATGCCCTGTGCGCCGCCCCCCCGGCCGATGCAGACTGAATCGCAGCGACATCTGTAGCAGGGAGGCATGTAATGCGTACGGCCTTGACCATTGCCGGCTCGGATTCATCGGGCGGCGCCGGCATTCAGGCGGATCTCAAAACCTTCCAGGCCCACGGTGTGTTCGGCATGAGCGCCGTTACGGCCGTCACGGTCCAGAACACCCGCGGCGTCTTCGGCATCCAGGAGATGACGCCGGAAATCGTCGGCGGACAGATCGACTGTCTGTTTGAGGACATCGCCATCCATGCCGTCAAAATCGGGATGGTCGCCAGCGTGCCGCTGATCGAAGCCATTGCCGCCGCGTTGGCCAACCGCGGAGCGACACCGGTGGTGCTCGATCCGGTGATGATCTCCAAAAGCGGTTTCCCGCTGCTCCAGGAAACGGCCCAGAACGCCCTGGTTGATCATCTCTTCCCATTGGCGGCGGTGGTCACCCCCAACATCCACGAAGCCGAGCGCCTGATCGGACGTCCGATCCAATCTCTCGCCGCCATGCGAGATGCCGCCCGGGCCATTCTGGATCGGGGGGCGCGCCAGGTGGTGGTCAAAGGCGGGCACCTGGGTGATGCCGCCGCCACCGACATCCTCTACGACGGCCAGGATTTCCGGGAACTGACCGCCACGCGCGTCCACACGCGCAACACCCACGGCACGGGCTGTACGTTCTCTTCGGCCATCGCCGCGAATCTGGCCATGGGCACACCATTCTTCGAGGCTGTGGCCAACGCCAAGGACTATATCAGTGGTGCCATCACCCACAGCCTGGACATTGGAAAGGGCCATGGACCGACCCATCATTTTTTCGATCTCTACCGCCGGGCCGGGCTGGAGGCATGATCTTCCGCCATGTGAACACCGAGGCGAAATGACACCTGAGCGGTGCAAAGGAAAACGCGCATGAACGATACCGTCAAAACAACGACTACTTCGGCCGCCCATACCCGCAAAGTGGCCTACGCCGTCGTCCTGGTGGCCATCGGTGTGGCCCTGGCCCCCTACACCTCCTTTCCCATCGGCGTGGCCAAGGTCAATCCCACCCAGCACTTCATCAACGTGATCGGCGCGGTGATCCTGGGGCCCTGGTGGGCCGTGCTGACAGCCCTGGTGATCGGCATCATCCGCAACGCCCTGGGGGTCGGCACCCTGCTGGCCTTTCCCGGCGGCATGATCGGGGCGCTATTGGCCGGCTTGATGTTCGCCTGGCGCCGGAACCTCTCTTTTGCCGCCGCCGGTGAAATCGTCGGCACCGGCCTGATCGCCCCGGTGGTAAGCGCGCTCTGGGTGGCACCGGTCTTCATGGGCAAGGCCATACCCTACTTGGCGCTGGTGCCCTCCTTCATGGCCAGCACGATTGCCGGCGCACTGCTGGGCGTTCTGGCCCTGAAATTTCTGCAGCGGGCCGACATCGTGGACCTCGAGGGATGATGGTCCTTGACGCGGGAACCTTTCATATCAGCCCGCCAGCTGGGATACCATTATCGCCGGACGACCGGCCCGCCCGTCCTTGATGCGGTCGATCTGGAACTGAACCAACGGAGCTTCACCCTGATCGGCGGGGCCAGCGGTTCCGGCAAGTCGACCCTCTGCCGGACGTTCAATGGGCTGATTCCCCATTTTTATGGCGGCCGCCTCCGTGGTGAAGTGTGCGTTCATGGCCGGCCGGTCCCGAATCAGTCCGTGGCCCAATTGTTCGACCAGGTCGGGATGGTTTTCCAGAACCCGGAGGCCCAGCTTTTCTGCAGCACGGTGGCGCGCGAACTGGCCTACGGTCTGGAAAGCCTGGGCGCGGAACGGACCGTCATCCGCCGCCGCATTGCCGCGGTGGTCGAACAACTGGCGATCGAGGCATTGCTCCCCCGAGCGCCGCATGAACTTTCCGGCGGCGAAAAGCATCTGGTCACCCTGGCCGCCATCCTGGCCCTGGAGCCGTCCGTTCTGGCGCTGGACGAGCCATACGCCAACCTGGACGCCCGCCACGTTCGCCGCATCCGTGCGATTCTCAAGGCCGCCCACGCGGACGGCACCGGCATCGTGATCTGCGAGCACCGCCTGGCGCCCACCCTGCCCGATATCGACCAGATGGTCGTCTTGCAAACCGGGCGCGTGGTCGCCAGCGGGACGCCGCAAACAGTCTTGCAGAATGATCTGGAGAACTGGGGGCTGGAGACACCGCTTCCGGTAAGCATCGGCAAGCAGCACCGGTTGACCCCGCTGCCGCTGGCCATCGATGCGCTTCCGGCGGATACTCTGGAAGCGCTGGCCATCGAAGACGAACGGGCGTTTCCGGCGAGCCCTGTCGCGACCGGCGCCCCCGTGCTGGAAGTCGAAGGTCTGACGGCCCGCGTGGGCAACCGGATCCTGCTGAAGGAGATTACCTTCCAGGCCGGTGCCGGCGAATGCCTGGCCATCGTCGGGGCCAACGGCGCCGGCAAGACCACGCTGCTGCGGCATATCATGGGGCTCGAGCGCCCCGTGGCCGGAACGATCCGCATTCAGGGCCGGGACATCCGCCGCCGGAGCGTGGCCCAGGTGGCCACCCAGGTGGGTTTGGCCTTCCAGAACCCGGATAACCAGTTTTTCCGGCTCAATGTCCGGGAAGAAATCGAAACCGGCCCGCGCACCCTCGGCCAATATGACGATGACTGGATTCAGGCGCTTGTGACGCGGTTTGGCCTGGCCCCTTATCTCGACCGGGCCCCCTACCGCCTGAGCGGCGGGGAGAAAAAGCGTGTGGCTTTCGCATCGGCCCTGGCGGCTCGGCCGGCTGTCCTGGCGCTGGACGAGCCTACGGCCGGGCAGGATCATCAATTCCGCCGGGCGCTGCTCAACCTGCTTGCCGATGTTCGCAGCGAGGGGCTGCTGGTGATCCTTGTGACCCACGACCTGGCCTTTGCCGAAACATGCGCCGACCGATGGATTCTGTTGGATGCCGGCCGCATTCTGATCGACGCCGCCCCGTGGAACGTCATGGGCGACCAGGCGGCCATGGCCCGCGCGGGCCTGGCCCCCACCGACGGTTTTCTCCTCTGGGCCGCCCAGTCACAGGGAAGGTCGCATGTTTGATCCCCGCACCCACCTCGCCCTGGCCCTGATCTACGGCCTGCTCGTGATCTTTATCCGCGACACGATCTGGCTCCTGGGCGCCTGGGGGATCCTGCTGATTTTGATCGGCCTGACCGGACAGGGTCCGGCCTATACCCGCTGGCTCCTGATGCTGCTGCCCATGGCCCTGTTCTTCGGCGGGATTACCTGGTGGTCGGTCGACCGGGCGGCCGGCCTGCAGGCCGCGTTGAGCCTGCTGACACTGACCAGCACCTTTTTTGTTTTCTTCGCCCTGACGACCCCCGAAGATCTCGGCAGCGCCCTGGTCAAAATGGGGCTGCCGTACGATGTGGCTTTTGTTATGACGGCGTCCCTGCAGTTCGTTCCGGTGATCACCCGCAAGGCGCGCCATATTATGGACGCCCAGCGTGCCCGGGGGATCGAGCTGCGGCCGGGATGGCGGGCGCTGCGCAACTACCCTGCCTTCCTGGGGCCGCTTCTGATCCAGGCGTTTCAAATGGCCGATGCGCTGGCGGAAGCCATGGAGTGCCGCGGCTTCGGGCGGGGGGGACGCCGTCGGCTGGACGGCTATCGTATGCGACCGTGGGACTGGGGCGCCATCGCGCTCGGCCTCGTCCTGGGCGGGGGCGTCCTGGCACTGCGCTATACCCGCTAACCGGTTACAGGAAGAATCGAACGGGCTCCTTCGCCAACCAAGCATTTAAGGCTAACCTGCAACGCATGAGCGATCCCTTCAACGCATTTCTGGATCGGCGCACACTGGTCATCGGCGAGGTCAACACCGGCAAAACCCGCACCACGCTTCAGCTCCTCACGCACTGGGTCGCCTTTGACCCGCCCCCGGTGATGACGGTGCTGGACCTGGCTCCGGAGCCGGTGCGCGGCATCGGGGGACGGCTATCCCTGCCTTCGGGGTTCAACGGCCGCTATCTCTTTGCCGACATTGTACCGCCCCGCCTGACCGGGCGCAGCGCGGACGACATCGCCCGTCTGGCCGCCGCCAATGCACGCGCGGCCGAGCCCCTTTTGGCTGAAATTCTCTCCCAGCCACACCCTTTCCTGATCGTCAACGACGCCTCGCTCTACCTCCAGGCCGGCGACTACCGCCGTTTTGAGGCTATCATCCAGTCCGCCGCCACCGTCCTGATCAATGCCTACTACGGCACGAGCCTTGGTGACCACCCGATCTCCCACCGCGAGCGGCGTCTCACCGAAAGGCTGATGCAGGACTGCGATCAGGTAATTCGGTTGCCGGAGAACAGCCCCACGCCCCATGCTAAAATTTAAAATAAGCATCGGGAACGCCTTTGGCTTTCGTAGTGGGGGAAGGCGTTAGGCGCCTTGTGGAAGGCCGTCGTTGGGAACCCTTTGTCCCGCGCCGAGCATCGAAGAATTGCGCGGATAAGGCCCGCGGACTGTTTGAGCGAAGCGAGTTTCCGCGGGCCCCGCTCAATTCTTCGACGCGCAGGATGAAGCGGGACACGGGCGCCTTCTTTTGGTTCGTTTTCTTGCGCGTGCAAGAAAATGAACAATAAAATAATCGACTCTCCATGCGCCGAATACCATCGCAGAAATACTGTTCAGCGAAATAACAAAGCACAGCCGGGGTTGAGTCGACTGCGCAGCAAACTGCCTTTCAAGATTAACCTTTAGGCGTCGCGTCAGGCCCTCAATAATCGTAGTAGAGCTGTTGGATCTCTTCCAGGCTTCTCTTCTTGAGCAAGGCCAGCATGAGCAATACGCGGGCTTTGGGCGGATTGAGCTCATCCGAGACGACGAATCCCAGACGGTCGTCGTCGATTTCCACGTTGCGACCGACCTTGCCCGCTGGCAGCCGTGAGCTGCGTACAATCACGATGCCCTGCTGCGCCGCACGCGCCGCACGCTGGACCGTGGCCGCGTTCATGTTGCCGTTGCCGTCGCCGGCGACGACAATGCCTTTCGCCCCCCGCGCAACCGAAGCATCGATCAGGTCGGCCGGCATGTCCGCGCAGGCATAGAGAATATCCACGCGCGGCAACGCGGTGACACCCTCGACCGTAAATTCGCTCCTGTGGGTATGCTTGCGGAAGGGAACCCGGAAATACTGGATCTTGCCGTAGGTGACCGTGCCGATCAGGCCGGTGATGGGGGAGAGGAAGGTTTCCACGGCGGTGGTGTCGGTTTTGGTCAGGGAATGGGCCCCGTGGATCCGGTCGTTCATCACCACGAGCACGCCACGATCGGCCGCCTGGGGATCGGCGGCCACAGCCACGGCATTGTAGAGGTTGAGCGGACCGTCGGCGCTCACCGCTGTGGCCGGACGCATGGCCCCGGTCATGATAACGGGTTTCCGGCTCTTGACCGTCAGGCTCAGGAAGAGCGCTGTCTCCTCCATGGTGTCCGTGCCATGGGTCACGACCACGCCGTCGGCCTCGTCTTGGGCCAGGAGCGCATTGATCCGGAGCGCCAGCGTGATCAT
>JASJCV010000199.1 GCA_030065275.1 Desulfobacterales bacterium | reverse complement strand
AAGAAATTCCGCATCCGCGACGCCAACATCTTCAACCGCATCGTGGCGCAGATGAAACGCTGGTTCAAGGATGTGGTCTGAAATACACCGCAACCGTTTCCGCGGGGTTACATCCTGCGGCCTTTGCCGGTAAGCCGGCAAAACCGAACGCAACCGCGCCGCGCGCGGCAACCAACAACGTATCACAGGGGGGAATTATGTTTACGTACGTCGACAATGAAAACGCGGCTAAAATCAAGGTGATTGGCGTGGGTGGCGCCGGGGGCAACGCCATCAACAACATGATCTCGTCCAATCTCCAAGGGGTCAAGTTCATCGTGGCCAACACCGACGCCCAGGCCCTGGACGTCTCCAAGGCCCCGCTCAAGATCCAGTTGGGCGAACAGTTGACCGAAGGACTGGGGGCCGGCGCCAACCCGGACGTGGGCCGCGAAGCCGCCATCGAGACCGGAGAGTCCCTGCGCGGCGCCCTGGAAGGCAGCCACATGGTGTTTATCACGGCCGGCCTGGGCGGCGGGACGGGCACCGGAGCCGCCCCGGTGATCGCCGAGATCTGCAAGGAAATGGGCATTCTGACGGTGGCCGTCGTCTCCAAGCCCTTTTCGTTCGAGGGCAAGAAACGCTCCCGGCAGGCCGACAGCGGACTCGAGCGGCTCAAGCAGGTGGCCGACACGGCCATCACGATCAACAACGATCGTCTGCGCGGGCTGGCTTCCAAAAACGCCACCATGCTCGACATGTTCCGCCGGGCCGATGAGGTTCTGCTTCACTCGGTCAAGGGCATCACCGACCTGATCATGATGCCCGGCCTGGTCAACCTCGATTTCGCCGACGTCAAGGCCACCATGTCCAAAGCCGGCATGGCCATCATGGGCATCGGCGCGGCCAGCGGCGAAAACCGCGCCCTCGAGGCGGCCGAGCGGGCCATTTCCCATCCGCTGCTCGAAGACATCTCGATTGCCGGCGCCAAGGGCGTACTGATGAACATCACCAGCACCAGCGAGTTGACCATGGAGGAGATGACCGAGGCCTCCGACCGCATCTACAACGAAGTCGGCGAGGAGGCCGACATCATCTGGGGAACGGTGGTGGACGACAGTCTGGGCGACGAGATGCGCGTCACGGTCATTGCCACCGGCATCGGCAACAGCGCGGCGCCGGAACCCGAAAAACCGGTGGATGAAACCTATGGCGGCAAACTGCGCCCGGTGACGGTCGAAGACCTCCAGAAGGTGGTCGACTATGAAGAGCCGGCTTTCATGCGTCGGCGCAAGGCCGCCGCCGGCGGCGGCAATGTCGCGCTGGATCACTTCGCGCACGGCGCGGTCGACGAGACCGACCTCGATGTGCCGACTTTTCTGCGGCGCAAGGCGGACTGACAAACGGGATTCAGGTTGGCCGGCACGTGTCAGGTGGCGCGAGACCGATCGAAGGCCTGCGGCCAGACGGCGCATTGACTTTCAGCTGAGCAACCGTATTCTCTGGCAGTCCGCGCGCGAGGGTAACCCCGCCCCGGACCGGTCCCCCCCCGCTTGGGGGCGGGGTCATCCCTCTACCCGATCGCCCGGGCCCGCAGAAGGCCGGGCAGAACGAGCGGCATGAAACGTTCACCGCGCGCCACAGCGAAGCCGGCCACCGAAACCGGCGTGATCAGCAAAACCTGGGCCGGCCAGATAAAAATCGGTCTCTTCTATCCAAATCGCTACGATCTGGCCATGTCCAACCTGGGGTTTCAGACCGTCTATCGTCTGCTCAACCGGGAAGCGGACGTGATCTGTGAACGTTTTCTGCACGACCTCACGGGCCACCCGCCCCCCAAGAGAATGGTTTCGCTGGAAAACGGTAGGCCTGCCGGCGATTTCGATATCCTGGCCTTCTCGCTTGCGTTCGAAAACGATTATCCCCACGTCCTGAGCCTTCTCAAGCTTGCCGGCATTCCTCTTGAAACCCGTGATCGCGGGGATGACACGCCGCTCGTCCTGGCCGGCGGCGTCGCCGTGATGCTGAATCCCGAGCCCTTGGCGGACTTTTTCGATCTGTTCCTGATCGGCGAGGCCGAAGTCACCCTGCCGGCCTTCATCGAACGCTGCCGCCAGGCGAACGGCAACTACCGCGGCCTCCTGGCATCCCTGCCGCCGGATCTGCCGGGCGTCTACATCCCCCGCCGCTACCGCCCCGCCTACCATCGCGACGGCCGCCTTCGGTCATTTGCGGCGGTCGATCCACGGGGCGCCCGGGTCAAACTGCCGCGGGTCCCTGATGTGGCCGCACTCGAAACCGCCACCGTCGTCATGACGGCGGACACCGCCTTTCCCGATACCTGCCTGATCGAGGTCAGCCGCGGATGCCCGCATGGCTGCCGGTTCTGCAGCGCCGGCTATATCTACCGCCCGCCACGCTACCGCGATCCCGAATTTCTCGAACGCTGCCTGCGCCGGGCCGCCAGGACCACCCGCCGGGTGGGGCTCGTGGGCGCCGCCGTTTCGGATTATCCCGCCATCGGTGAACTCTGCGGCCGGGTCGCCGACACCGACCTGCGGCTCTCCTTCAGTTCCCTGCGGGCCGACGCCCTGACGGATGAAATGCTCGACGTCCTGCGGGCCAACCGCACCAAGACGGCGACCATCGCACCCGAGGCCGGATCGGACCGCCTGCGCCGCGTGATCAACAAGGGACTGGAGGAGGAAGACATCCTGCAGGCGGCGCACAAACTGGTCCGGACCGGCATTCCCAACCTGAAGCTTTATTTCATGACCGGTCTGCCCACGGAGACCGGCGGGGACATCGAAGCGATCGTCGCCTTGGTCCGAGCGATCAAAGGGGTTTTTCTCGACGCCAGCCGGAAGATGAAGCGCATCGGCACGATCACGGTGAACGCGACCCCCTTCGTCCCCAAACCGTCGACCCCTTTTCAATGGACCGGCATGCCCCCCCCACGCACCATTAAAAAACGTCTACGCCTGCTGCGCAAAGGTCTTCAACCCATCGCCAACGTCCGCTTCCAGCACGAAAGTGTCCGTGAGGCCTATCTCCAGGCCCTCCTGGCCCGCGGCGACCGGCGCGTCGGCGGCCTTCTGCGTGACCACCTCCGGACGGGCGGCCGCTGGTCCCAGACCTTGAAATCCGCAACCATCGATACGGATTTCTTTACCCTGCGGGAGCGTGCGGTCGATGAATTGCTTCCCTGGGACTTCATCGACACGGGCGTGGAAAAATCGTTCCTTTGGCAGGAGTACCAGCAGGCCCTTGCGGCACGCCCCTCGCCTCCCTGCCCCACCGATCGCGACTGTCAGCGATGCGGGGCCTGTGCCCCCGCGGGCTGACGCACCGACGGCGACAACGCGATCGAACAACGCTGCGGCCGGAATGTTATAGCGCTCCGCGGAAGCATGATTATTTGCATTGATACCAACCATTTTTAGGTGTTCGCCGTAATTACGAAAGAAATTCTCATTGCCGCATTTTTTTTGTTATTCCAAAACTTTATTGAAAAAAATTGCTTGCAGGCCCATGGTCAGTATGGTAGTCAAATTTGGCCAGTTTGCCGCGCCCGCCCACGCCAACTTACATACGAAGGAATGGACCGCCTATGACTTCGGAGAAAGATCTTAAGCTGATTCTCAGCGTGGCTGTCATCCTGTTTTTGGTCGGCGTTCTCTGCTTCGCCGCCTTCCCCATCGAATCCCCCCAAATTCCCAACCGTATTCAGTATCGTAGTGCCACTGGTCATGCACTTTTCGAACATCTCGAGCACAACACGGGCTATGATGTCGAATGCCTCGAGTGTCATCATCACTACGCCGAGGACCGCGAAGACGAGGAGCAGCTCGCCTGCGGTGCCTGCCACCCCCAAGAACCCGGTAAGGCCACCGATCCCGAAGTGTGCAGCGAATGCCACGACGAGGAGTACTACGAGGATACGGAAATGGAGGCCCGTACACCAGCGGTCCACAGTCAATGCATAGAGTGCCACGCCGGCATCGGCGCCGGGCCGCTCGAATGCGCTGAATGCCATATGATGTAGCGGCCGGCCATTCCGTTTCATGTTCCGCTCAGCAAAGCACGCACAAAAGGGTTAGACCATGATGAAACAGTTGCAAAGCCAATCGGGAGCATCCGTGTTTCAGTATGCGCTCTTGCCGCAATCCCCCCTGCCGGCCGAAACCATTGGCGGCAACGGCAAGGCCACCCTGTTGATCGAAGAGATGTTCGAGAAACGCTCGCAGGTGGACCTGACGGAGGGCGACACTGTCCAGACCGGCCAGAAACTGGCCCCCTTCAAAACCAGCGACGCCTACGTCATTTCAAGCGTCACCGGTAAGATCAGCGCCATCTACCCCTATCCTGGCGATTTCGGAAGCCATTTCACGGCCGTCGACATCGAGGTCGCCAACGACGAGATGGCCGCCCCGATAGAAGATCTGGAGCCGACCCTGGAAGTCCTGCAGGCCTACCTGGCGGAAGCCCCCGGCAAACCGCCGCTTCACCTTCTGGGCGACCCCGACCGACCGATTCACACCATCGTGGTCAGCGGCGTGGATACCGACCTCTTGGTCTCCACCAACCAGTACGCCATCCGAACCGAGATCCACGCCATCGCCAAGGGCATCGAAGTGCTCAAGGCGGCCGCGGCGCCGGAAACCGTGGCCATCGCCGTGCCGCGCGACCTGATCGCGGGCTTCGGCCATACGGGCGCCGATGTCCTCAAGGCCGTATCGCCGGACTACCCCGCGGCCCACCCCAAGCTAATCCTCTACCACGCGTTCGGTGTCGAGGTGCCGGCGGACAAGAACTGCGAAGACATGGGGTATGCGTTTTTCAGCGCCGAGTCGGTGGCCGCCATCGGACAAGCCTATGACACCGGGCGACTTCCGATCGAAAAACTGGTGACCCTGATCGACAAACAGTGCCGCGTGAAGGTCATCACCGCGCGGCTGGGGACGCCGGTGGGCGCCATTTTGAAGACCGCGGGCATCGCTACCGGCGACCGGGATCGATTGATCCTGGGGGGCCCCATGACCGGTACGGCCATCTATGACGAAAAACTGGTGGTGCGCGCCGATACCGACGCCGTGATGGTACAGGACGCCGCCGACGTCAACCTGGTCTCGGACTATTCCTGCATCAACTGCGGCGAGTGCGTACACGTATGCCCGACCCGGATTCAGGTCAACATGCTGGTCCGCTTTCTGGAAGCCGGCCAGTACGAGGACGGCGCCGAGCTCTACGATCTCCTTTCCTGTGTCGACTGTGGTCTCTGCAGTTATGTCTGCGTGGCCCGCATCCCCATCTACCAATATATCCGCCTGGCCAAATACGAAATGGCCCGGGTGAGCGCGGTAGCGGAGGCGTCTGATGAGTCGTAAAAAAATGTTTATCGTCTCGCATGCCCCTTTCTGGCATAACGGGAGCAACATTCAGGAACGCTGTTACGGGATGATCTGGGCGGCCATGCCGGCCGTCGCGCTGGGCATCGTCCAATACGGCTTGCCCGCCGTGGGCGTGGTCTGCCTGGCGATCGCCACGGCCATCCTGGCGGAGTATCTCATGAACCGCGCCACCAAGCGCACGGTCACCATCGCCGACGGTAACGCGGCCCTGCTGGGCCTGCTGTTCGCCATGCTGATTCCGGCCACCACACCCTGGTGGGTGGTCGTGGTGGGCACCCTGCTTACGGTGGTCATCGGTCTGCACGTTTTCGGCGGATTGGGCGCCAACCCTTTTCACCCGGTGGCGGTTTCCATGATGATGCTGACCGTCTCCTGGCCGGCGTTCATGGATTTCGACGCCGCTCTCGTGAATTACGAATTATCCTTCAAGGCCGTCTTTCCGCTGACCCTCGCCAAGAACCTGGGCACGGCTGCGGTGGCCGATTTCTCGACGCTCGATCTCCTTCTGGGGCGCCAGATCGGCGGCATCGGCAGCACCTTCGGATTGGGGTTGATCGCCGGCGGCATTTACCTGATCGCCAAGCGCTATATCCGCTGGGAAATTTGTCTGTCCTTTTTGGCCAGCCTCTTTCTGACCGCGCTGGCCTTCCATCTGACCGATCCCGTGCGTTTCGCCGGGCCGATGTTCCACCTGCTGACCGGCTACACCCTGATCGGGGCCTTCTTTCTTCTGCCGGAAAGTGCGTCCTCGCCGGTCAACCCGGTCCCCATGCTGATCTACGGCGCCGCGGCCGGCGTTCTGACCATGTTGATCCGCAATATCGGCAGCTATCACGACGGCGTTCTGCTGGCCGTCCTGCTGGTTAACCTCGTCAATCCGCTGCTGGACAAAATCAGACCGAAAGCTTTGGGAAGGATGGCCTAACATGGGTGAAATGATCAAAATGGTGATCGTGCTGACCATCCTGAGTTCACTCTCGGGCGGGGTGCTGGCCTATGTCAAGGAGAGCACCCAGGAACGAATCGAGATGCAGGTCCTGCAGCTGGTCAAGGGGCCGGCCATCATGTCCATTTTCAAGGACGCGACCAACGACCCGGTGGCCGACCGGTTCAGCATCGATGACGAGGGCACAAATTTGGATTTCTTCGTGGCCAAGATCGACGGCAAACAAATGATCGCCTTTGAAACCTCGGGCAAAGGCTATGGGGGTGATGTGGGCCTGGTGGTCGGCATCGACACCAGCACGGACAAAATATTCGGGGTGGGCGTCACCACCCACAGCGAAACCGCCGGTCTGGGCTCCAAAGCCAAAGACGATCCCAAATTTGCCGCCCAGTTCGCCGGCGTCGACATCAAGGGGCCGATCCAGGTCGGCGATCCGATCAATGCCCTGAGCGGTGCCACGATCACCTCCGATGCGGTCTGTTCGGCGGCCACCGATGCCGGTGAGATCTATGCGCGTCTGAAACCCCAGATCGAAAAAGAACTGCAAGCATTCAAATAACGAGGGGGATTCCCATGGCGAAATCGATTACGCATGAATTCATGAAGGGTCTGTGGGAAGAGGTACCACCGTTCCGATTGGTCCTGGGGCTGTGCCCGACGCTGGGGGTGACCACCAAGATGCAGTTTGGCATCGGCATGGGCCTGGCCACGACCTTCGTCCTGGTTTGCGCCAATATCCTGGTCTCCATGCTGCGCAAGGTCGTTCCCGCCAAAGTCCGCATTGCCTGCTTCATCATTATCATCGCCACCTTCGTCACGCTGGTGGAACTGCTGATGCAGGCCTTTGCCTACCCCTTGTTTCTGCAGTTGGGCATTTTCATTCCACTGATCGTGGTCAACTGTATCGTTCTCGGCCGCGCCGAAGCCTTTGCCTCCAAAAACGGGCTGATGCTCTCGATAGCCGACGGTCTCGGCATCGGCATCGGCTTTACGATGTCGCTGGCGGCCCTTGGCGCCCTACGCGAAATTTTAGGCGCCGGCACGATTACGCTTTGGGAAGGCATTGAGCTTGTCAATTTGGTCAATCTCTTTCCCGGTTTTCAGCCCTTCCAGTTCATGGTTCAGGCGCCCGGGGCGTTCATCTGCCTGGGCATCATGCTGTGCTTCATGAACATGGTGGGCAACAGATAGGAGATTCCCATGGGCGACTACATCGTTCTCATCGTCAGCTGCATCTTCGTCAACAATATCCTGCTGGCCCAGTTCCTGGGCAACTGTCCCTTCCTTGGAACCTCCAAGAAAAT
This sequence comes from Desulfobacterales bacterium, assembly GCA_030065275.1. Lineage (GTDB taxonomy): Bacteria > Desulfobacterota > Desulfobacteria > Desulfobacterales > UBA5852 > JABZFP01. The sequence continues at coordinate 136 of JASJCV010000199.1, read as the reverse complement.
GGAAACCGCGGTCGGCATGGCCATGGCCGTTGTCTTCGTGCTGGTGATGGCCGGCGTGATCTCCTGGATCACCTACTACATGGTCCTGGTCCCCGCTGACCTGGTCTACCTGCGGACCATCGCCTTTATCGTGGTG
>JASJCV010000005.1 GCA_030065275.1 Desulfobacterales bacterium | reverse complement strand
AGAAGGATGGCCAGGGGGGCCGTCCATAATAGAGGAAACAGATAGTCAGGCCAAAGGCCCACGCCGGCCAGTCCACCCGTGGAAACGCCCAAGAGCGCCAGGGCAACGATGCGGCGGGGCGGACCGGAAGGAAGGCCCCGGCGATGGTATCGGCGCTGGAAGGGTGCAAACGATAGCAGCCATTCCCGGACGGACACAACGGCGGGCAGGACGGTGGCAAATGATAACGAGGCCAGCGTGAAGTAGGTCAGCGGGGGGTAGTCGGCGCCGGTGTAATACCAGTTCTGTACGAAGCGGTTCAGGTATTCGAAGAGCCACCAGAAAGCGGCGCTGGCCGGAAACAACAGGATAAAGCGCACGGGTTGGGCCAGCATCGGGCAGTTGCCACGGCGTCGGTGGCACAGGGCGTTGACCACCAGGATGAAGCTGCCCCAGAGCATCGGGAACGTGTGGGGCTGCAAGGGTGCGAACCATGGCCAGCGGTTCCAGGCCAACAGCCAGCTGGCCGCGCCACCGGCCAGAGCGGCCCACCCCCACCAGGGAAAGGCATGCCGGCGCTGGCCGGGTGTTTGGGGGGGCGACGTGCCGGTAGCCAACCGGACCAGTGGCCAGGCGCAAACGATTACAAGGAGACCAATGGCGGCAAACGCCGTCCATGAAAATGGCGCGTGGGTGACGAAGCGGGTTTGGGGCGGAAATTCCAGATACGGTCGAACGGGCCGGCCGGCCGCAACCAGGCCCGCAAGGGGGGCGCCGACCAAAAGAAGGGCCGCCAATCCGGCCCGCATCGAGGTATGTACGGCTGGTGTCATGACCACGGGCGATAGGTTGGCTGCCCGCGCCGGAAACCGCGAATGCGAAATCGCAGGACGCTTGTGAAAGGCGCCTTCAAAAACGATTCCGCTAGTTCGCGGATTCTTCCACGAGGTCGGCGGGGATCGCGCAGGAGTCCGCTGAAGAACTTTTCTGGGTCTCGACATAGTGGGCCGCGGCCAACGCGGCCGTACTGCCGTCGGCGGCCGAGATCACGATCTGACGGGCATATTTCTCACGCAGGTCGCCGATCGCAAAAAGGCCCTTGATGGCGGTTTCGCATTTTTCGTCGGTCATCACATAACCGTCAGCATTCATGCGGACCCCGGCCGGGACGACCTCATTGTTGGGATCGAATCCGATAAAGATGAAAACCCCGTCGGTGGGCAACTCGCGCGCTTCCCCCGAAAGGGTATCCTCGAGGCTGATGGCCTCGACACCGTCGCTGCCCGCTTTTATGGCCGTGGCGACCGTGTTCCAGAGAATTTCGATATTGCAGTCGTCCATGACGCGCTTCTGCAGGATTTTACTGGCGCGCAGTTCATCGCGGCGGTGGACCAGGTAGACCTTTGCGGCCAGTTTGGCCAGGTAGAGCGCTTCTTCCGTGGCGGTGTCGCCGCCGCCCACCACGACCACGGTCTTGTTGCGAAAGAAAAAACCGTCGCACACCGCACAGTAGGAAACCCCCCGGCCGTAGTACTCGTCCTCGCCCGGGATGGCCAGCTTGCGCGGGCTGCCGCCGGTAGCCAGGATAACGGCGTGGGTATCCAGGGTGGTGCCGTCGGCCAGGTGGACGTGGTGGTGGTTCAGCCCCGGTTCGACCTCGCTGACTTCCTGGGAGAGGATTTCCAGACCGTAGGCCTGGGCGTGCTCGAGAAATTTCATGGCCAGCTCGGCGCCGCTGGTGTGTTCGAAGCCCGGATAGTTTTCGACCTCGTCCGACATGACGACCTGGCCGCCGGTAACCCCTTTTTCCACCAATACCGTATTCATGGCGGCCCGCTTGGCATAGATGCCGGCCGAAAGGCCTCCCGGGCCGCCGCCGATAATTACCAAATCGTATGCCTGACCGGTCGTCATGGCATCCCTCCTGATTGGTGCGCAGAAATGCGCATTTGATTTTTTTATGAGCCAGCCCCTTGGGGTTGGCCGTGATCCTGGGTGTGGGCTTCCAGCGCGGCCATGAGCCGACGGGTGCGCGGTCCTGGCCGCCCGTCGGCAACGACCGTGTCATCGACCCGGACCACCGGAACGATTCCTTTGTTGGTGCCGGTGATAAAAATTTCGTCCGCCGCGACGAATTCCTTGAAGGGCAGGTCCCGCACCTCCACGGTGAACAGCGCTTCCGCCATGTTAAGGACCGCGCCGCGGGTGATGCCGGCCAGGATGCGCCGCCCCGGCGTTACCAGCCGATCGCCGAAGAAGGCGAAGATATTGCTGGTGGTGCATTCGTAAACCAGGCCGTCGCGATCCACGTAGGCCGACTCGACGGCGTCTTTGGCGCGCGCCTTTTGCAGTGCGATGGTGGCCGAAAGATAATTGATGCTCTTGGCCCCGGGCAGAATCCGCCGGCTTTGCATGGTGGTGATCTTGACCCCGTCGACATACCATTCACCCGGTTGCCGGGGCATCTCCGAAACCAGCACGAGCAGCCGGGGCTGTCCCTGGTGGGTCATGAAGTCGGGGCTGGAGCCGCCCGTCACGATGATGCGGATATTGACTTCCTCCGGCCGCTGATTGCGCGCCAGTGTCTCGAGCACCACCTGACGGATGTGGTCAAGGTCGCCGGGTAGCGGCAGGCCGATCTTCCCGACCGATTGGGCCAATCGCTGGAGGTGTTCTTCCAGTGCGAAGGGGCGGCCGCCGTAGGTTCGCAGCAGTTCGAACGCCCCCAGTCCCCGCAGGACGGCCAGATCGTTCACCGGAATGACGGCCCGATCGGCCGGGACAAAGTCGCCGTCGACGTAATAGATATCCATAAAGTTGCAGAACCAGGCCCTTGCTTGGCGGCGGCGGCCGGCCGCCGATGGGTGTGACCGCCGCACATTTCGGCTCTCCCATATCAGGATGATCGTAAGTTTGCAATCGATCCATCGACAGCACCGCAGAATCTCGGCCTCTCACCGCCGCCCCGCGGACGGAACCGTGCGGCCAGCGCTTTAGGGTTGGACAGCGCCGGTCGATCTGGGATAGGAAGCGGATGTCCGATGGCCACCCAACATCAAGGAGTATTATCGTGAGCGTATTTCAATTCTACCGGGTCGAAAAGGACCCGCCCCTGGCGCGGGTGGTCCTCAGCCGGCCGGCCAAGAAAAATGCCATGAACCCGCCGGCCTGGGAGGAGACGCTGCCGATCTTCCGCGGGCTCGATCAGGATCCCGACATCCGGGTCGTCATTCTGGCGGGCGATGGGGATTGCTTTTCCGTGGGCATCGATCTCGTGGAGATGTCCGGCGCCATCGCCGAAATCACCGAAAGGAACCAGACGGGCGGCGTAAAGTGGCGCCTGCTCGAAAAAATCGCGGGTCTGCAGCAGGCCATGACCTGTATCGAGCGCTGCCGCAAGCCGGTGATCGCCGCCGTTCATGGCCACTGCCTGGGGGCGGGGCTTGATATGGTGACGGCCTGCGACATCCGCCTCTGCAGCCGGGACGCCGTTTTCGCACTTAAGGAGGCCGCCGTGGGATTTGTGGCCGACGTGGGGGTGCTGCAGCGTCTGCCGCTGATCGTCGGCCAGGGTTTCGCGCGCGAGATGGCCTATACGGCCGGCAACGTCGACGCGCCCCGCGCCCGTGACATGGGGCTGGTCAGCGAGGTGCTGGAGGATCGCGAGGCGCTGCTGACACGCGCCGAAGAACTGGCCCGGGCGATCGCCGCCAACGCGCCTTTGGCGGTGCAGGCCAGCAAGGCCGTGCTCAATCACGGGATCGGCCGAACCGTTGAAGAGGGCTTGGCCTACAATGCCTCGCTGAGCGCCAACATCATCCCTTCCGAAGATCTTTTCGAGGCCTTTTCGGCCTTCATCGAAAAGCGGCCACCCCGCTTCACGGGGAAGTAAGGCGCCACGGCGGCGGGGCGCGCCGCGTTCGCTACCAGTTCCACATGACGGGGTTGTCATCCAGGTGGTCGGTGACCTGACGGCCGATGCGGTCCATGGCGGCCAGGTCTTCGGGCGCGAGGTTGATATGGGCGGCGGCGGCGTTTTGCTCCGCCTGCTCGGCATTGCGGGCCCCGGCGATGGCACAAGTGTTGGGCTGGGCCATGACCCAGGCCAGGGCCAGTTGTCCCAGGGTGGCGTCGTGGCGGTGGGCGATGGGCGCCAGTTCGGCCAGGGCCGCATGGGCGCGTCTGAGGTTGTCCGGCTGGAACAGGCGATTCTTGGCGCGGTGGTCGCCGCGTTTAAAGCGGTGGTCCGGCCCGAATTTACCGGTCAGCAACCCCTGGGCCATGGGAGAATAGGCCAGAATCGCCAGGCCCCGCTCCAGGCACAGGGGGCGCGCATCCGTTTCCACCTGGCGCCAGAAAAGCGAGTAGGGCGGCTGCAGGCTGACGATTTCTCCATATGCCATGGCCTCGGCCAGCTGGCCGGCCGAAAAATTGGACACGCCGATCGCCCTGATCTTGCCCTGCTCTTTGAGCCGCACCATCGCCCGCATGGTTTCCCCGATGGGCACACGATCGCTGCCGAACGCCCCGGAGGGCCAGTGGATCTGATAGAGATCGATGTAATCCGTGGCCAGATGGGTCAGGGAACGCTCGCAGGCGGTCAGGACCTGGTCGTACTTCATTGCGTTGGCGAACACCTTGGTGGCGAGCACCACCCGGCTGCGATCGCCTCCCACCGCCCGGGCCACGATGCGTTCGGAATGGCCGTTGCCGTAGACCGAGGCGGTGTCGATCGTGGTAACGCCGTGGTCGATGGCGCTGCGGATGGCGCGAACGGAGTCGGCATCGTCGATGTCCGTCCACATTTGCCGGCCGGCCTGCCAGGTGCCCATGATGAGCGCTGAAACCGACAGCGTGCTGTTCCCCAATCGGCGCTGCTGCATATCGTCCTCCTATTTTGCGGTTGACCGCACCGGTTAGATACTTCATAGAACGCGGGGGTGCAAGTCGGTGTCGACAACCACACACGGGAGCAGGCCATGCCGGATTCGATCACGCCGTTTTGGAATCTTCGTCTGGAAGCCGTCAAGGAAACCCTCGAAAGGAATCATTTCGAGGTCCACATTACGGCCGACCGGCAAGCGGCCGCGGCCCTGGTGTCGGATGCCCTGCTGCTCCAGATTGCCCCCCAAACCCTTTCCTGGGGCGGGTCCAAAACCTTCGTGCAAACCGGCCTTTACGACCGGCTCAAAAACCAGGCGGGCATCACGGTGCTGGATACCTTGGATCCGACGCTGACCAACGACGAGAAGCTGGAACGGCGCCGGCAAGCGCTTTTGACGGACCTGTTCATCACCGGCACCAACGCCATCACCACCAGCGGCCACCTGATCAACCTGGACATGATCGGCAACCGGATCGCCGCGCTGACCTTTGGTCCCCGCAATGTCGTGGTGCTGGCCGGACGCAACAAGGTGGTGGCGGATCTGGAAGCCGCCTGGGAGCGCATCAAGGCTTATGCCGCCCCGGTCAACAGCATGCGTCTGGGCATGAAAACCCCCTGTGCCGCGACCGGCGTTTGTCATGACTGCACGAGTCCCCAGCGCATCTGCAATACATGGACGATCACCGAGAAAAGTTTTCCCAAAGGGCGGGTACGGGTCGTTTTGATCAACGAAGACCTGGGATTCTGATTGCCGTTGGCCTCGCTTGCACCACGTGCCGCCGGGGTTAACCGCCATTGGCGGCGAAGCGTCCATGCACCTGAATCCCGGCGACAGCGCATTTCCCCAGGCCGGCGCGGCCAGCGGCCTCCCAACGGCTCCGCCTTGCCTGGGATTAAGGATGATCGCGCGTGAAAAGCCGCATCAAACTTGTCGGCGTGGATCTTGGTTTCGGGTTCACCAAAGGATTCGACGGTCAGCGGGCGGTCATCATTCCCTCCCTCCTGGCGGAGAACGACCGTCCGCAAGAGGCCTACCAAGAGGCGTATACCCTACCCGAAGACGGGCTGCACCTGGCATTCGAAGATGCGGCCTACTTTCTGGGCCATCGCGCCGCGTGCGACTGGTTTTCACCGCAGGTGCCCCGGCAGCCCGAGCGGCTCTTCGGTGATTATGGCCGGCGACTGGTGCTGGCGGTCCTGGCCGCCTACATCGAGATGGAAGAGCCGCTGCACGTGGTGATCGGGCTCCCTGTCAGCCATTACCAGCGCTTGAGGGACGCCTTCGAGGCGCGCCTGATCGGCTACCATAAAATGGCCTGGGTGCGTCCGGACGGCAGCCGGACCCCCAAAAACGTTCATATCCGCAAAATCCATACGGTTCCCCATCCCATGGGCACCTTCAGCGGACTGATCATGAATGCGGACGGTCGGATGCGCGCGGATAGATTCAAGGATCAGAAAACAGTCGTGGTCGATATCGGCTTTCGAACGACCAACGTGATCACCATGGACCGCATGCGCTTCAGCAACCGCGACAGCGGCACCATCGATCTGGGCATCAGCCGCGGGTTTGGTCAAATTGCCCGCAAGCTGGAGGCGGAAACCGGCCGAAGGCTCGATCTCGATCAACTCTATCAGGCGGTGCGCCTGGGTACGGTCCACATCGATAGGCAACGCTACACGATCGAACGGGTGCGCCGGGAAGCCTTCAGCCGACTGGCGGAACAGCTGGCCGACAATATCGGATACCGGCTAACCACCGCCTGGGACACCGACAGCCTGCTGCTTACCGGCGGCGGCTCACGGGATTTGGCCGATTATATCGGTCCGCTGCTGCCGGGCGAGGTGTCCCAGATCGAAAACGCGCAGGACGTGCGGTTGAACAACGTCCAGGGTCAGCTGCGTCTGGCCCGGTCCATCTGGGGGGCGTCCGGATTCTGTGAGCGGGGGGGGTGAACCGATCCGGCCACCAACGTCGCCAGAAAGCGATAAACAGGCATGCCAAAGCAAGCCAAGCCCTGTCATGGGCTGCAGGAACACGAAAAGCCCGGTGACTTTCGGTCGGCGCTGGCGCCCATCCTCCTGCTGACCGCCATATTTTTCGTGAACTTCGTCGCGCGGATCATCATGGCCCCCCTTCTGCCGGTTATTCGCGGGGACCTTAAGCTGGACCTCAGCGGGGCCGGACGTTTTTTTCTGGTTCTGTCCTGCGGCTATTTTCTGGCCCTGCTGGGTTCGGGGCACCTGGCCGGACGCATGCCCCACCGCCGGGTGATTGTCCTCTCGTGTGCCGGCGTGGGACTGGCCCTGACGGTCATCGCCCGGGCGTCGAATCTGATCGGGATTTATGGCGGTCTTCTGGCTTTGGGGTTTGCGGCCGGCATCTATCTGCCCTCGGGTATCGCCTCGATCACCGACCGTGTCGCCGCCCGCCATTGGGGTAAGGCCCTGGCCATCCACGAACTGGCCCCCAACGCGGCTTTTTTGCTGGCGCCCCTGATGGTGGAAGCCGCTCTGGGTGTTGTGGACTGGCGAATGGGCCTGATGGTATTGGGCGGCGCTGCGCTCGCTTTGGCCGGATTTTTCCAGTGGCGCGGACGGGGTGCCGACTACTGCGGTGAGATCCCGGACCGCCGCGTGATGGCGGAAATTGCCGCCAAACCGGCTGCTTGGCTGATGATGCTCTCGTTTGGCATCGGCATTTCGGGCACCCTGGGCCTTTACTCGATGCTGCCCCTTTTTCTGGTGGGCGATCACGGGATGGAACGTCAATGGGCCAACGGTCTGTTGGCCTTTTCGCGTGTGGGGTCTCTGGCGGCGGCCGGGTTCGGGGGTTGGGCGGCCGACCGATTCGGTCCCCGCAGCACGATCCGGGTGGTGTTTCTGCTGTCCGGCGTGCTGATCATGGCTCTCGGGGTTTTGCGCGGCCCCAGCCTAGTGGCGGCCGTCTTCTGCCAGCCCGTCCTGGCTGTTTGTTTTTTCCCCGCGGGGTTCAGTTTGCTTTCGCGAATCAGCACCCGCCGCCGTCAGAATATCACGATCGCCGTTACAATTCCGATGGCTTTTCTGATCGGCGGCGGCATCATCCCTTTATTTCTCGGATGGATGGGCGACGCCGGTCTGTTCGGAAGGGCTTTTGTGTTGATCGGGCTGACCACCACGCTGGCATCGACCGCGACGTTCTGGCTCCCCGGCCCCGAAGTTGACACCCCCGAGGGGATAGCCTAAGTTCGTTCAGGCGTCGCCCGGTCGGCAGCGCGCAGCACCCTCATCTTTCCCCGGTCATCTTATATCCGAAGGAGGCGCAATGTATGTCGGGACTGTGATGCGGACGGATCTGACCACGGTTGCACCGGAGACGAGTCTCGTCGCCGCCCAGGAAACCCTGGAGCAACAAAAGATCAACCATCTTTTGATCGTGGACCGCGATAACGAACTTCTGGGTATCGTTTCGGACCGCGATTTGAAAAAAAGCTGGGCGTCCTCGGCCACAACGCTTAGCAAAAACGAGCTGAATTACCTGCTGGATCAGGTGACGGTGGCGGACATTATGACCAAGAAGACCCTGACGATCACCCCGGCCACCACCATCGAGCGGGCAGCGCTGCTAATGAATCAGCACCGGATCAACGCCTTGCCGGTGCTCGAGGGCGATGAACTGGTGGGGATCATCACCTCGCGGGACGTCATGCGGGTGCTACTCGAAGCCGTGGGTCTCGAGACCGACAGTTCGCGCCTGACCATCCTGGTCAAGGACCGCATCGGGGTGATTTCGGATATTTCCCAGAGCCTGCGGGCCGAGGGCATCAACATCCGCAGCCTTTTCACCTGGCCTGAAAAGACACACCCCGGCGTGTACTATCTGGTGGTTCGGGTGCCGGCGGTCGACGGCGACAAGGCGGCCGTCTGCCTTGAAAAGCAGGGCTTCAAGGTGCTCACGGCCTACACCCAGGATCTGGATCCATATCAGCCGGCAAGTTGACTTACACGGAGGTGCCAACCATGCCCAACGCCACCCCACCTCGCGTGCTCGTCCCTATCGCCGACGGCACGGAGGAGATCGAAGCCGTGTGCATCATCGATGTTTTGCGCCGCGCGGGCGTGACGGTGACGGTGGCTTCGGTCGGGGCGCTGCAGGTCACGGCCTCGCGTGGGGTGAAGCTCGTGGCCGACTGCCTGATCGATCAATGCCGGGGTGAGGCTTTCGATATGGTGGTACTGCCCGGCGGCATTCCGGGAGCGGAGCGCCTGCGGGACTCCGACGTGCTGGTGGAAATCCTCAAGGAGCAGCGGGAGGCCGGCGGCTGGTTGGGTGCGATTTGTGCGGCGCCGGCCGTGGTGCTTGCCGCGCATACGCTCCTTGAGGGGTGCCGGGCCACCGCGCATCCCGCCTTCGTCGATCGGCTCGGAGACCAAACCCGCATTGATGAGCGCGTAGTGGTGGATGGGCGTTGCGTGACCAGTCGCGGTCCGGGAACGGCCCTGGAATTTGCCCTTCGGCTGGTGGCGTTGCTTTGCGGCGAAGACAAGGCCCGGGAGGTGGCGGCACCCATGGTGCTGCCCCCCGATACCGTTTTCACCTGAACTGCCATCGCCCCCCCAAGCGCAACGGCAAACAACCCTGGCGGCGGAACCCCGCGACAATTCTTACGACGGCGGCTGATCCTTGCAGGCGTTGCTCTCCTCGTTATCTTTCAAAAAGTCGTACAGCAGGCCGCGAAACGTGCAGCGTTCGGCTTCCATGAGTTTGCGCGAGACAAAGGCGCTGGACTTTTCAAACCCGTCGATTTTAAGCCGGAAAGCCAGGAACCGGATCAGCCGCGCGTCCTTCCGGTGTCGGGCCGGCACCAGCATCAGCAGTCGGCCCAGCGCCTCCTGGTCGACGACGACCTCTTTCTCAAGCCGAATGACCTTCTCTTCCATGTTCACCCATCCCTTCAACGCCCGGTGCTGGCGGGGTCCGCGCGTCCTGCCGGCAGCGGTCCCGGACCGGGGCAGACGATCGTTGTGAAAACCACCCCTTTGTGGCATAAAAAATCTTCGGCGGTCAACGCCCCGGGCAACGGCCCTCCATTTTCGATGTTAGGAGCACGATGAACGATACCGATACATTCAGCCGCGTGGCGCGCAGCGCCAATCGTCTTTACGGTCCGCGGGCCCTGCTCGTTTGCGGTTTCACCCCGGAAGGCCAGACCGCCATCCTCGAGCGGATCGAAGCGGCCGAAATCACGCCGCTGTCCGTGGTATTCGCGACCACGGAAGACCTCGAAACCGAGCTGCGCGAGCTTTTCGCGCGTGAGAGCGGCACCGGGTGCGACCAACCCAGCCGCATGCCGGCCGCCATCATTATGGCGGGCATTTCCGAGGCCGAACTCCACACGCTCATGGAACGCTACCGGTCCGCGGGATTGCCTTGGCCGTTGTGGGCAACGCTGACGCCGACGTCGGAGACCTGGACCTTGAGGGCCCTGTTGAAGGAACTGGCTGCTGAGCGGGCCGCCCTGGCGGCCAAATCCAGCCCAGGGGGAGATTAACCGACAGCCGCTAACGGCCAAGCCGGCGGCGTTTGCTACAGGTCTGATGATGATCGTCCAGCGAATCCAGTGCTACCACTACAACGAAGCCTTCAAAATCCCTTTTCATTCTCCCCAGGCCAACCGGCTTCGGGCGGATTCCGTGATCGTGCGTCTCGACTGCGGTCCGAACGGCTGGGGGTGGGGGGAAAGTGCGCCGCGGGCCTATGTCACCGGGGAGAGCGTCGCATCGGTGCTTGCATTGTGGCAGCATGCCTTCGCCCCGATTTTGTTTGCCAACCCCTTTGACACCCTGGAAGATGTCGAAACACTGCTAGCGCAACTTGAAACCGCCTGCCGGCAGAACGAGCCGCGAGCCTATCATTCTGCCCTGGGGGCGGCCGATCTGGCCCTCATCGATGTGCTCGGGCGTGGCGGTCATTCGGAGGCCCGGCAACTATTTCCCGAGAAATATCGCCAGGCACTTCGCTTTTCGATATCCGTGCCCCTTGTCGACCGCGCGATTGTCGAAAAGTACTTACCGATCCTGCAGGCGCGTTTCGACAAGCCGGTTTTCAAAGTGCTCTTGGGAACCGATTCGGAGGCCAATTACGGGCGCATGGAGCAAGTGCGTCGTCTGGCAGGGGAGGCGGGCGAGATTCGGCTGGAGGTCAACGGCAAGCTGACGCGGACGCAGGTTCTGAAAGAAGTCGATCGGGTGCGGCCGTTTCGGCCGGCCGCCATCGAACAGCCCCTACCGGCCGGTGATATCGAGGGCCTCCGTCAGTTCCGACGGGATAGCGGGTTGGCCGTAATCGTGGACGAATCCCTGGTCAGCCTGGCGGATGCCGAAGTATTCCTGGCGCAGGAGGCTTGTGATATCTTCAATATCAAGATTTCCAAATGCGGCGGACTGCTGCGCTCACGGGCCATCGCGCAGATGGCCGCGCAGGCTGGCGTCTTATGCCACGTGGGCACCCATGTGGGCGAGTCCGAATTGCTCGGCGCGGCCGGTAGGTTCTTGGCGCGGGGCATCCCCAACTTCGACTGCTACGGTGGCGGATCGCAGTTCCTGTTCTCCAGGATCCTGGAAGCACCGAACGGTGCGGCGGCGACGGCCTCTTTGGAAGCCGCCTGTGCCCCCCTGGACGATCGGCATACCACGACGCCGCAACCCGCCTTTATCAGGCACGCTTCTGCCTGCCTGGATTTGAAATCACCGTGTTGAACAACGCTCGACCGGTAGTGGCAAAGCGTGCACAACAACACGCGGCCACTGATTTCGGGTTCAACCTGGCATAAATGTTTCAAAGGGGGAAACAAACGAGCCGCTCAAGCGCTCGCCCTCATGATGCTATGCAAGCGCTGCGGGCGTCTTCATCAGGACCAGGTCGGGGTTGACCTTGTGGTAGCGCATGAAGGCCTCCACCACGCGCGGATCAAAGTGGGTATTGATTTTGGCCTGCATTAGCGCGAAGGCCTGCTCCGGCGCCATGGGCTGGTGGTAGTGCCGCTTGGCCGTCACGGCTTCAAAAAAATCGGCCACCGCAATGATCCGGGCGCCCATAGGGATTTCCTCGCCCGCCAGTCCTTCCGGGTATCCTCTGCCGTCGTAACGCTCGTGGTGGGCCCCGGCGATGATCGGGACCTCCTTATAGACACCTTCGAAATTGACGCGTTCGAGAATGGCCCGGGTGCTGGCCGCATGGGTCTTGACGGTCTCGTATTCCTTGCCGGTTAAGCGGCCGGCCTTGTTCAGAATCGAATCCGGAACGCCGATTTTGCCGTAATCGTGGAGCAACGCGGCAACGCGGATCATCTCGCAGTACTGGCTGTCCATTTTCAATTCCTTGCAGATGCCCACCGCGTATTCCGTGACTTTGGCCGAATGGCCGGATGTCAGAGGGTCTCGCGCGTCGATGCTGGCGGCCAGGACTTCGAGAATGGAGCTGAACTGGCGCTCTTTGGACTCGATCAGTTTGGTATTGCGGATGGCGATCCCGATGATCGAGGCCACGCCGATGAGAAGGCTGAGATCGCTCTGAACCAGCGGTCGCCGGGAGTGGATGTTATCGACGGCAAAGACGCCCAGCGCCTCCCCCTCGCACACGATCGGGCTGCAGATAAAAGCCTTGGCGCCCATCTTGCGCGCGAAATCCAAGCTGCGCGGAGATAACTCCCTTTCGATTTCGTTGAAATCGTTGATGAGGTAGGGCTTTTGCTCACGGAAGGAAACGACAAAAAATCCCCTGGAACCCGGCTTGTCCAAATGAAAGGAAGCCGTGCGCACCATATTCCGCATCTCCTGGCTGTACCCGTAGGCGGCCCGGTATTCCAGCCGGGTTTTCGCCTTGTTGGCCAGCAGAATGATGCCCCGGTCGAAATTCAACCGTCGCTGGGAGATCTTGACCACCTTGTCGAGGACGTCATCCACTTTGGTCTTGCCGGCAATCAGCTGGCCGACTTCGTTGATCATTAACGAGTTGTTGTAGTTGAGCGCGATCTGGTCGACGAGCTTGTCGGTGGAATCCTTCAGGTTATCGACGCTCTTGCGCAGCTCGTTCTTCTCCATCGATTCCCCGATCAGCGTCAGCAGCAAAAACAGAACGGCGCTCGACAACAGTAGGGTGGTCAGCCGAATCTGCGGGGCGCCCATGTGCAGAAGAATACAGCTTAAAACGAATAACACCGGCATGTAGGCGCGAATTCGCTTCCAGACGAGTGAAAAAGACGATTCCCAACTGATGAGGTAACGGCAGGCCGCATCGCCCCGGAAGATACATTCGGGGTGCTCGATATGAGGAAGTTTATTCGAAAAGGCCAGCGTGACGGATTCCAAAAAACCGATGCGGTTTTCGCACTGAAACTGTTTTTCGCGCACACCCGGCCGCGGGTGGACGGCGATTTCATACTTGTTGGGACTGAGCCGCTTCGAATGAAACGCCGATGACTTGGTGAATTTCGAAGCGAAGGTGCCCATGTGCTCAAAGCATTTGTCCGGGCCGATCATGCCCAGGCCGTATTGCCGCATCACGCCGATGGCGTCGGGCGAGGCCGAATAGCGGCCGGCCTCACGGGAAATGTTCACATTCTGGGTGCATGCGGCAAGTTTTTCGTGGAAGCGGTTGATTTGGCGCTGGGTGAACCAGTGCCCCTGATCGGCCACCTCGTAGCTGGTCATACCGGCATAATTTAAAATCCCGGTGGCATTGATCCAGGGGTATTTGAATTTGATCAGCTTGATGTAATTGTCGATGATCCGGCTGTTGTACAGCGGGACATCGTTCATCGATTGGGGGGGCGATTCCTCCTCGTCATGCGGTTGGGCAACGGCCTTCAGACGGGCATGGTCGTCCGCACCCGTCGGTGTCTCGTCGGAAGATGGCATATCGATGCGCTGGGGGAACGGGTTCAACATCATTCGCGTGCCAGTTTGAACATTTTGCTCAGAAAGCCGAAATATTTATCGGAGTGGCGCGTATTCAAAATCCAGAGACTGTAGTTTTTTTCCACAGGAATGGCGGTCTGCTCGGCGAAATCGCTGGGATTTAGCAGAACCGGCATATCCGGGTTGAGGGCGTGTCTTTGGTACAGGAGCCGAAGACTTTTGAGAAGAATCTTGCGGCTCATGGAGCGCCTGTCGATCAGCAGGATCTTCACACAATTGGTGAGGTCCGACAAATTCAGCCCGATGTCGGTGCGATGAATGATGATGCAGGCCTGAATACGGTTGTTGCGGCGCAGGCTCAAGAGCAGCCGATCTTTGGCAAACCCGTGGCGCCGGTATTCTTCGGCCAGGTCCGTCGAGGCGAACATCTGGGTGTCCAGATCGAGGCAGTCCAACATCGGTCCGCCGATCTGGTGCCGGTACCAGTTCCCGATTTCCTCCATATCCGCTGCGGTGCAGTGATCGAGGGTCCATTCGTCGGGCAGGCTGCTGCTGTCGGCCTCCTCGAGTGCCGGCAAGTGAAAATAGGCGAAATTGTCCAGCGAGCAGCAGGCGCGGTCGTTGATGTAGCGGGCGAAGCCGCCGAAGACGCTGTTGGGAAAATTATTTTCAGGCTGAAAATAGCACATCAGGTATTTCATGTGCATCGAATAGAGCCGATGGGAATCGTAGATGAAATGGCCGATCTGGTTGAGAACCGTGAGGCCGGCGTGCACCAGGGAGCGCTTGCGGGCGGCATGGTGGTGGATCAGCCAGGCGTTCTCGTAAAGGCGCACCATGCCCATGTGGGCCATGATGCGCCCCTCGGTCTGGTAGATGAAGTGGCGCGCAACGGTCGGATTCTGCGTATACAGCCTCCAATAAGTCTCTTTGATGGTCTCCTTGTTGGCCTGGATGAAAGCGTATTTCTTCGGGTAGATGAAACCGGTTTCGAAAAAGAAGTCCCACAGGGCATCCAGCTCGATGCGCGTATTGATGTAGGCATTCTGATTTTCAGCCTGCTGCAGCAAACTGAGCAGTTTGAGGTGGTCGCCGCTGGCCATGTCGATGATGGCCAGGCCGTTGACGATATCGCCGGTCCTGTCTTCGCTGTGCTTGGGGTTGCGGTAAAGCACCTGGGCTTTGAAGTTAAGCGTGAGGCTGTCGGCAAATAGGAGTTCGACCTCGTTCAACATCATGCCGGGAAGCAGCAGCGAGTGCCCGGCGCCCTCGGATACCGAAAGCCCGGAGCCGGACAGGTCCAGCACTTTCAGGTTGACCGTCTGGCTGGTGAGGGGGTGCCGGAAGACGATGTTGGGGGCCGGTTTCAGTTCGATCCGCTTACTGCGATAAACTTTGGCGTTGTAGCGCTGAATGGCCTTGATTTCGGGCTTGAGGACAAATTCCCGCTCATGGCGCCCGTCGCCGCTTTTAAGGATGGTGAAGTCGCCCGTGAAAACGAGCTCGTCGCCGTCAAAAACGATTAGGTTCAGTGGCTTGGCGTGATCCAAGCATTGGAAGGTCTGCGGCGGTGCGACGGTCAGGGCGATTCGAAACGCGCGGGTACTGAACTCGAGCAGCACCCCGCGGAACAGCATGCTGTTCTGTATGACCTGGACCGGAATCCGATCGCAGGCATAGCGTGTATCGCGGCGGTTGGCCACCTCGCGGCATTCGTCGGGCAGTTCAAGCTCAATCTCCTTCTCGTCCATGCGCACGACCCGGGGCACGACTTCCAGCGCGTGGCGCCCGTCGTTGACGAACAACGCACTGAAACGATAGTTTTCAAGCAGCGCGGCCGAGGGGTGGGGGTCCGACCAGCGGCAAACCAGGCGGCGGCCCTCGCAGGGCAGGGGACGGGCAATGCAGATGGTGGTCTGGTCGAAGCGGCGGTGCGTGAGCACCAACTGGATGGTGCCGTTCTGAAAATTGATATAATTGAGCTTGTTGATCAGGTACGAACGGCCGTAGCGCGGTTGTTTGGGCCGGGGTTGTGCCGTCGTCGGGTCCGGGGCGCCTTCCGTGGCTTGGTTGTTTTCATTCTTCGTTTCCGCAGGGGGCAGCATTTCGTGAGTGTCGCGATAAGCCCGCTCCATCATCCAAGCCTTTCCTTCCGCCGGTGGATCAGTGCGATGTCGAGTTCAATATTGGGCGGCCCTGTAACGATCGAACGACGAATGTAACATAGCGGTCGTAATTCGAAAAAGTAGCATAGAAACACCGGCAGTTCAACCAAATACACCCTGTGACATATTGAATTTGTTTGAAAATTGTTTGAGCGCGGCCATAGGAATCCCCTCTGTTGTGGCCCGGCGGGTTTGCTGGCACTATATGTGGTGAAATGGCGCGGAGTGAACGCCAAAATATAGATATGCAAATTTCAATTTTGTCGGGATTGGAGGTGGAAAACGGGGCTGCTGCGGTCCTGGCAGGCGATATGGACGGGGATCGCATATGGATTCAGGGCCTGCCGAACGGTTTGATGGGCGATACGGGGCGAGTTGTTGGTTTCGCTCAGATGTCCCAGAACGATTTGGCGCAATTTTGGATGGGCGATGCGGGCCAGCAGCTCGCCTGCGGCCGTATTCGACAAATGGCCGTTGCGGCTTCGGATGCGTTGTTTCAAATGCCAGGGGTAGGGGCCTTCGATCAGCATTTCCCGGTCATGGTTGGCTTCGATCAATAGAAGATCACAGCCCTTGAGGTGTTCTTCCACCAGCCCGGTGGCCAGGCCCAAATCGGTGGCCAGCCCGATGCGCCGCCCGTTGTAGGCGATCGTGAAACCGACCGGGTCGGCGGCGTCGTGGGAGAGCGCAAACGGGTGGATGTGGAAGTCCGCGAGGCGAAAGGCCTTGCCGGCTTGAAAATGGTGGCAGGCGGGCAGGCGGCCGAGGCTGTCCCCGATGACCCGATGGGTGTCGGCACTCATGTAAACCGGAAGCTTATAGCGCCGGGCGAGGACACCGACGCCACGAATGTGATCCGTATGCTCATGCGTGACGAGGATGGCCGCCAGACGCCGTGGGTCAAGGCCTTGCTGGCCGAGCCGTTTTTCGATTTCGCGGCCTGAAAGGCCGGCATCGATCAGGAGGGCATGCGCACCGGCAGCCAGGTAGATGGCGTTGCCGCGGCTGCCGCTGGCCAACGCACAGAAGCAGATATCGTGTTCTTGGTCTGTCATGTCGGGGCCGCCGGGCTGTGGGCTGCCCGGGCGGTCTTGCCCGGCACCCATTGAAATTAACGCACGCCCGTATGGCCGAAACCTCCGGTGTCGCGCGACGTCGAATCGAGGGATTCCACGACCTGCAGTTGGACGCGGTAGACTTTCTGGATCACCATCTGGGCGATGCGGTCGCCGCGCTGCACCGTGTAGGGCGCATCACCCAGGTTGATCAGCGGAATTTTGACTTCTCCGCGGTAGTCGCTGTCGATCGTGCCGGGCGAATTGATCAGGCCGATGCCGTGTTTTACGGCCAGCCCGCTGCGGGGCCGGATCTGGCCTTCGAATCCCGGTGGCAGGGCCATGGCGAAACCGGTCGGAATCAAGGCAATGCCCCCGGGGGCGATGGTCGTCGGGCTGCCGACGGCGGCATGCAGGTCCATGCCGGCGGCCTGGGGGGTCATGTAGCGGGGCAGCGGGATGTCGCCGTCTTCTTCGGCGCGCAGGCGCTGAAAGGAGAGCGTCGGTAAACGGGTCGAGGTCGGCATCGGATCGTACCCCCGGCAGCGCGGTTAGCGAACGAGCGTCGAGAAGGTTTCCTTGTCGGTCAATGGGCCCAGCACCGTGAGTACAAACGGATCTTCGTGGAAAAGGGTGGCCGCCAGGCTCTGAATGTCATCCGCCCCTACGGCTTCGACCCGTGTAACCACGTCGGACAGCGGGATGTGGCGGCCGAAGTTGATTTCGCCCTGCGCCAGGCGCACCATTTGATTGTCAGTGTTTTCGGCCGCCAGCAGCATGCTGCCCTTGGTGTATTCCTGTGCGTCCCGCAACTCCGATGGCCCGACCGGCTCATTTTCAAGCCGGCGCAGCGCTTCAATAATCAGGGCGGTGACCTCCACGGCCTTGGCCGGTTCGACGCCGGCATAGGCGCCGAACATGCCGGTGTCCTCGAAGGAACTGATGTAGGAGTAGACCGAATAGGCCAGCCCGCGTTTTTCGCGAATTTCCTGAAAAAGCCGGGAGCTCATGTTCCCGCCGCAAATCGTGTTCATCAACGAGAAGGCGTAGCGGCGCGGGTCGGTGGTGGCGATGCCGGGTGTGGACAGACAGATGTGGGCCTGTTCGAGTTGGCGGTGGCAGATATCCACCAGCGCGCGTGTTTCGGGGGTGGTTCGTTCCGGAAAATCGCAGCCTGGTGCAATGCCTTCAAACGCCGGGCTGATCAGGTCGACCAGCACCTGGTGTTCAACGTTTCCGGCCGCGGCCACCACGATGCGCTCGGGTTGGTAGCAGCGTTGGAAGAATCCGCGCACGGCCTCGTCGTCGAAGCGTACGATATTTTCGGGCGAACCCAGAATGGAGCGGCCCAGAGGGTTGTCGCCCCAAAAGTTGCGGCCGCTCAGAATGTGAACGTACTCTTCGGGGCTGTCCTCGACCATTCCGATTTCCTGGAGAATCACCGGGCGTTCGCGCTCCACCTCCTGGGCGTCGAAGACCGAATTCAGGAAGATGTCCGTCAGGATATCGACCATGGTCTCCAGGTGGGCCTCCAGGACACGGGCATGGTAGCAGGTGTTTTCCATGGCGGTGAAGGCATTGGTCTGCCCGCCGATGGCATCGAATTCTTTGGCGATCTGGTAGGCACTGCGCCGACGGGTGCCCTTGAAGATCATGTGCTCGATCAGGTGGGAAAGGCCGTTTTCGCGCAGCGCTTCGTCGCGCGCACCGACGTTGACCCACACCCCCATGGAAACGGAATGCACCTGCGGCATCCGTTTGGTCAGGATTTTGATCCCGTTGGACAATACCGTTTTATTTACGGCGGTGGCCATGGGAGCGTTTGCCTTCCTCTTCGAGAATCGCCTTATGGCTTAGCCGGATCTTGCCGTCCCGGTTGATTTCAAGCACCTTGACCCGCAGCTTGTCGCCTTCCTTGACGATGTCGGAAACATTGTTGACCCGGTGGGTGGCCAGCTGGGAAATGTGGCAGAGACCGTCCGTGCCGGGCAGGATTTGAACGAAAGCGCCGAAATCCATCACTTTGACCACGGTACCTTCGTAGATTTTACCGATTTCGGGTTCCTGGGTGATTTCCTCGACCATCTTGATGGCGGCATCGCCGTCTTCCTTGGATACGGCGGCGATTTTCACGATGCCCGCATCGTCGATTTCAACCCGGGTATTGGTTTCGGTCTGGATGGCCCGGATGGTCTTCCCGCCGGGGCCGATGATTTCGCGTATCTTGTCGGGATGCACTTCCATCGTCAGGATCGCCGGGGCGTAGGGTGAGATTTTCTCGCGCGGCGCCGCAATGGCCTCGTGCATTTTCCCGAGAATGTGCAGCCGCCCGCGACGGGCCTGCTCCAGCGCATTTTCCATAATGTCGCGCGAGAGTTCGAGAATCTTGATGTCCATCTGCAGCGCGGTCACACCTTCGGCCGTGCCGGCCACTTTAAAATCCATATCGCCCGTGTGGTCTTCATCGCCCAGGATGTCGGAAAGAATGACGACATTATCGCCCTCCTTGACCAGACCCATGGCGATGCCGGCCACCGGGGCCTTGATCGGCACGCCGCCGTCCATCAGGGCCATGGTGCCCGAGCAGACCGTGCCCATCGAGGATGAGCCGTTGGACTCAAGAACCTCCGAAACCAGGCGGATGGTGTAGTCAAAGTCTTCCTTGTCGGGCAGGATTCTCTCCAGGGCCCGGGTGGAGAGGCCGCCGTGGCCGATATCCCGCCGGCTGGGACCACCGATGCGCCGCACCTCACCCACCGAATAGGGCGGGAAATTGTAGTGCAGCATGAACGGGCGGAATTCTTCCCCACTGAGGGTTTCGACCCGTTGCTCGTCCTGGCCGGAGCCCAGGGTCAGTACGCCCAGGACCTGGGTTTCGCCGCGGGTGAACAGGGCGCTGCCGTGGGGACGGGGCAGGAGGCCGACCTCGCAGTTGATCGGGCGGACTTCGTCGAAACGGCGCCCGTCCAATCGACGGCCTTCTTCCAGAATGATCTTGCGGCAGATTTTTTTCTGAAGATCGCCCAGAATGCCGAAAACTTCGCTCTTACGCTCGGCCAGATCATCGCCCAGCGCTTCAAGAATCGCTTCCTTGACGGCCCGCAGGGCCTTGCTGCGCTCGACTTTGGTGGGCACCAGGGCGGCTTCGCGCAGGCGTTCGCTGGCTTGGGCCGCAATCTGTTCGGCCAGGGCTTCATCCTTTTCGGGTGGTACGAATTCGCGTTTGGGCTGTCCGCATTCGGCCTGCATGGATTCCTGCATGTCGATGATCGGCTGCATGGCCTGATGCCCGAAAAAGATGGCTTCGAGCATGTCGGCTTCGCTCACGATGTTACCGCCGCCCTCGACCATAACGATGCCGGTGCGCGAGCCGGCCACGATTATGTTAAGGTCGCAGTTGTCGCAATCGCACAGCGGTGGATTGACTTGCAGCTTGCCGTCGACACGGCCCACGCGAACCGATGCAATCGGGCCGGCAAAGGGGATATCCGAATTGCCCAGGGCCGCCGAGGCTCCGATCATGGCCAGGACATCCGGGTCATTCTCCTGGTCCATCGACAGGACGGTGGCGATGACCTGCGTTTCATATCGATAGCCCTTGGGGAACAGCGGCCGTATGGGACGGTCGATCAAACGGGCCGTAAGGGTTTCCTTTTCGCTGGGCCGTCCGATTTCGCGACGAAAATAGTTTCCGGGAATGCGCCCGGCAGCATAGATTTTTTCCTGATATTCGACGGTCAGCGGAAGAAAATCCACCGGCCGTTCTTCACGGGCGGAAACCGCTGAAACGAGCACGATGGTCTCGCCGTATTGAACCAGAGCCGAACCGGAGGCCTGCTTGGCCATTTTCCCGCTCTGAATACTCAGGGTTTTTCCCCCGATTTCTGCTTTGAATAGTTTTTCCATAGTCTTTCCTTCCGATTAAAGCTAAGCCCTTTGGCTCGAGGCTTCAATCGTGATGGTCGTATTCTTTTCGGAACGTTTCCGAAATGAGTGGATGCGACCGTTATGTTTGGGTGCCACCGCGTGGCGGTTGCGGTCGGCCGCGCCGTGTGCGGAGGCCGCCGTCGGCGTGGGCCGGCTGATCAGCGGCGCAGGCCAAGCGTTTCGATAATCGTGCGGTAGCGATTGACATCCTTGTTTTTGACATAATTCAGCAGGCGCCGCCGGCGTCCGACCAGCATCAGCAAGCCGCGACGGGAGTGATGATCCTTTTTGTGGATCTTCAGATGCTCGGTCAGGTAGGAAATCCGATGGGTCAGCAGCGCCGCCTGGACTTCAGGGGAGCCGGTGTCCGCATCGTGCAGCTTGTGCTGATCGATAAGCCTTTTTTTATCCTCGGTTGAAAATACCACGGTCTCTAGTCCTCCTCTTGGAAAGTGTCTCTAATGACGTTGGTTTCGAATCGTTGGGATCCCCTCCCTGGGGGATTTTCTACCCGTGCGGACTTTTCCCGATGCCGCCGAGGGCGGCCCGCCAGGTCAGCCAGCGGTTGTCTTGGGAAAAACGCAGCAATAATCGTATGTTTGCTCCCCGGGCCGAAATGTAACAATCGCCCATAGTCGTTTCCGGCCATCGATAATCTTGTAGAACCGCGTCCCGCGGTCCTCTCGGATGTCCGGCCTCCGGGGCGCGGGCAGCGGCAAATCGATCGGTGTCAGGCGGACGCCGTTGCTGATTTTCCGGATCGTGCCCTCGTCGGCGACCAGCGCTTCCATACCCGGCAGGGCCGCGGCCGGGGAAATTAGCGGCACGTCCGCTCGGGGGTCGCGCACCCGCCTTTCCAGTTCGGTCAGATCAACGGCGGCTTCAATGCCAAAACCGCTGCTGCCCGTTCGCCGCAGTTGGCTCAAATGACCTCCGCACCCCAACGCTTGGCCGATGTCGGCACACAGACTGCGGATGTACGTACCGGCCGAACAGGTCACCCGAAAGTGAATTTCCGGCAAATTCACCGCTTTGATCGTTAAAGCGCTGATGCGCACCTGTCGGGCCGGCTTGTAAACCGGCCGCCCCCGGCGCGCCAGCTTGTAAAGGGGCACACCTTTGTGCTTGAGGGCCGAGTACGCCGGCGGCGCCTGTTCGATGTCCCCTTCGAAGCAATGGAAAGCCTCCGCGAGCCGTTCTTCGATATCCGCTGCGATCGGCCGACGTTCGACAACCTGTCCGGTGCCGTCCTGGGTATCGGTGGCAATACCTAGATGCAGAACGGCCTCGTAGGTTTTTTCGCCCGCCAACAAAAAGCGGCCGAGACGCGTGGCCTGGTTCAGCATGCACACCAGAACTCCGGTGGCAAATGGGTCCAAGGTACCGGCGTGGCCGGCCTTGCGGGCACCGAGGAGTCTTTTGACCCGACCGACGGCTTGGGCGGACGATAGCCCCTCGGGTTTATCCAAAATAACAATGCCGCCCGTCCCCAGGTTTTCCTTCGCCGTATCAAAGCTTGCTGGCAATCGCGTAGATCAACCCCTTCAGTTCGTTCAGTGCGCCATCCGCACCGAAGCCGGCGGCAGTGAAGTGCCCGCCGCCGCCGAATGACGCGGCGATACGGGCCACGTCGACGGAGCCGTCCGAACGCAGGCTGACATGATAGCGCTTGTGGCCATTGGTCCCCGTATCACGACCGTTGGCATTTTCCATGATCAGGGCCGCCACACGGACATCCTCGATGCGCTTGGCGTAATTGATCATGCCGTCGACATCTTCGGGCTGGGTGTCGGTTTCCGCAAACATGGCCCGGGTCAGGGTCATGAGCGAAAGTTTGCCGTTGGGCGATATTTCAATCGAGTCCAGCGCCATGTTGAGCAGCTTGATGCGTCCGAGCGAATAGGTGCCATAAACATGCTGTGCCACCACATAGGGATCCACGCCGCAGCCGACCATTTCCGCACAGATGTCGAATGCGCGGCTATTGGTGTTCGCGAAACGAAACGAGCCCGTATCCGTCAGTATGCCGGTGTAGATCGAAGTCGCCATCGCCGTGTCAATGGCGATGCGCATTTGTTTTAAAATCCGGTAGACGATTTCGGTCGACGAGCTGGCCTCGGGGTCGACCAGTTGATAATGACCGAATCCGGTATTGGTGACATGGTGATCGATGTTGATCACCCGCGGGCTATCCTGGATTCGGGCGGCGACAGCACCCACGCGGTCCAGGTCGCCACAGTCCAGGACGACCACCGTTTCGTACTCAAACGGCGACGGCGCCTGGCGTTTGATCTGTTCAATCCCCGGCAGAAATCGGTACACCGCCGGAATCGGGCTCTCGTTGTACATATCGATCTTCCGGCCGGACGATTGCAGGGCCAATCCCATGGCCAGAACCGCCCCCAGGGCGTCGCCGTCGGGATTGACGTGCGTGGCCAGGAAGACCGTCCGGCTATTCATCAGATGGGATATGAGGCTCTTCATTCTCCCCGCCGAGTTTCTTTAAAAGGTTCTCGATGCGCGCGCCGTATTCAAGCGAGGTGTCATGGAAAAAGCGCAACTCCGGCATGTAGCGCAACCCGAGATTGGCGGCCAGGTGGCGTTTGATGAAGGCGCGCGCCTGGACAAAGCCGGCTTCGGCATTTGTCACCGCCTGCTTGTCGCCGGCCGTGCTGAAATAGATCCTGGCCAGCCGCAGATCCGGCGACAGATCGACCTCGGTGATGGATACCGCCCGCAGCCGCGGGTCGCGTATCTTTTTGCGCAGAAGCTCGGCCAGATGGTTGCGGATATGGCGACTGACCCGCGCCGAGCGTGCATATGTCTTCATGCGTTGAAGATTTCCATTTCCGAGTCGATGACTTCGGCCAGCCCCAGATCCTCCGCCATGTTGAAAAATTTGTCCACTTTGGAATTGATCACGGTGCGGTCGTTGCCCACCATGGTGAACCCGATCTCCGCTTTTTGATAGATGTCATTGGCGCCGACCTCGGCCACGCTCGCGTTGAATTTGTTGCGCAGCCGGGCGACAATGGCTTTGACCACCTTGCGCTTGCCTTTCAGTGAACGGCAGTCATGAATCCGATAGACGATACGCCCCATGCCGACCACCATCGTATGGCCTCCGATTATTCGATTTCCGGGCGAATTTCTTCGAGGTAATAGCACTCGATGACATCGCCGACTTTGATGTCGTTAAAATTTTCGATGCCGATGCCGCACTCGTATCCCGCCTGGACCTCCTTGGCATCGTCCTTGTACCGGCGCAAGGAGGAATTGCGGCCCTCATAGTGCACCACACCCTCGCGGAGCAGCCGCACGCGCTGGCCACGCTCGATTTTGCCGTCGGTGACATAGCAGCCGGCGATCGCTCCGACCTTGGGGATCTGAAAGACCTGGCGCACATCGGCGCGCCCCAGGACACGTTCCTCAAAGGTCGATTCCATCATGCCGGCGATGGCGTTCTTGATCTCTTTGATGACGTCATAGATGACGTTATAGTAGCGCATGTCCACATTTTCGTCGGTGGCCATGGCCTGTACCTTGGGTGTGGGGCGAACGTTGAATCCGATGATGATCGCATCGGAGACGGCCGCCAGGGATACATCCGATTCCGTGATGGTGCCGGTGGCCGAATGGACAATACTGATCTTGACCTCCTCGTTGGAGAGTTTCGTCAGCGAGTCGCGCAGCGCTTCCATGGAGCCGTCGACGTCGGCCTTGATAATCAGGTTGAGGTCCTTGACCTCGCCCTCCTTCATCTGCTCGAACAGATTTTCCAGGCTCATCCGGTTGGATCGGGCCAGCTCCTTGACCCGCTGTTTCTGACCGCGGTGGATGCTGACCTGTTTGGCATCCTTTTCATCCTTGAGTGCCAGAAGCTCGTCGCCGGCCACGGGCACCCCGGACAATCCCAGGACCTCGACCGGCACCGAGGGGCCGGCCTCGGAAACCGTCTGCCCCAGATCGCTCAGCATGGCACGCACCTTGCCGTGGTGGATCCCGCAGACCACGGGATCGCCGTTTTTGAGCGTGCCCTCCTTGACCAGGACGGTGGCCACAGGCCCGCGCCCCGAATCGAGTTTGGCCTCGACGACGTGCCCATAGGCCAGTTTGTCGGCGTTGGCTTTGATTTCGAGCATTTCGGCCTGCAGTAGGATCATCTCCAGTAGATCGTCGATGCCGGTTTTCTCCTTGGCCGAAACCTGTACGAAGATCGTGTCGCCGCCCCAGTCCTCGGGGGACAGGCCGTTTTCCGCCAGTTCGCGCATGACGCGGTCGGGTTCGGCGCCGGCCTTGTCGATTTTGTTGACGGCCACGATGATCGGGACTTCCGAAGCCCGGGAGTGATTGATGGCCTCAAGCGTCTGGGGCATCACGCCGTCATCGGCGGCCACCACCAGAACCACGAGATCGGTCACCTGGGCGCCGCGCGATCGCATGGCCGTAAAAGCCTCGTGCCCGGGGGTGTCGAGAAAGGTGATGGGGCCCTTGGAGGTCGAAACGCTGTAGGCGCCGATGTGCTGGGTGATGCCGCCGGCCTCGGTGTCGGTCACATGGCTCTGGCGGATGACGTCCAGCAGCGACGTCTTGCCGTGGTCGACATGCCCCATGATGGTGACGACCGGCGGGCGCTCCGCCATTTTAGCGGGATCGTCCTGCTCCACTTTCAAGAAAGATTCCTCCTCAAAGGCCGCTTTTTCGATTTCATAGCCGAATTCCCCCGCCACCAGGGTCGCGGTCTCAAAATCAAGGCTCTGGTTGACGGTGGCCATGACCCCCATGCCCATCAGCTGTTTGATGATTTCGCTGGCCTTGATGCCCATGCGCTTGGCCAGTTCGGACAGGACAATGGCCTCATCCACCTTGACACGCCGCTTGATGGCCTTGGCCGTTGTGATCTGGGTCTTTTGGGCGGTGGCGGACTTGACCTTGGCGTCCTTGCGATGCTTGCGTCCCCGGGACTTGCCGTCGTAGAGATCGGCGCCTTCGACCACGGCTTTTTTGCGAAAAGAGATCTTCTTTTTGAAAAATTTGCGATCCAGGTCTTCTTCGGCCTTTTTCTTGCGCTTTTTCTTCCGCAGATCGGCCGCCGCCGGGGGCGTTTCCGCTGCCCGGCCCGCCGGTCCGGGACCGGTCGTGCGGTAGGGCGTGGCCGGTTTTTCCACCGGTTTGGAAGGCAGCTTGATGATTTTGGCCGCCGGTTCGGTCTTGACGATTTTGGCCGCGGGCGTATCCGCGGGTTTGGGTTCCGGTGGCGCTTCGGCAGCCGCCTTGTCGGAATCGACGGCCGGGATATCCTCCGTCGGTTGATCGGTGACCTCCGGTGGGGCGGGCGCTTCGGCCGTACCGGTCGCGGGGGCATCGGCCACGGGTTCCACCACGTCGTCGGCCGGCGGCGGGGAGATAATCCGGGCGGAAATCTCTTCTTTGGCCGGCGCTTTGGGGGCCATGACGTCCGTATCCGCTTCGGCCGACGTGGCGTCGCGTGCTTCGACAGGGGGGGTCTCAGCAACTGTTTCTTCGCCGGCAGCGTCCTCGGTGGCCGGCTGAGCTTCGGCGTCTTGGGCTTCGATCGTTGCGGTGTCGACTTCTTCCACCGCCTGCTTGACCACCTTGCGGCGTCGTCGAATGACAGTCGGTTTGATCCGCGTCTCTTCAACTTGCTCGGCCTTTTTGCCGAGCAGCGCTTCCTTGACCTGCGCAACGGCATCGTCGTCCAACGAGCTCATATGGCTCTTTACGGCAATGCCCGCCTGGCTCATCTTGTCGATCAGGACCTTGTTGGTCATGTTCAGATCTCTGGCAAGCTCATACACCCTGATCTTCGCCATTCTTTCCCCCTAATTTAAACGACCCGATTCAATCACGCGGACTCGCATCGGACGCGTGGAACGTAGACGGGACGGCCGGCCCGTTTTAGCGTTGCGCATCATCGGCGCCTTTTGCTTGGTCCTCGTTTGCTGGCGGCGCTTCGCTGGCGAGGCTATCGTCGGCGGCATCAGCTTCCGCGGCTTCGATGGGGGCCTCATCTTCGGCCTCCGCTTCGTCGCCGGGTTCTTCGGCGCCATTTGTATCCTCGTTTGCGGGCGGCGCTTCGCCGGCGGCGCTATCGTCAGCGAGGTCAGCCTCCACGACTGCAGCCGCGGCTTCGACGGAGGCCTCATCTTCGGCCTCCGTGGCGCCCGCTTCGTCGTCGGGTGCCGCGGCGATGTCCGGGGTGCTTTCTTCCGGTTCGCCATCCGCCTCGGCTTCCGTTTCCGCTTTTGCTTCCGCCTCGGCCTCGGCTTCCGCTTGCGCTTCGGCTTCCAGAATGGCCTGACGCGCAAGGGCAATCAATTCTTCGGCGCCCTCTTCGGTCATGTCGCGCACCTGCATCAAATCTTCAACAGAGGCGATGCTGATTTCTTCCGTGGAGAAGAACCCTTTTTCATAGAGGGCATCCGCCAGGCTGACGCCGACATCTGGCAGCGCCACGATGGATTCATAGCCGCTGCGCATGGTTTCGTTGTATTTGGTTTCGCTCTGGACATCGAGGTGCCATCCGGTCAGGCGGGAGGCCAAGCGCACATTCTGGCCGCGCTTGCCGATGGCAATGGAAAGAAAATCGTCCGGCACGATCACCTCCATGGCCCGGTTGGTTTCATCGATGATGACGCGCGAAATCTCTGCCGGAGCCAGGGCATTGCAGACGTATTTGGCCGCGTCCACGTGCCAGGGAATGATGTCGATTTTCTCCCCTCGCAATTCCTGCACCACGTTTTGCACCCGGCTGCCCTTCATGCCGACGCAGGCACCGACCGGATCGATGTCCGAGTTATTGGAGGATACGGCGATTTTGGCCCGGACCCCGGGTTCGCGGGCCGCGCCCATGATGCTGACGATGCCTTCGCTGATTTCGGGGACTTCCGTTTTGAATAGCAGAACCAGAAACTCCGGATGCGCACGCGAGAGTATGATCTGGGGGCCCCGTGATTCGTGCAGAACATCCATGATATAGGCCCGAATACGGTCGCCGCGCCGGTAGCCCTCGCGGGGCACCTGTTCGCGCACCGGCAGAGCGCCTTCGGTGTGTCCGAGATTGACGATGATATCGCCCCGATCCATGCGCTGAACGATCCCGTTGATAATTTCACCTTTGCGGTCGATAAAATTGGCATAGACGGCGTCCTTTTCGGCATCCTTCATTTTCTGGATGATGACCTGCTTGGCCGATTGCGCGGCGATGCGCCCGAAAGTGGAGGTGTCCATCTTGGTGCCCAGACTGTCGCCGATCTCACATTCGGCATCAAGTTTGCGCCCTTCTTCCAGGCTGACTTCCAGGGTTGGATCCTCGACCTCCTCGACGACGTCCTTGAATTGGAAGACTTCAATTTCACCGGTTTCGTCGCTGTACTGAACTTCAATGTCGATCCGGCTTCCGAATTTCTTCCGAGCAGCTGACTTGAGCGCTTCTTCAAGCGCACTGATCAGGACTTCGCGATCGATTCCTTTATCCCGGCTCACTTGTTCGACGACGCGTTTGATGTCTGCTACGAACATTTGATTTCTCCATTAAAATTGACCAGCCTGGCGATGGATATCTTATCTAGCGGAATCACCGTTTCCTCATTGTCGCATGCCAGACAGACACCGTCAGCAGAGATGCCCTTCAAAATGCCTTTGAAATTCTTTCGACCGTCGATCGGCTGCAGCGTACGGATAAGCGCACGGTGTCCCTCAAAACGCGCGAAATCCTCCGGTTTGCCGAGGGGGCGGTCCGTACCCGGCGAGGAGACTTCCAAGTGGTAGGGTCCGATGTCTTCGAGGTTGACGTCCAGAATATCGCTCAACTGACGGCTGACCCGGGTGCAGTCGTCCAGGGACACGCCGCCGGTCTTATCGATGAAAAATCGCAGCACGCGGCCGTTGGATTCACGCCGGTACTGCACGTAAACCAGTTCAAGGCCTTCATCGTAACAGACCGGCTCCGCCAAGCGACCCGCCCTATCGGCCACCAGCCGGTCGTGCCGCAAGCCGTCCCTCTTTTCATCTGGTATGTCTTCCCTATCGTCGATCAACGGCCGACTCCGTATTCCTTGCCGCTTAACACAATAAAAAAACGGGCATCCGCCCGTTTCAAAATCACTAAAACGCGTAACCGAAGTGAGACGTTATGTATTCATGCCAGTTACCAAAATCCTAGGGTTAGCAGAATCGCGTCGATACATAAGGCGTCCCCATTACGACCTTTTTTGCAAAAGGCGGAAATTGGAGCGGGCAACGAGATTCGAACTCGCGACACCAAGCTTGGGAAGCTTGTACTCTACCAGCTGAGCTATGCCCGCTTCCGAACAACGTTAGTTAGGACAAAAAACGACCTTTGTCAATATGTTTTGGGGCTTCACTTAAGCAGCCGACGAATGGCCTGCAACTCCTGGTGGACAGCCTCCATTTCCGCCATCAGGTCCTCGCGACTGAAGCCGCGATCGGCCCGCCGCAGATACTGGCGCGCGCCCTGAATGGTGAAGCGCTTGTCGTGCAGGAGGCGCTTGATGAGAAGAATCCGATCGACATCGGCCCGGCGGTAGAGGCGCTGGCCGGAATCGGTACGGCGCGGCTTGATGGATGGAAATTCTGTTTCCCAAAAGCGCAGGACATAGGAGGGTACACCGGCGATGGCGCTGACTTCACCGATACGGAAGTACAATTTTTCCGGTATGTCGGTTTCGGGCGGCATGGGACCCCGATCCGGAAAGTGTTGAATGCTAAGGATGATGCATCCGCTTATCGCATTGATGTGACAGGTGCTCACAAGGTGCGCAAGCAAAACGTGCGAACGCTGAGGAATGCGCAAGGCGTAACTGATTTACGCCGCAATGGCAAGGGCTGAAGCGTAATGCCGCTATCGGACCTTGTACGCAACCGTCAAGTACGAATTCAGGTCGGCAGTTGAGCCTGGAATGCCTCCAAAAGCTGTGCGCTCAGGCGCTGGTGAATCGTGTTGACCGCATCGTCTTCCAGGGTGGCTTCGGGCGAGCGATAGGTTACCCGCACCGATAGGCTCTTTTTGGCGTCTGGAATCGGCACGCCTTCGAAAACATCGAAGATACGCACGTCCTCCACCAGGGCTTCGCCGCTGTTGCGGATATGCCGGCAGACGGCCTCGGCGGCCAGGGCGCGCGGGACGATGAGGGTGATGTCCCTGGCGATCGATGGATATACCGGGATCGGCCGGGCGGTGATCGTATCGGGAATGATCGCGTGCAGCCGGGACACGGCGAGTTCGAAGATGAACACGCTTTGTTTGAGATCGAATCCGGCGGCCACCTCCGGTGCGAGCGCCCCCAAAACCCCCAAGGGCGTTCCGTCGGCGGCGACGACGGCGGCGGCGGCGCCGGCGCGCAGATAAGGGGCGGTTCCGGCGGCCGGGGTTTGGTAGGCAACCCCCTCGATGCGCAGGGCTTTTAAGAGGCTTTCGACCGCACCCTTGATGTCGTAGAAGTCGCAGGGCACCGGTTTGGCGTGCCAGGCAGCCGCCGCGCGGTCGCCGGACCAGAGACCCGCCAGCATTTCCTCTTCATGCGGCTGCTCGTCCGCCCCGCGGTCGGTGAAGACCTTGCCCAGTTCAAAATACCTGAGATTTTTGACCTGGTGGGCCAGATTGCGCCCCAGGGTTTCCAGAAGACCCGGAATGAGGGTGGTCCGCATGACCGCCTGATCTTCACTGATCGGGTTGAGAATCTTGACGCTGCGGCGACGCGGATCGTCTTCGGCCAGTAGCAGGACATCGGCGGCGTCGGCGCGGATGAAGCTGTAATTGACCGTCTCGGTGAAACCCTGGCCGTTCATCAACTGGCCCAGCCTGAGTTTCGTCCGCCGCAGGGGGGTCAGTCCGGCGCGGTCGGCGGCGATGCGCGGCAGGCGTGTGGGGATCCGATCATAGCCCCATGTGCGGGCCACCTCTTCCATGATGTCTTCCGGCTGGGTCAAATCGACGCGAAACGAGGGTGGGGTGACGCTGATCCGGTCAGGGTCGCCCGCTACCGCCTCGGTTTCGATTCCGATGGCGGCGAGCAGCCGGCTGATTTCGGAGCCGTCCAGGTTCGTGCCGAGCAGCCGATTGGTGGCGGCGATATCCAGGGAAATGGAACGCATCGGCGTCTTCCCGGGGTGGGCGTCGATCGCCCCGGTCACCAGTCGGCCCTGGCCGAGTTCCGCAATCAGCCGGGCGGCCCGGTCGAGGGCGGCAAGGGTTCCGTCCGGATCGACCCCGCGCTCGAACCGATGGGAGGCTTCCGTATGCAGGCCGAGCTTCTTGGCGGTTTTGCGTATGCTCACGGGATTGAAGCAGGCGCTTTCGAGGAGGATGTTCCGCGTGGCGGGTTCGACTTCCGAATTGAGCCCGCCCATGACGCCGCCGATGGCCACCGGCTTTTCACCGTCGCAGATCATGAGCATGTCCGCATCGAGGCGGCGTTCCTTCTGGTCCAGGGAGACAAACGCTTCCCCCGGACGGGCCCGGCGCACCACAATGCGCTGTCCGGCCAGGCGGTCAAAATCGAAAGCGTGCAGGGGCTGCCCCATCTCGAGCATGACGAAGTTGGTGATGTCGACGATGTTGTTGATGGGTCGCTGCCCCACCGAACGCAGGCGCTCCTGTAGCCAGTCCGGCGAAGAACCGACGGTGACATCTTCGATCAGGCGCGCGGCGTAGCGCGGACAGAGGTCCGGGTCCTCGATCGTCACGGAGGTCCGTTCCTGAATCGCCTCGCCTTTCTCTTCGATGCCGGTGTCCGGCATCGTCAGCGCTTGATCGGAGAAGGCGGCAATTTCCCGGGCGACGCCGATGATGCTCAGGCAGTCGGGGCGGTTGGGGGTCAGGTCGATGTCCAGCACATGGTCGCTGAGATCCAGCGCCTGGGCCACGGAGACGCCTAACGGCAGCGCGTCGGGCAGGACCCAGATGCCGCTGTGGTCGCCGCTCAATTCGAGTTCCGCCCGACTGCAGATCATGCCGTAGGAGGCCACGCCGCGAATCGTGGCGGAACGGATTTCGCGCCCATCCGGCAACACCGTTCCGGGGAGCGCGAGAGGGACCAGCTGACCGGCGGCCACGTTCGGGGCGCCACAGACGACCTCCGCGCGGTGTTCGCCGGTCGAAACGGTGCAGCATTTCAGTTTGTCGGCATTCGGGTGGGGGCTGACGGCTTCCACCCGGGCCACCTTGACCGTGTCCAGATAGCCGAAGCGGTCCTCGATCGTATCGACTTCCAGACCGACCATGGTCAGCTTCTCGGCCAGCGGCGCCACACCGTCGGGCAACGGGACGTATTCCTGCAACCAACTCAGACTGACTTTCATGCTAAAATTGCCCTAAAAAGCGCATATCGTTATTGAAGAATTTACGGATGTCGTCGATGCCGTATTTGAGCATGGCGATTCGTTCGACCCCCATACCGAAAGCGAAGCCGGTGAAGCGCTGCGTGTCATACCCCACGCTGCGGAAGACGTTGGGGTGGACCATACCGGATCCCAGGATTTCGAGCCAGCCGGATTGCCCGCAGACGCGGCAGCCTTTGCCGCGGCACATGACGCACAGGATGTCGACTTCCGCGCTGGGCTCGGTAAACGGGAAGAAGCTGGGGCGAAACCGCAGCGCCGTCTCGCGGTCGAACATGGCATGCACGAAAGCGGTCAGGGTTCCCTTGAGATCGGCGAAAGAAATGTTTTCGTCCACCAGCAGACCCTCGACCTGGTGAAACATCGGTGTATGGGTCAGGTCGGAATCGCAGCGGAAGACCTTGCCCGGGGCAATGACGGCCACGGGCGGGGTCTGGTTTTCCATGGCCCTGATCTGCATGGGAGATGTCTGGGTGCGCAGAACGATGTTCTCCGAGATGTAGAAGGTGTCCTGCATATCCCGCGCCGGGTGGTATTTGGGGACATTGAGGGCCTCGAAATTGTAATAGTCGGTTTCCACCTCCGGCCCTTCGGCCACGCTGAATCCCATGCGTTCGAGGATGCTGCAGATTTCCTGCATGATTTGACTGATCGGATGGGTGTGGCCCGGGATGGCCGGCCGCCCGGGAAGGCTTATATCGATAGCGGCGGTCTTTTCCGGGGCCCTCCGTTCGAGTTCCTCACGGGCTTTCCGTACGGCCGTCTCGAGCGATTGTTTAGCGGCGTTGGCCTGTTTGCCGGCGGCCGCGCGCTCCTCGGGAGGCAGTTTGGCGATATTGCGCAAGAAGCCGGTCAGAGCGCCCTTACGCCCCAGATACCGGACGGCTACGGCTTCGATGTCCTTTTCATTCTGGGCGGTCGCCAGGTCCGCTTGGGCTTCGGCTTGAATCTGCTGAATCTCTTGTTTCACTTTGGCGCCCCGGTTGGGTTCGAATCGCGTTGGCGGTCTCTAAAAAAAGGGGACAGGCGGCCACCGATCCAGCCGCAGGTCCCCTTGTCGGAAAAGGCGAGGCTAGAGCTGCTGCGAGGCCAGTGAGGCGATCCGGGTAAAGCCGGACGGATCGGAAACCGCCAGATCGGCCAGCACCTTGCGATCCAGTTCGATACCCGCCTTCTTGAGGCCGTTCATCAGACGGCTGTAAGACAGGTCGTTCATCCGGGCCGCCGCATTGATGCGGGTAATCCACAGGCGCCGAAAATCACGCTTGCGGGCGCGCCGGTCGCGATAGGAATACATCAGGGCCTTGTCGACGGCATCCGATGCCGTGCGGATCAGCTTGCTGCGCCCCCCGCGAAATCCCTTGGCCAGTTTCAAGATTTTTTTGCGTCGTTTACGGGCCTTGAACCCTCTTTTTACTCGCATGCTTGTTCTCCTTCGACGGACGGCGCGCGCCCCTGAGCCTTATGCATCCCGGCCGGGGTGGTCGGCGGCGGCCATCCACGCGGCTGCGGTTACCCGTTAGGCAGGAGCAGCTTGATTTCCTTGGTGTTGGATTTGTCGATAATCTGGGCCTGCCGCAATGCGCGTTTGCGTTTGCGTGATTTCTTGGTCAGGATATGGCTGGCATGTGACTTGGAAAACACATATTTCCCCGAGCCCGTCTTCTTGAACCGTTTGGCGGCGGCCCGATTGGTTTTGATTTTAGGCATTTTCATTTCTCCTCATATCTTCGTGGCGCCTGCAGCGCATGCGTTTTCGCCGATTGACGGCCCGGTTATGCGAAGTGGCCATCCAAAAAGCAGTGGCGTGGCCGTCTAACATGGCCCACGCCAGCGTAGTGGAAATCATTATACCCGGTAGCGGCTCGTCCGTTTCCGGGCTCAGCGTTCAACCGGTTCGGCTCGCCTCACGCATTGGCGGTTATTTGGGTGAAAGCACCATCATCATGGTCCGGCCTTCAAATTTGGGGTATTGCTCGACCACGGCAATATCCTCAAATTCAGCGGCTATGCGCTGGAGAAGTTCTCTTCCACGGTCGGACAGCGTGATCTCACGCCCGCGGAACAGGACGGTGACCTTAACTTTGTCCTTTTTGCCAAGAAACTTGCGGATGTGGCCCATTTTGACCTGCAGATCGTGATCGCCGGTTTTGGGACGCACTTTGATTTCTTTAACCTGGAAGGTGGTCTGCTTTTTCTTGGCTTCCTGCTTTTTCTTGGTTTGTTCGTACTTGAAACGCCCGTAGTCCATGATCTTGCAAACCGGTGGGTTTGCGTTGGGCGAAACCTCCACCAGATCAAGGCCCAGATCGGCAGCCGCTGCCAAAGCCGCTTCGATCGAAATGACACCAATCTGCTCTCCGTTCGGATCAATTACCCTGACTTCACGGGCCCGAATCTTGCGGTTGATATTGGTCATGTCCGATCGGTTCGGCCGAAATGGTCTTCTTGGATGAGCTATTCTTTCACCTCCCAACGAAATAGGGGTTTCAATTAAACCGATTGCCGGGAACCGGGGGGGCTTGTGGCCGCCCGTTCCCCTTGATTGCCTCGGGGAAATCTCCGAAGGGTCCAACGAAGCGCTCTCTCCAATCGCAGAGATCGGAGAAAGGCATATATAGCACGAACTTAAGAAATGCAACCCAAAAATGCAAGGAAAAAATAGCCGGCCGCCCCTTGGCGTTTATGGGGCGATCGCCTCCTGGGCCAGGGTGTAATCGGCCAGTGGGCTGCCCCGCCAGTAGTCATTCCGACCGTTGGCGAAAAATTCCCGGAACAGCCGGAGACTGGCCCGGCGCAATACCCCCCCGATGATCTGCGGCTTTCGCTGGGCGTAGAGTGGCGGCAGTCCTTCGAAATCGAGGCCGGTGCCGCCGCCCATGACATCCTCATAGGCGTAGACGATCGTACCGATCCCGGCCAGGATGAGCGCCGCCAAACACATCAGACAGGGTTCCATGGTGCAATACAGGCTGATATCGCGCGGGGCCGCCGTGCAGGCCTGGTCGGCCAACTGTCGCAGGGCGACCATCTCGGCATGATCCAGTTCGTTGCAGCGATCCATTTGGCTGGCCTGGCGGGCGCCGCGGGCCACAATCCGGCCGTCATGAACGAGAACGCAGCCAACCGGGAACTCGCCGGCCGCCATCGCCTTTTCGGCCTCCTTCAACGCCATGCGCATGTAGTCTTCGTGGTTCATGGGGCGCTTTCTGTCGGGGGAGATGTTCGGTTTTCAGGATTCAAGTTCGCATACCGTGTCGTCGCATGGGCAGCGTCCGTCGACTTCATAGGCCCATAAGATGCGGGCGGCCATCTCGGCCTGCCACGAGGTCACGCCGACCGAAGCGCGCGTCCGCGCCCGTTCGATCAGGGTCCCGAAATCCCAGATGGCATCCAGGCCCTGGCCTAACAGCTTGCGTTGTACGTTGTCCAGCCAATGGGCGTCTTCGCCGTTGGTGACGATGCTGAACGGCACCACGGATGAGGCCAGGGTCCGTGCCGCGGCGTAGGCAATCTGGTGCCGTGTGACCAGCGAACCCGGGCCGTATTTGACGAGCAGCAACACGTGCCCTTCGTGCCTGATGATGAAGTCCAGCCGTATGCGTGCTGAGCGGGCATCGACGTGAAGATCGATCGGCACGCGCGGATGGATCGCCGACGGCGGATAGCCCCTGCCTTCCATGAGCAGGTTGGCGATACGCTGCCGATAGCGCTCATCATGGGTATCCGCAAGCGTCTTTCCGGTGACGCAATCCGTCAGCTGCCCCATTATGAGGTGATGTCCCCCCATGTCGGCCCCTCCATATTGTTGCAACCCGCTTTAGTGCTTTACAAGCGCTGTCCGGGCCAGATATGATCCCACGTTGGTGCGGGGGACTGCCTGCGCCGTTTGATGACAAGGTGCCCAGCGCAAGACTGCATGGGATAAAATTAGCGTCTGCTGCCATTGGTGTAAACCATGAACCTGAGATTGGTACCCAAGCGAACGAAATGGGATGACCGCAAGCCGGCTCCGGAAACCATCCGTGAGCAGTTTGAAATGCGGGAGAAGCGCTTCATGTCTCCCTTTGGCTGTCTGAGCTCCGCCAGTCGCGGGCGCGAGCAAGTCGAAGCGGCCTGCCCGGTCCGCACCGCCTTTCAGCGCGACCGTGACCGCATCGTCTATTCGAATGCCTTCCGCCGTCTGAAATACAAAACCCAGGTTTTTCTCAATCCCCTGGGCGACGTCTACCGCACGCGTCTGACCCATACCCTGGAAGTGGCCCAGATTGCGCGCAATATCGCACGGGCCATGTTCCTGAACGAAGACTTGGCCGAGGCCATCGCGCTGGGGCACGACCTGGGCCATACCCCGTTCGGGCATGGCGGTGAAACCGCCCTCAAGGAGATTCATTCGCCGGATTTTCGCCATAACGAGCAGAGTCTGCGCGTGGTCGATTTTCTGGAGGACAACGGGCGCGGCCTCAATCTGACTTTCGAGGTTCGGGACGGCATTCTCAAACATTCAAAAGGCTTCGGGAAAGTGTTGCCCGAAGACCCGGCGGAGCTGCCGGTAACGTTGGAGGGCTGCATCGTCCGGTTTGCCGACATCATGGCCTATCTTAATCACGACCTCGACGATGCGGTGCGCAGCGGCGTCGTGCACGAGGATCAGCTGCCCTCGGCCTGCCTGGCCATTTTGGGGCGCACCCATTCCGACCGGGCCACGACGATGATCAGGGATTTGATCGCCAACAGCCAGGCCATGACGGGCGAACCCGTGATCCGAATGAGTGAGGGGGTCTACGACGCCATGCTGGTGCTGCGTCAGTTCCTGTATGAAAATGTCTATCGCTCTCAACGGGTGCACAACGAATTCGTCAAGGCCAAGAAGATCCTCTCGGATCTCTACAGCCACTTTTTCGAAGACGAACAGGCCTTGCAGGTGGAACTGGCGGCCATGGACATGGATGGCTGCCGTTTTCACCACCAGCCCCGGGAGCGCCTGGTTTGCGACCTGCTGGCCAGCATGACCGACCGCTACGCCATGGCCGTTTACCGGCGTATTTTTTTCCCGGCGCCGGTGGTCTGAACCGGCAGCCCCGTTCGGATACGACCATGGACTTCAATGACGCCTGCCGAACCCTCCCGCTTCATCTGCCGGATTGGTTCGATCGCATCGCCGCCGATTATGCGCGCATGGACGCGGCGTATGACGCTGCGGCCGCCCATGTCGGGTTCACGTGCAGCGGTTGCGAGGACAACTGCTGCCGGACCCGCTTCCGGCACCATACCCTCATCGAATACGCCTACCTGCGCCAGGGGTTCGAAGGCCTGGGGGCTGGCCATCGCCGCCGGGTCGGCGCCGACGCGCGCCGCTACCTGAAGGCACTGCAGGAGGCTGAATCCCAGGGCAATCCTTTCCGTCACTGGTGCCCGCTCAACCATGACGGGCGCTGCATTCTGTACCCTTATCGCCCCATGATCTGCCGCTTGCACGGGCTGCCGCACATCCTGCATCACCCGGTCCGGGGCATGATTCAGGGAACGGGATGCCATGTTTTTGAGCAGGCGTACCGGCGGATCGCCCCCCGGCTGCTCGATCGCTCCGGCATTTATCAACGGCTGGCCGGCCTGGAGCGG
Organism: Desulfobacterales bacterium; assembly: GCA_030065275.1. GTDB lineage: Bacteria > Desulfobacterota > Desulfobacteria > Desulfobacterales > UBA5852 > JABZFP01. The sequence continues at coordinate 4,725 of JASJCV010000005.1, read as the reverse complement.
GCCGTCCGGCAGGCGACCGGTTTCAGCGCCCCGTTGGGCATGACCGTCGCCGAAATGATTCTGGCCATGGAGGGCGGCATTGCCGGCGTGCGGGAGGTGGCCGCCGGCCGCGGCGGCACCTTGGGCGGGCGGAGGCGCGGGCCGACGGGATGAAAACGGTCAAAAACGACGATATTGCCGCGCTCAAGGGCCGGCGTCTGGAAAAGGGGGAGACGTTCGCGTTCCGCTGCCATCCGGACATCGGCTGTTTCAACCGCTGCTGCCGCAACCTCAACCTTTTTCTCTATCCCTACGACATTGTTCGTCTCAAGCAGGCGCTTCAGGTGACGGCCGACGTTTTTCTCGACCGTTACACCGACATCGTGCTGCGCGAGGGGAGCCACTTCCCGGAAGTCCTCCTGCGCATGGCCGCTGACGCGGAGCAAACCTGCCCCTTCCTGGATGACAGCGGCTGTGCCGTCTACGCGGACCGCCCCGACACCTGCCGCACGTTTCCGGTCGAACACGGCCTCATGTTCGGGCCGGATGGTGGCGAGCCCCAAACCGTCAGCTTCTTCCGGCCGCCGGATTTCTGCCTGGGGTCGCAGGAGGACGAAAACTGGACCCTCGAAAGCTGGGCCGATGACCAGGAAGCCCAAGTCTACAACCGCATGACCCGCCGATGGGCGGCCATCAAGGCCCTTTTCCACCAGGACCCCTGGCGGGGGCAGGGCCCATACGGCCCCAAGGCCAAGATGGCTTTCATGGCCACCTATAATATGGACGCCTTTCGCCGCTTCGTGTTTGAGAGTTCGTTCCTCAAGCGCTATCGTGTGAAAAAAGAACGCATCCGCAAGATCAGGAGGGACGACGCGGCGCTATTGGGGTTGGGCTTCGAGTGGGTCAAGCTATCGGTATGGGATCTGCCGTCGAAATGGATTCGGCCCCGCTGACCGGCGCCGGTGGCCGCCTTGGGGGGCAACCGCTTGGACCGTCCCGTCAGACCACCCCCGGCGGCATGGGGGCCACCGATTCGCCCCCCAGCACGTAGCCGCCGTCCAGGCGCAAAACGCTTCCCGTCATGTAGGGCGCTTCGCTCAGGATGAACCAGACCGCTCGGGTCACGTCATCCAGCCGACCGACGCGCCCCACCAGGGTGTGGTCGATCAGGGCCTGGCGCTGCTCGGGGGTGAGCAGCCCCCAGCCGCGCGTCTCCGGACCGTGGCGGGTGGCCATCAGACCCAACATGATTTCGTTGACCCGTACCTCGGGGGCGGCCGTACGCGCCCAGGTTTCGGTCAGGGCACGAATGCCCCGCTGGGCCGCGGCGTAGCCGTCGTTAAAAACCAGGCTGGCCGGTCCGCTGCGGCCCACCAGTCCAGCGACAGAAGAGATGTTGATGGCGCAACCGCGGCCGCCGGTCTTGAGGTATGGCAGGGCGGACGCGAAAACCCATTGTTTGGCGCGCAGCGTGGTGTTGAATTCGAGATCCCACTGCGCTGGCCGGTAGGGGCCATGGACGACGGGCCAGCCGCCGCGTTCGATATTGTTGATCAGGATGTCGAGGCGCCCGAAGTGCCGGACGGTGTCGCGAACCAGCCTGCCCGCGGCGGCGCAATCGGTCAGATCATTGCGAAAGACGGCATGCGGTGTGCCGACGGCCTCGAAGTCGGCCCGCATCGCGGGGAGGGATTCCTCCCAGTCGAAATAGTTGAGCGCGGTCCGGATGCCGCGTCGGGCCAGGTCGAGGCCGATGGCCTTGCCGATGCCCTTAATGGCCCCCAGAACCAGCGCCACCCGTTCTTCTTGCGCCATTGATCATACCCCGCCGGGTCGCCGCCTTTTCAGGGCGTCACGCCCGGCCCAAAAAGCATCAGTTGCAGCCATCGATGGCCAAAGGCCAGCAGCTTGCGTTCGTCCTTTAGCAAGGCTTCCCGCCCGCTATCGTCCAAGTCGAGTCCTTCCGGAAACCCATTTTGGGCGAGATGGTCCCTGAAGGCGTCCAGATCGTAGAGCGCGAGTCGAAAGAGGTGCTGCTCGCGCAGGTCGAGCGGGCTGCGTTTGTGCTGGTTCTTGAGGCTGATGATCGTCATCAGCATGTCGTTGAAGCGGTTGTATTCCGCAATCTCCTGGTCTTGGATCCATTCGCGCACGGTCTGCGTCCTTTTCTGGCCGAACCCCTCGCAGTGTGGCTCCTGCATGAGGGCGTAGTTTTCCACCAGCTGTCCGGTTTCGCGCGACTGGCTCACCGCGCGGGCCAGCGGATAGGTACGGCAGGAGGCGGGCCGGTCCTCGTATACCCGGCAGCCTTCCTCCGACACGAAGGGGCAGCGCAGGTCCTCCTGGGGCAGCGCCTTGAGGCTGACGATGGGCAGGCCGGTCTGGGGGCCGATATGCTCAACCGTGTGTTTATTGAGAAAATCACCCGAGGTCATTTTCAGTCGGTTTTTGAGCCGGTAGATATCGTAGGGTGTGAGATACTGGTTGATGTCCCGGCAGCACTGGTTGAAGCAGGGGACCTCCGGAGAGCAGGCGAACTGGAATTCGTCATCCAGCTCGAGGGGGATAAAATCGGTTTCCATGTTGTTTCCTCGATCCGAATTGGGGGCCTTTTCACGGTTTGGGTCCGTTCGCACCGCACGGGTCCGCATGCAGGGGCGAACGCTAAAAAAACTGGGCCTTCATACCACATGTGGTGTTAAATTGATACGCCATTTCAAGATCTTGTTTTATCGACCTGAACGGCCGCGAACCCGCCAATGTCTAAGGATTTCCCTGATCGAAAATTCTTGACAACCCCAGTGGCGAATGGTATTAAATCTAACTCGTTCAGACTATATCCTCCTGAAATGTTTGAAGATTTTGAAACAATGCGGCCAATCTCAATCCGCCACAACCAGCGCTTAACCAAACCACATCGGGGGCTTACCCCGTTTGTTATGAAACTATAGAACCACCGGAGAGGATCGCTTTCCACATTATGAAGAGGAAGGGAGGTGTAATAGACAACGGTTGTACCCCGACGACCGGCGGCGAACCCGCTGGTTTAACCACACGACTCAACTTTAGGAGGATTTTTACATGCCAAGTTATGTGATCAACGAGAAATGTGACGGCTGCAAGGGTGGCGACAAGACGGCCTGCATGTACATTTGCCCCAACGATTTGATGGTTCTGGATCCAAACGCCATGAAAGCGTACAACCAGGAACCGGATCAGTGCTGGGAATGCTTTTCCTGCGTAAAAATCTGCCCGACCCAGGCCATTGAAGTGCGCGGCTATGCCGACTTCGTGCCGCTGGGAAGCAGCATCATGCCCATGATGGGTACCGAAGACGTCATGTGGACCTGCAAGTTCCGCAACGGCGTTGTGAAACGCTTCAAGTTCCCCATCCGGACCACCCCTGAAGGTGGTGCCAATGCCTATACCGATCTCAAGGGTAAAGACCTCGAAAGCGGTCTGCTGAGCACCCAAGAAGCCGACGGCTACGTTATCCCGACGCCGAAAGTTTAGTCATTGAGATTGGTATCCCCTGTCAAAAAAATCTGAATCTATACTTTAAGGAGGTAGCAATATGGCATTACCGAATGTACCCACTGGCGAACTCAAAGCCGTACGGGACCCGGAAGTCGAGGAGCGTGAAGTTGACATTCTGATCGTGGGCGGTGGTATGGCGGCCTGCGGAACGGCCTTTGAGGTCCATAAATGGTTGGGCGACGATCAGAGCGTCCTGCTGGTCGACAAAGCCGCCATGGAGCGCTCCGGCGCCGTGGCCCAGGGCCTGTCCGCCATCAACACTTACGTCGGCGAAAACGCGCCCGAAGACTACGTGCGCATGGTTCGCAACGACCTGATGGGCCTGGTGCGCGAAGACCTGATCTTCGACCTGGGTTGCCACGTGGACGACTCCGTCCATCTGTTCGAAGAATGGGGTCTGCCGATCTGGAAGAAGACCGACGACGGCAAAAACCTCGACGGTAAAAAAGGCCAGAAGATGGGCACCCTGAAATCCGGCGCCCAGCCGGTCCGCACCGGTAAATGGCAGATCATGATCAACGGCGAATCCTACAAGCGCATTGTGGCCGAGGCCGGCAAGCTGGCCATCGGTGAAGACAACATTCTGGAACGCTGCTTCATCGTCGAGCTGCTCCTGGACGCCAACGAGGAAAATCAGATCGCCGGCGCCGTTGGTTTCTCGGTCCGCGAAAACAAGGTTTTCATCATCAAGTGCAAGACCATGATGGTCGCCTGCGGCGGCGCGGTCAATATCTACCAGCCGCGTTCGGTGGGTGAAGGCAAGGGTCGTGCCTGGTATCCGGTATGGAACGCCGGTTCCACCTACACCATGTGCATGAAGGTCGGCGCCGAGCTGACCATGATGGAAAACCGTTTCACCCCGGCCCGTTTCAAAGACGGTTACGGCCCGGTCGGTGCCTGGTTCCTGCTGTTCAAGGCCAAAACCCTCAACGGTCTGGGCGAACCCTATGCCGGCAGCGATGCCGCCAAGGCCGAGCTCGAGAAATATGCACCTTACGGCACGGCCGCCATCACCCCGACCTGTCTGCGTAACCACCTGATGCTGGTCGAGATGAAGGAAGGCCGCGGTCCCATCATCATGGACACCGTGACCGCGCTGGCCGAGCTTGGCAAGACCATGGACAAGAAAGAGCTCAAGCACCTCGAATCCGAAGCTTGGGAAGATTTCCTCGACATGACCTGCGGCCAGGCCAACCTGTGGTGCGCCAC